>DAMDHZ010000010.1:6777-10938 GCA_032101665.1 Brachybacterium sp. | reverse complement strand
GCTACCTGACCGCCGACGAGGCCGTGCTGACCCTGTTCCAGTCCTCACCCGCGGCCGAGCCCCTGTTCCTGCAGCGCCTCGCCCCGACCGTCGCGGTGTCGACGGCCGATCCCGGTTTCGTCCTGCAGGTGGTGCGCCGCTCGGGGCTCTCGGCGATCGCCGTGGGGTCCGACGGGCGCACGGCGCGCGACGAGCGCGACCACACCCTGCACGGCGGCCCCGTCGATGCCGAGCTCGAGGTGGTCGAGGGGCCCGAGCTCCGCCTGCCGCCCGCCGAGGCGGTCGCCCGGATCCGCGAGGCGGAGCAGAACGCGGGCGAGGATCCCTCGGTCACGGACCGTCTGCTCGAGGCGATCGCGCACGCCGCTCCCCTCCGGTTGGGCATCGTCGACGGCCGCGGCGGCATCATCACGCGCGAGGCCGTCCCGCTGTCGCTCGACGGCGGTCGGCTGCGAGCCCGCGACGTGCGCGGCGCGGAGGAGTTCACCGTGCTCGTGCACCGCGTGACCCTCGGCTGAGACGGCGATCGCGGCCTCCGCTCCCCGATCGACCGATCTCTCGCCGTCCCACCCGGTGATTCGTGACGTGGCGTGCGCCACCCCTGGGGTACTCTCCTGCGGACCGTCGACGAGCCCCCGCTCGTGCGGTCGAGACGACCGACTGCCGGGCACCCTGCTCCGGCCGACTCTGCAAGGGGAGATCCATGACCAGCCCGAACAACCCCCCGACCGGCGGCAGCCACGAGCCCTACGGCTCGGGAGCCGGCAGCCCGAACGATCCCTACGGCGCGTCCAGCGGTGCGAACGGCGATTCCTTCGGCTCGCCCGCCCCCGGCGGCGCCGGCGATCCCTACGCCGCGCCTGCCGGCGGCGTCCCCTCCTACCAGGCGCCGGGCACCCCGCAGGGCGGTGTCGCGCCGGGCTACGCGCCCGTCTCGAAGACCAAGTGGATCGTGCAGATCGTCGTGGCGGCCGTCTGCTTCTTCAACATCATCACGATCATCCTGGGCATCCTCGGTCTGACCAAGGCCGACACCGACCTCCCCACGGCGAACAAGTACTACAAGTGGGGCTGGATCGCCTACGCGATCTGGATCGTGCTCGTGCTCGTGGGTTACGGCCTGATCGTGGCCCTCAGCATCGCGAGCACCCCGACCTCGAGCTACTGACGACGCGGCGCGCCGCTCCGCCGCGGCACCGACCGCGCGGCGCGCCCCGCATGCAGGAAGGCCCGGACCATCATGGTCCGGGCCTTCCACGTCCTCGCGCGAGAGATCAGCGGGTCGACTCCTCCTGGGTCTGCTCACCCGCGGCCGCGTCGACGGCGCCGTGCGTCACGCCGCCCTCGCCGCCACCGATGCGGGTCTCCGAGCGATCCTTCGTCCACTCCACGTGGTAGCTGCCCTCGTCGTCCACACGCTTGTACGTGTGGGCGCCGAAGTAGTCGCGCTGGGCCTGCACGAGCGCGGCGGGCAGGCGCTCCGAGCGGATCGCGTCGTAGTAGGACAGGCTCGAGGCGAACACGGGCACGGGGAAGCCGTTGGCGGCGGCGAAGGCCACCACGCGGCGCCACGCGGGCACACAGTCGTTGATCGCCTCGGCGAAGTACGGGTCCGCGAGGAGGAGCTTCAGGCCCGGGTCGCGGTCGTAGGCCTCGGTGATGCGGTCCAGGAACTTGGCGCGGATGATGCAGCCCGCGCGCCAGATCTTGGCCATGTCACCGAGGTTGATATCCCAGTCGTATGTTTCCGCGCCCTTCGAGATCTCCTCGAAGCCCTGCGCGTAGGCGACGAGCTTGGACGCGTACAGCGCCTTCTGCAGGTCGTCGATGAACTGCTGCGGGTCGTCGATCTTCTCGTCGGCGGTGCGGGCCTCGAGCACCTTCTGCGCCGCGGCGCGCTGGTCCACGTCGCCCGAGACGGAGCGGGCGAAGGTCGCCTCGGCGATGCCCGTGACCGGGACACCCAGGTCGAGGGCCGTCTGCACGGTCCACGCACCGGTGCCCTTCTGGGCGGCCTCGTCCTTGATGATGTCGACGAACGGGCGGCCGGTGCGCACGTCGTCGTGGTGCAGCACGGTCGCGGTGATCTCGATGAGGAAGGACTGCAGGTCCCCCTCGTTCCAGGTCTCGAACACGTCGCCGATCGCATGGGCATCGAGGCCCAGGGCGCGCGCCATCATGTCGTAGGCCTCGGAGATCACCTGCATGTCGGCGTACTCGATGCCGTTGTGGACCATCTTGACGAAGTGGCCCGCGCCGTCGGCCCCCACGTGGGTGGTGCAGGGCTCGCCGTCCTCCTCGGCCTTGGCGGCGATGTCGCGCAGCATCGGCGACAGGCGCTCCCACGCGTCCTTGGAGCCGCCGGGCATGAGGGAGGGGCCGTTGAGGGCACCCTCCTCGCCGCCCGAGACGCCCATGCCCACGAAGTTGAGGTTGCGCTGCTTCATCGCGGCCTCGCGACGACGCGTGTCGGTGAACAGCGAGTTGCCGCCGTCGACGATGATGTCGCCCGGCTCCATGTACTGGGCGAGCTCCTCGATCACGGCGTCGGTGGGCTTGCCGGCCTTGACCATGATGATCGCGACGCGCGGCTTCTTGAGCGACTTCACGAAGTCCTCGGTCGACTCCGACGGGAAGAACTCCCCCTCGCCGCCGTGCTCGTCGATCACGGTCTCCGTCTTGGACACCGACCGGTTGTGGATCGCGACCTTGTAGCCGTGGTGGGCGAGGTTCCGGGCGAGATTCGACCCCATCACGGCCATGCCGGTGACGCCGATGTCGGCGGAGTCCTGGGGGGACGGTTCGAAGGTGGCCATGCGCGTGCTCCTTGATCTCGGGTGCGACAGGTGCCGACGCGGCAGACGGACGCGCCGCCCGCGCGGCATTCCCCGCCATTGTAGGGACGGAGCGTCGCGCCGCACGGGGGCGCCCACTCCGGGCCTGTCAGCACCCGCCGGGGCCCGACGAAGGTCGGGGCGGGAACAGGGCGCGCGTCGAATGCGGTGCGACCGCAGATTCCGTAGGTTGGGGGTGTCACGGGAACCACCGACCGTCCGCCCGATCAGAAGGAGAGCCGCCATGAGCAGCACCCCGCCGAATCCGCCCGCGGACCCCGGGCCCGACGGCACCTCGCACCCGCACGAGCCGGACGTCCAGGGCGTCCCCGACGCTCCTCGCCCGCCCGATCCCTGGGCAGCACCGGCTCCGACCGGGTCGTCCTCTCCGCACGGCTCCTCGGTGCCGGCCGGCTCAGAGCCCTCAGGGGCCCCCGCATACGGGACACAGGGATACGGGACATCGGGTCATGGGGCCTCAGGGTACGGGGCCCCGACCGGCGGCCCGCCCGCCGGCGCCGGACAGCAGGGGTACGGCGCACCGGGACCCAGCCCCTATGCGTCGGCGCCCGGCGCCGACCCCGGTGCGACCGGGCAGGGCGGCGGCTATCCCTCTGCCGGATACACGACTCCGCCCGCGCCGGCTCCCGGCGCCGACGTGGGCGCCGACCTCGGAGCCTCCGTGACATGGGCGTGGAAAGCCTTCGCCCGCAACATCGGCCCGTTCGTGGTGCCCGCCGTCGTCTACAGCGTCGTCACCACGCTCGTGATCGTGGTCGGGGTGTTCGGGATCATCGGCGCCCTCGGCGCTTTCTCCTTCGACGCCTACGACGGGTACGGCTCGCCGCGCATCACGGGCGGCCAGATCGCGGGGGCGATCGGGATCGGCATCGCCATCACCGTCATCGCCGCCGTGTGCTCGCTGCTGTGGCTCACCGGTGCCACCCGGGCCGGTGCCGAGGTGATCGACGGGCGCCGCCCGAGCATCGGCCAGGGCTTCACGGGCACGGGGCGCACGATCCTGACCGCACTCGTGGTGGCCGTGCTCACCGGGGTCGGCTCGATCCTCTTCGTGATCCCCGGCCTCGTCCTCGGGGTCGTCCTGATGTACGCGATCCCCGCGTCCGCGCGCGGTGCCTCGCTCGGCGAGGCCTTCTCGCAGAGCTGGAACACGGTCAAGTCGCATCCGGGGACCTCGATCCTCGCGGCTCTCATCGTCTATGCGGCGTCGGCCGTGATCAGCACCGTCACCTCGTTCCTCTTCGTGACCGGGGTGCTCGTGATCCTGCTGATCCCCCTGCAGCAACTGCTGTACCTGGCGCTGTTC
>DAMDHZ010000010.1:4052-6767 GCA_032101665.1 Brachybacterium sp. | reverse complement strand
GTTCGAGCGGTTGAACGGACGCGAGCTCCAGGAGCCCGCGCGCGCCTGAGGCCGCCGCCGACGGCCAGCGCGGGCCCGCCTGCCCCCGCCTGCCGGGCCACTCCGCGCCCGGCACGTCACATCGGAGTCTCCCGGCGCGCAGGGGGACCCTGCACAGATCTGTTCGAGAGAGCCGCAGCCCTTCGATTCCGGAGGGCTGCGGCTCTCTCATACACCGTTGTGCAGGGCTCACGGCCCCGCAGCGCGCCCGGCACGTCACATCGGGGTCCGCCGGCGCGCGAAGGGCCACTGCTCCTGGGTAGCGTGTGCACGGCCGCCTCGCGCGCCCCCGTCCTCACCGCCGCGTCCAGACCCAGGAGCCCGTTCCCCATGACCGACCAGAATCCCTACGGCCCGCCCGGATCCCCGGCGGATCCCTCGCCCTGGGGCTCACCCCACGGGAACGCTCCCGACGCCGCCGGGCGAAGCGGCGACCCGTATGCGAGCGGCCCGCAGGACGTCGCCGGCCAGCAGCCCGGCTGGGGCGGAGCCGGACAGAGCGGCGACCCGTACGCGAGCGGCCCGCAAGGCGGCCAGCAGCCCCGGGACCAGCCGAACCCCGCCCCGCAGAACGGCTGGGGCACCACTCCCGGCCAGAGCGCGCCGACCTGGAGCGCCGAGGGGCCGCCCGCCTGGTCCGCGCAGGGCGCTCCGATGCCGGGCGCGCCGCGCCCCGGCACGGACCTCGGCGCCGATCTGGGCGCCTCGTTCCGCTGGATGTGGTCGGCCTTCGTCGCGAACATCGGGGCGTTCCTGATCCCGGCGGTCGTCTACGGTCTGATCTCGCTCGCCCTCGTGCTCGGCCCGATCCTGCTCGAGGCGATCGTCATGGCGGCCACGTATTCCGACGGCTACTACACCTCCTCGACGGCGCCTTTGTGGACCAGCGGCATTCGTCTGATCGGCTCGATCCTGTCGGCGGTCGTGAGCCTCCTGTGGTCGACCGGTGCCTACCGGGCGGCGGGCATCGCCCGCGCGGGCCGGCGTCCGAGCCTCGCCGAGTCCTTCGTCGGCACCGGCCCCCTCATCCTGGCCACCCTGCTCGTGGGCGTCATGGTCGGCGTCGGCAGCATCTTCTGCCTGATCCCGGGCCTGGTCCTCGCCGTGCTGAGCCTTTTCACCCTCCCCGCCGTCGCCGAGGGCCGGGGCGTCACCGACGGCCTGTCCGAGAGCTTCCGCATGGTCCGCGACCACGTGGGCGTCTCGATCCTCGCGATGCTGATCCTCGTCGCGGCCGGCGTGATCGGAGGCACCCTCGTGGTCGGTGTGTTCGTCCTGATGCCGCTCGGCGCGCTGTTCGTGACCGCCCTGCACCATCGTCTGAGCGGTCGCGAGTTCACGGAGCCGGCTCGCATCGGCTGACACGCCGATCGCCCCGTCGTGCCCCACCTCACGGGTTCGGCCCCGCCCTGAGCGGCGCCGGGCCCGTGCTGTTCGCCCTGCGCGTGACGTCTACGGCGTCGGCGGGCTCGCGCCGTAGCCTTGACCGGTGACCGACGGCCCCCTCATCGTCCAGAGCGACAAGTCCCTCCTCCTCGAGGTGGGGCATCCGAACGCGCCCGCGGCCCGTGCCGCGATCGCCCCTTTCGCGGAGCTCGAGCGGGCGCCCGAGCACATCCACACCTACCGCATCACGAGCCTCGGGCTCTGGAACGCGCGCGCCGCGGGGTATGACGCCGAGTCGGTGATCGCGGCGCTCGTGGAGAACTCGCGCTACCCGGTGCCGCACTCGCTGCTCATCGACGTCGCCGACACGATGGACCGGTACGGCCGTCTGCAGCTGCGGTCCGATCCCGCGCACGGCCTCGTCCTGCACGCGCTCGACCGCTCCGTGCTCGAGGAGATCGTGCGCGCCAAGCGCGTCGCCGGCATGCTCGGCGAGCGCATCGACGACGCGACTGTGGCCGTCCACCCGTCCGAGCGCGGCAACCTCAAACAGGCGCTCGTGAAGCTCGGCTGGCCCGCCGAGGACCTCGCCGGGTACGTCGACGGCGAGCACCATCGCATCGACCTGGTCGAGGACACGTGGTCGCTGCGTCCCTACCAGCGCGAGGCCGTCGAGGGCTTCCATCTGGGCGGCAGCGGCGTCGTCGTGCTCCCGTGCGGCGCCGGCAAGACCCTCGTGGGCGCGGGCGCGATGGCCCAGACCTCGCGGACCACGCTGATCCTGGTGACCAACACGGTCTCCGCGCGGCAGTGGAAGGACGAGCTGATCCGCCGCACCTCCCTCGACCAGGACGAGATCGGCGAGTACTCCGGCACCCGGAAGGAGATCCGGCCCGTCACGATCGCGACGTACCAGGTGCTCACCACCAAGCGCAAGGGCGTGCATCCGCACCTCGAGCTCATGAGCGCCCGCGACTGGGGCCTCATCGTGTACGACGAGGTGCACCTGCTGCCCGCACCCGTGTTCCGCATGACCGCGGACCTGCAGGCGCGGCGTCGACTCGGTCTGACCGCGACGTTGGTGCGCGAGGACGGCCGCGAGGGCGAGGTGTTCTCCCTCATCGGCCCCAAGCGGTACGACGCCCCGTGGAAGGACATCGAGTCCCAGGGGTACATCGCCCCCGCCGTGTGCACGGAGGTGCGGGTCTCCCTCCCCGAGTCCGACCGCATGGTGTACGCGACCGCCGAGGCCGAGGACCGACACCGCCTCGCCGCGACCCATCCTGCCAA
>DAMDHZ010000010.1:0-4042 GCA_032101665.1 Brachybacterium sp. | reverse complement strand
GGTCGAACAGCTCGCCGCGAGGCACACGGGCGAGCCGATGCTCGTGATCGGCCAGTACCTCGACCAGCTCGAGGAGATCTCCGAGCGTCTGGGCTGCGACCTCATCACGGGCCAGACCAGCGTGAAGAAGCGCCAGGAGCTGTTCGCCGCGTTCCGCCGCGGCGAGATCGACCGCCTGGTCGTCTCCAAGGTCGCAAACTTCTCGATCGACCTGCCGGAGGCCTCGGTCGCGGTGCAGGTCTCGGGCGCGTTCGGCTCCCGTCAGGAGGAGGCACAGCGGCTCGGGCGGCTGCTGCGCCCCAAGGCCGACGGCCGTGAGGCGCACTTCTACACCGTCGTCACGCGCGACACCCAGGACCAGGACTTCGCGGCGCACCGCCAGCGGTTCCTCGCCGAGCAGGGATACGGGTACTCGATCGTCGACGCCGAGGACCTGGCAGGGGTGTGAGGGGCGGGCGCCATCGCGGGGCGCCCTCGCTACAGTGGGGACACCCGGCGGCACGCGCCTCCCTTCCCACCCTAGGAGCCTCCCGTGACCACTTCCCCCGACGACCGTCGCGACCCCGTCTCCGCCCCCGGCACCGACCCGACCGCCACCGGCCCCGCAGGCCCGGCAGACGGTGCCCGGCCCGAGCCGGCCGCGGAGCCCGCCGATCGACACGGCCGGCCCGGCCACCGTGAGCAGGACCGTGACGCGCAGCTCGCCGAGCAGCTCCATGAGGAGCCGGTGAGAAGCGGCTCCCGCACCGCCGGGATCTGGATCGCGCTCATCCTGGGCGCGATCGTGCTGGTCGCGCTGCTGATCTTCGTCATCCAGAACAACCAGCGCGCGACCTTCGAGTACTTCGCGGCCTCGTTCGACCTGCCGCTCGGCGTCGCGATGCTGCTCGCGGCGATCGCGGGCGCGCTCGTGATGGCTCTCGTGGGCTCGGTCCGCATCATCCAGCTGTCCTTTCAGCTGCGCCGCCTGCGCAAGAGCCAGAACGCCGTCCGGCACCTCGTCAACGGGCGGTGACGGCGCGCCAGGGGCCGATCGATCGGATGCCCAGTCCTCAGCCTTGACCCCAGATTCTCAGCCAGTATCCAGCAGATTCTCACGCCGGACGCTCAGACTGGTCACATGAACGCTGACCAGGACCGGGACTTCGAGGCCCGCCTGCTCGTCGTGGACGACGAGCCCAACATCCGTGACCTGCTGGCCACGTCCCTGCGCTTCGCGGGCTTCGAGGTCTTCACGGCCTCGACGGGCAACGAGGCGATCCGCGAGGCCACCGAGCATCAGCCCGACCTCGTCGTGCTCGACGTGATGCTGCCGGACATGGACGGCTTCACCGTGACGCGCCGCCTGCGCGACCGCGGCGAGCACTACCCGATCCTGTTCCTCACCGCGCGTGACGAGACCAAGGACAAGGTCGCGGGCCTGACCGTCGGCGGCGACGACTACGTGACCAAGCCGTTCAGCCTGGAGGAGGTCGTGGCCCGCATCCGGGCCGTGCTGCGCCGCACCCACGGCCGCTCCGAGGAGCCGAGCGACTCCTCGCTCGTGGTCGGAGACCTCCGCCTCGACGAGGACTCCCACGAGGTCACCCGGGCCGACTCCCCGATCGACCTCTCCCCCACCGAGTTCAAGCTCCTGCGCTACCTCATGTTGAACGCCGGTCGCGTGGTCTCCAAGACCCAGATCCTCGACCACGTGTGGGACTACGACTGGTCCGGCGAGGTCGGCATCGTCGAGTCCTACATCTCCTACCTGCGCCGCAAGATCGACGTCGTCGGCGAGCCGATGATCCACACCAAGCGCGGCATCGGGTACGTGCTGCGAGCGGCCGACTCGCACTGACGCCGGCGCCCTCGTGCCCCGCCGCACCCTCCGCCCCGACCGACCCGTGTCCCTGTGGACACGGGTCGTCGGCGTCATCTCGTTCGTCCTCGTCGCCGGTACCGTCGTCACCGGTGCGCTCTCGCTGTACCTCCTGCATCGCACGCTCCTGAGGTCGGTCGACGACGATCTCCACGATGCGATCGCGCAGATCGTGAGCACGCAGCCCGCGGATCTGTCGCCCGACGACGCCCCCGGCGACCACTCGATCGCTCCCGTGAACTTCGTGGTCGAGTACCGCGCCGCCGACGGCACGACGCTCGGACGGGTCGAGCAGAACGACGGACAGGACATGTCGCGCCTGACGTTCCCGGCCTGGAACCGCCAGCAGGTCATCGCCCAGGGCGGCCAGGCCTTCACGGAGCTCGATGCGAACCAGAACCGCTGGCGGGTGGTGGCGGTCCCGGATGACGACTCGAGTGGCACCGTGTTCATCGCCCTGCCGCTGCAGAACGTCGACCAGACGATGTACAAGATGGCTCTGCTGATCGTGGTGGTGGGCACGGCGGTGGTGCTCGCCGGCACGACAATCGGCGGCTGGACCGCCTATCGCGCCCTCGAACCGCTGCGCGACGTCGAGGCGACGGCGCGCGAGATCGTCGGCGGCGATCTGTCGCGGCGCGTCCCCGTGAGCGGCACCTCCCAGGAGGTGCACGACCTCGCGGTGTCCCTCAACGAGATGCTCGTGCGCATCGAGGACTCCTTCGAGGCGCAGTCGAGCTCGGAGGCCAAGGCCACGGCGTCGGAGGCGCGCATGCGGCGGTTCGTGGGCGACGCCTCCCACGAGCTGCGCACCCCGCTCGCGGCGATCCGCGGCTTCGGCGAGCTGTATCGGATGGGGGCACTGCGCACCGACGAGGACGTGGCGCAGGCGATGCGGCGCATCGAGGACGAGGCGCGCCGGATGGGTTCGCTCGTGGAGAACCTACTGCGGCTCGCGCGCCTGGACGACAACCCCGAGCCGGACCTGCGACCGGTCGACATCTCCGACGCCATCTTCGACGCCGCGCAGGACCTGCGCGCCCTCGACCCGGACCGCCGGGTGATGGTGACGTCGCTGTCGGGGACGCCGCTGACCGTGCAGCCGCACGTGCCGATCGGGGTGCTCGCCGACGAGCCGTCACTGCGCCAGGTCATCCTGAACCTGGTGGGCAACGCCAACCGTCACACGCCCAAGGGCTCACCCGTCGAGATCGCCGCGGGGCGCTCGCGCGAGGGCACCGTGCTCATCGAGGTGCGCGACCACGGCGAGGGCATCCCGCGCGAGCAGCGCGAGAAGGTGTTCGAGCGCTTCTACCGCACCGACGAGTCGCGCCAGCGCTCGGCCACCCAGGGCGGCGGCGCGGGGCTCGGCCTCTCGATCGCGGCGACGATCGTCGAGCAGCACAAGGGACGCATCTCGATCCACCAGACGCCCGGGGGCGGCGCCACGTTCCGCGTGGAGCTCGTGGCCGCCGAGATCGCTCCCGAGGACGTGGTGATGCCGGACCAGGCCCGTGCGCTCGGCGGGGCTGCCTCACCGGAGAGGTCGCGGGGGACGGCCAGCCCGGAACGGCCCCGCGGCACGGGAAGCGCAGGGGATCCGGAGGACGACGGGCGCCGCTGAGGGCGGCTCAGCGGGCTGCGCATGCCGGGGAGCCGGATCGGCGGGACAGGCCGTCGAGAGGCACGATGTCGGCGGAACCCCGCATCGAGTGGCACGTTGTCGGCGGAACCCGACGAGATGGCGACGACAACGTGCCTCTCGCATCAGCAGGCCGACGGAAACGCACCACTCGACGAGGCGCTGCAGCCGACGCCGGGACCCGCGCCGTCGTGACGCAGCGCGGTCCCGACCATCGAGCGCATCGCTGATCTCCAGGCACCGGTCATGGCGTCGAGCACCTGGCCGACCCGGTCGTACCTGTCGACGACGGCGAGCGCGCAGCCGGCCTACGGTCCGTTCACGGTCGCGACGTCGAGGGCCTGGCCGACCCATGGGCCGTGCCCGGCCGCATGCGAGAGCAGGTCGGCGTGCTCGACGAACGCCGCGGCGGCGCGACGCCCGGCCGCATCATGGGCTTCGATCCTCGGGGGCCGCGCGGGATCCTCGCGGCTCACGCGGAACGCGCCGGCACGGTCGGGGAGCGGCGCGACGTGCCCGAGTGGGCCCGTGATGAGGTC
>DAMDHZ010000009.1:0-45155 GCA_032101665.1 Brachybacterium sp. | reverse complement strand
CAGTACCTCCCGCAGGTGCAGGAGGCCGCGAAGGACCAGGGCGACAGGATCGCCCAGTTCGCCGACTCGCTGAGCCCGCGCGCCGAGAAGCTCCGCCACGACCTGCAGGACGACTACCTGCCGCGCGCGCCGCACGGCCGGCGCGACCAACACCGTGGTCGCCTCCGCCGTCTCGGCCGCCGTGGACGCCGCTCGCAAGGAGCTCGACAAGGGCCAGGGCGAGATCAAGAAGGCCTACGCCCAGCCGACCCCGAAGCAGCGCAAGGGCCGTGCCGGCACGGTGCTGCTCGTGCTCGCCCTGACCGCGGCCGGCGCGGCGGCGGGATACGCCGTGTGGAAGCGCACCCGTCCGGTCGAGGACCCGTGGGCCCCGCCGGCCGACTTCGCCCGCGCCCACTACCCGGCGTCGGCCGCGACCGACACCGACTCCACCGAGGTCTCCGACGCGGTGGGCGGTGCCGAGGCCGGTGACGTCGCGCAGTCCCTGCAGGGCGGCAAGAACGCGCCGCAGACCTCGAAGACCGAGGACCGCACGGCCGACACCACGCCGCACGACGTCAAGTTCGACTCGGCGTCGGACAAGGACGCGTCGGGCTCCGCCGGCACGCACCGCGGTGAGGACCTCCCCGAGCAGGGGCGCGTCATCGACCCGGCGGTCAACCCCGAGGACAACCCGGCGGATCCCAACCGCGCCGCCGAGGAGGGCAAGCGGGGCACGCACCGCGGCGACTCCTGATCCCGGCTCCACGAGCCCGCACCCGAGCGGCCGTCCGACCCACCCGGTCGGGCGGCCGCTCGCTCGTCCGCAGGCGTTCCTACACTGAGCAGATGCTGTTCTCGCCCCCTTCCGGCCAACTGCTCCTGACCGCTCGGTCCGCGCCGAGCGGTCTCGTGGTGCTCGACCGTCACGTGCGGGCGGCCACCTCATGAGCGTCGAGACCATGCAGGGGGCAGGCCGCTACGCGCCGTCGCCGAGCGGCGAGCTGCATCTGGGGAACCTGCGCACCGCGATCCTCGCCTGGGTGCTCGCCCGCCGCAGCGACCGCGCCTTCCACCTGCGCGTCGAGGACCTGGACCGGGTGCGACCCGGCGCCGAGGAGCGCCAGCTCGAGGATCTCGCTGCGATCGGCCTCGACTGGGACGGCCCGGTCGTGCGGCAGTCCGAGCGCGCCAAGGCCTATGCACGGGAGCTCGACCGACTCGCCGCAGACGGACGCGTCTACGAGTGCTACTGCACGCGCCGGGAGATCCTCGAGGCACCGAGCGCCCCTCACACGCCTCCGGGCGCCTACCCGGGGACCTGCCGCGACCTGACGCCCACCGAGCGGGAGCGGGGACGAGCTCGCATGCACGCGCTCCATCGCGAACCGGCTCTGCGTCTGCGCGCCGAGGTCGCGACATGGACCGTGCACGACCTGTTCGCGGGCGAGGTCACCGCCGGTGTCGACGACGTCGTGCTGCGTCGTGGCGACGGCGTGGTGGCGTACAACCTCGCCGTGGTCGTGGACGACGCAGCGGCGGGTGTCGACCAGGTGACGCGCGCCGACGACCTGCTGGCCTCGGCCCCGCGTCAGGCCTACCTCGCCCACCTGCTGGGCGCGGCCGCGCCCGAGTACGCGCACGTGCCGCTCGCCGTGTCCGCGAGCGGGGCGCGCCTGGCCAAGCGCGACGGGGCCGTCACGCTCCGCGATCGCCTCGCGCGCGGGGAGACCGCGGGCGACGTCGTGGACCGCATCGGGGTCTCGCTCGGCCTGGCGGACTGTCGGACGGCGTCCGACGTGCTCGCGCACTGGGACCCCGCGACGCTCCCGCGCAGCCCCTGGGTGGTGGACCTCCCGGCGTAGCGCCCTCCACGGCGGCCCGCCCGGTGAGCGCGGAGGAGCTCACGCCTCGATGTGCTCGGAGTCGTCCGCCCCGCCCTCGGTCTGCGGGCCGGAGCCGCCCCGGGGCCCCCAGATGAGGGAGGCGACCGTCGCGACCGCCATGGCCAGGACGATGAAGCCGAGCGAGACACCCGTGCCGATCTCCGGCACACGATGCATGAACTGGCCGAATCCGCTGTCCTCGGGCCACAGCGGCGACTCGTGGATCGCGTGGAAGATGAGCTTGACGCCGATGAAGGCGAGGATCGCCGCGATGCCGTAGTGCAGGTACACGAGGCGCTCGACGAGGCCGCCCAGCAGGAAGTACAGCTGGCGCAGGCCCATCAGGGCGAACAGGTTGGCGGTGAACACGATGAACGCGCTCTGGGTGATGCCGAAGATCGCCGGGATCGAGTCGAGGGCGAACATGACGTCGGTCAGGCCGATGGTGACGAACACGAGCAGCATCGGCGTGAAGACCTTCTTGCCGTCGATGCGTGTGCGCAGCTTGTTGCCGTCGAACTCCTCGGTGACCGGGATGACCTTGCGCAGCCAGCGCTGGATGAAGGTCTCGCTGTCGTCCTCGTCGTCCTCGCCGCGGGCCTGGTTCCAGGCGGTGTAGAGCAGGAACGCCCCGAAGATGTAGAAGATCCACGAGAGGTGCTCGATCGCGACGGCGCCGACCCCGATGAAGATCGCGCGTGCGACGAGCGCGATGATGATGCCGACCATGAGCACTTCCTGCTGGTACTTCCGGGGCACGCCGAAGCGGCCCATGATCAGCAGGAACACGAACAGGTTGTCGACCGAGAGCGAGTACTCCGTCAGCCAGCCGGCGATGAACTCGACGGCGGGCTGGTGGCCGCCGAGGTACCAGATCGCGATGGCGAAGATCAGCGCGAGGCCGACGTAGAAGCCGATCCAGGCCGCGCACTCCTTGATCGACGGCACGTGCGGCCGCTTGAGGACGAGCAGCAGGTCGACCAGCAGGATGGCGACCAGGATCGACATCGAGGCGATCTCGAAGGGAAGGGACAGTTCGCCCAATGCGGTGGCCTCTCGGTCTGGGAGGTGGGGCCGCCGGTCCGCAGGCGCGGGTTGCACGGGGCCGGTGGATGGGTCCAGGGTAGCGGGCGGTCCTCCGGACGGCCTGGGATCGTGCCCTCGTGGACGTCCCGCGAGCGCGCTCGAGGAGGCAGGCGCGCAACAGTCAGGCGCCGCGTCGGAGCAGCAGCACGCCGTCCTCGATCTCGGCGGGCCGTCCCTCGGGATCCATGACCTGGCGTCGCCGCGTCTCGGCGAGCTCGGTGTGCCACCGGTCGGGATCGAGAGCCAGGGCCGCGAGCTCTCCGGCGGGGTCGAGCAGCTCCTCGTGGCCGTGACGGTCCAGCTCGGAGGCCCACGGGGGCGGCGCCGCGTGCGAGACGATCAGCAGGTGTCCACCCGGGGCGAGCGTGTCCGCCGCGCGGCGGAGGATCGCCGTGCGGGCCAGCTCCACCGTGGAGTGGAGGAAGCTCGCGGTGACGAGATCGAACGGGCCGTCGAGCAGCCCGCCCGAGGGGTCGCCCTCAGCCGCCGGTGAGGAGGCCCAGGCCGATAGGTCCGCGGCCACGAAGCGGATCCGGTCATCGGGCAGTCCCGCCTCGAGAGCCGCGAGCCGGGCGCGCTCGGTCGCGGTCGTGGAGATGTCGACGCCGGTCGTGTCCCAGCCGCGTTCGGCCAGCCAGATCGCGTCGGCACCCTCGCCGCAGCCGAGGTCGAGGGCGCGACCGGGAGCGGCGCTCTCGCGCGACAGCTGCGCGACGACCGCGGCGGTGGTCGCGTTGACCTTCCCGGACCAGACGTGCTCGGTGCCGTATCGGTCCTCCCAGTACTGAGCGGGAGTGCGGGTGTCGACAGGGGCGGGCTGCCCGGCGGGGCCGTGCTCGCCGGGCGAGGCGGGGTGTTCCATGTCCGCCGAGCCTAGTCCCGCGGGGCTTGATCACCTGCCGGAGACCGGCGTGCCGCATCGTCCCCGACCGGGGCGACGCGGACCGCCGCGGCCACATCGGGGGGAACGGGCACGAGCTCCGAGCCGGCGCACGGGCGGACCACGAGCGCGGCCGGCACGGCAGTCCCGTCCGGGGCGTCACCACAGCGCGCACCGGCGCTCGGTTCGATGCGCACGACCTGACCCGGGACGAGGCCGAGGTCGTGCGCGGCCCCGAGCACCGCGGGCTCCGCGTCCGAGACCCGCACCACGCGGAGATCCCCGGGCGTCGTGACCTCGGTCAGGAGCATCGCATCGGGTGGCAGGGAGGTGCGGCCGCTCGCGGAGGGGATCGGGTCACCGTGGGGATCGGACGACGGATGGCCGAGGGCGGCGTCGATGCGGTCGATGAGCGCGGGCGAGGCGGCGTGCTCGAGCCGCTCCGCCTCGTCGTGCACCTCGTCCCACGCGAAGCCGAGCGCCTCGACGAGGTACGTCTCGAGCAGGCGGTGGCGACGGACCATCGCGACCGCGCACACCGTGCCGTCGGCCGTCAGGCGCACCGGCCGATAGGGCGTGTACTCCAGCAGGCCCTGCGCCGCGAGGCGCCGCACGGTCTCGGTGACGTTCGCGGCGCTCGTGCCGAAGCGGGCGGCGAGCTCCCCCGTCGTGATCGGTGCCGCGCCCCACTCGGTCCTGCTCCAGATCACCTTGAGGTAGTCCTGGGCCACGGGGGTCAGATCGTCGGGGTCCACAGCTCGGATGCTACCCGCCGCCCCGGTCCGGACGGGTGGGCGGGCTCACCCGAGACCGAGGGCCGTGAACACCACGAGGGCGACGTTGAGAGCGATGATCGCAAGGGCCACGATCGTCGCCGCGAGGCGCATCGGGCGTCCGTTGGCGAAGTCGCCCATGAGGGCCCGACGGCTCGTGAGGACCATGAGGGGCACGAGGGCGAAGGGGATGCCGATGCTCAGCACCACCTGGCTGAGCACGAGGGTCCACGTGGGCTCGGTGCCGATCGCGAGAAGCGCGAGAGCGGGCACGAGCGTCACGGCGCGGCGGATCAGGAGCGGGATACGGACGTGCAGCAGGCCCTCCATGATCTGCGCTCCGGCATACGCCCCGACCGAGGTGGAGGCGAGCCCCGAGGCGAGCAGGCCTACGCCGAAGAGGGACGCGACGACGGGGCCGGAGGCCTGCGAGATGGCGTGATGCGCGCCCTCGATGGTGTCCGTGCCGGGGACGCCGGGGAGGGCCTCGGCAGCCAGGACCAGCATCGCGATGTTGACCGAGCCCGCCACGAGCAGGGACAGCACCACGTCCCAGCGCGTGGCACGCAGCAGGCGCCGGATCCTCGCGGGTGAACCGCCTCCACCGTGCCGGTCGCGCACGAGTCCGGAGTGCAGGTAGATCGCGTGGGGCATGACGGTCGCGCCGAGCATGCTCGCGGCGAGGAGCACGGTGTCGGTGCCGTGGAACCGCGGGAGCAGTCCGTCGGCCAGGGCGGCCAGGTCGGGCGGGTCGAGCACGAGCCCTGACAGGAACCCCACGGTGATGAGGGCGAGGAACGCGATGACGACGTGCTCGAACGCGCGCTGGCCGCGACGGCTCTGGACGGTGAGCAGCAGCATCGAGACGACCCCGACGAGGATGCCGCCCGGCACGAGCGGCATGCCGAACAGGATCTGCAGGGCGATCGCGCCGCCGATCACCTCGGCGACGTCGGTCGCGGCGGCGACGAGCTCCGCCTGGGCCCAATAGACCAGGCGAGCCCGCCGGCCGAGCCGCTCCCCGAGCACCTCCGCGAGACTGTGCCCGGTCACGGCGCCGAGCTTCGCCGAGAGGTACTGGACGAGCACGGCCATCGCATTGGCCACGACGAGCACCCACAGCAGCAGGTAGCCGTAGCGGGCGCCGGCGCTCATGTTGGCGGCGATGTTTCCGGGGTCCACGTAGGCGATCGCCGCGACGAAGGCGGGGCCCAGCAGGCGCACGACCGAGCCGCGGGGCGCGACCCGACCGGCCTTCGGGGAGCGGTCCTCCGGCGGGACGTCGGAGGCGGAATCATGCGGGGGCGCACCGGTCGTGGAACAGGGCGCATCCGTCGTGCTGCTCATGTCGTCAATCGCTCTGCCCTCCTCGTCCCTCACGAATTTTAACCTACCCTAACTTTCGAGGGAAGGCGAGGAGCGCCGGCCAGATCGCACAGATGTGTCTCTCAGAGCCGCAGCCCTTCGATGTCGCGGGGCTGCGGCTCTCACGGACACGCATGTGCAGGGCTGCGCAGGGCAGCCCCGGGTTCGCGGGCCGGAAGTGCCCTCGTGCCGCGCCTACGCACCTAGGATCGGGCCATGAGCCCGACTCCCGTGCGTCCCGTCGAGTCCGATGGCCCCGACCCGCAGCTCGCGCGGTCCTTCGACCTGCGGGTCGCGCGCTACGGCGCCGACCTGCGTCGTGGGCTGCACGCCTGCTACGGCGAGCGCGCCGACGAGACCTTCGAGCGCGTGCTGCGGATCGTGGCCGCAGCGATGGCCGAGCGTCCCGAGGACCTGCGTGGTCTGGACGAGGCGCGCCTGCTCTCCCCCGACTGGCTGCAGGACCCGCGCATGCTCGCCTACGTCGCCTACACGGACCGCTTCGCCGGCACCCTGCGCGGCGTCGAGCAGCACCTCGATCATCTCGAGTCCCTCGCGGTCACGCACCTCCACCTCATGCCCCTGCTGGACCCCCGCCCCGGTGACAGCGACGGCGGCTATGCGGTGCGGGACTTCCGGAAGGTCCGCGAGGACCTCGGGACCATGGACGACCTGGCCGCGCTCGCCTCGTCGCTGCACGCGCGCGGGATGAGCCTCGAGCTCGACCTCGTGCTCAACCACGTGGCGCAGGAGCACGACTGGGCATGCCGCGCCCGCGCCGGCGAGGAGCGCTACCGCGACTACTTCCTGACCTTCCCCGACCGCACCGAGCCGGACCGGTGGGAGCAGACGCTGCCCGAGGTGTTCCCCGACTTCGCCCCCGGCAACTTCACGTTCGACGAGGAGCTCGGACGCTGGGTGTGGACCACCTTCAACGCCTTCCAGTGGGACCTCAACTGGGCGAACCCCGACATGTTCTGCGAGTTCGTCGAGATCATCTGCTTCCTCGCGAACCAGGGCGTCGACGTCCTCCGGCTCGACGCGATCGCGTTCACGTGGAAGCGCCTGGGCACCACGTGCCAGAACCTGCCCGAGGTCCACCACCTCACGCGGGCCCTGCGCGCCGCCGCCCGGATCGCCGCTCCCGCCGTCGCGTTCAAGGCCGAGGCGATCGTCGGCCCGCAGGACCTCATCGGCTACCTCGGTCTCGGCGAACACGCGGGCAAGGTCTCGGACATGGCCTACCACAACAGCTACATGGTCCAGCTGTGGTCGGCCCTCGCCTCGCGCAGCACCCGACTGCTCGAGGTCGCCCTCAGCACGTTCCCGCCCAAGCCCTCGTCCACCACGTGGGCGACGTACGTACGCTGCCACGACGACATCGGGTGGGCCGTGACCGACGAGGACGCCGCCGACGCGGGCCTGAACGGCCATGCCCACCGGGCCTTCCTCTCCGAGTTCTACTCGGGCGCGTTCCCGGGCTCGTTCGCCCAGGGCCTCGTGTTCCAGCACAACCCCGCGACGGGCGACAAGCGCATCAGCGGCACCCTCGCCTCCCTCGCGGGCCTCGAGCGCGCGCTCGGCCGCCAGCGCGAGGTGGGGATCGCAGCCGCCGCGACCACGCCCATGGACTCGGCCGCGGGCGTCGATCCCGCGGCCGTCCGCCTCGCGATCGACCGGATCCTGCTGCTGCACGCCGCGATGCTCGGCTTCGGCGGCCTGCCCCTGCTCTACATGGGCGACGAGATCGCCCTGCTCAACGACGACCGCTTCGCCGAGGATCCGGACCACGCCGCCGACAACCGCTGGGCACACCGCCCCGTGATGCCGTGGGATGCCGTCGCCGTCACGGAGGACGACGCCCGCGGCGGCGCGGGGCCGACCACGCCCGCGGCCGCGGTGCTGACGGGGCTGCGCCACCTCATCGCGGTGCGCTCGTCGCTCCCCCCGCTGCACGCGAGCGTCGAGTCCGTGATCGTGCCGAGCCCCGACCACCGCCTGCTCATCCTGCGGCGCGACCACCCGCTCGCCCCGCTGGCCGAGGTGTTCAACCTGTCGGAGTACCCCGTCGAGCTCGAGACCTCCGTGCTCGCCCCGATCGTCGGGGTCCATCCCCACGAGGCGATCGGCGGGAACGACTGGTCGCTCGAGGTCCCCCGCGTCACGGTGCGCCCCTACCAGGCGCTGTGGTTCGTCGGCGAGGAGCGCTGGTCCGAAAGCACGGGCGCGACAGGCGGCTGCAGCGCACAATGACGAGGGGCGGCGGCGCCACGCCGCTCGTCACCACCACTGTCACCGACCCCGGGAAGGAACGGCCGCCATGGTCTCCCGCACCGCCAACTTCTGCATCGACGCCCATGACCCCCGCGCCCAGGTCGCCTGGTGGGCACAGGTCCTCGACGACTTCACCCCCGACGAGGAGCAGTCCGACGACGAGGCGGGCCTGACCGGTCCCGCCGGGCGCTGGATCGGCTTCCTGCGGGTCCCCGAGCCCAAGACCGTCAAGAACCGGATGCACATCTGCGTCCGCCCCGTGGACCGGAGCCGCGACGAGGAGGTCGAGCGGTTGCTCGACCTCGGCGCCACGCTCGTGAACGACCTGCGCCGCGGCGACGAGGGATGGGCCGTGCTCGCCGACCCCGAGGGCAACGAGTTCTGCGTGCTCACCCGCCAGGCCGACGAGGCCGGCGTGTTCCGGAGCTGAGGCGCCGGCTCCGGGGTGGCCCGTGACCGCCCCGGAGCACGGGTCACTCGGCCGTGAGCACCTCCGCGACCGCGGCGATGAGCTCCTCGGAGGGGCGGTCGTAGTCCTCGGGGCGCTGGGTGAACGGCGACGGAGTGGCGCCGAAGGATCCGATCGAGGAGAGCGCGCCGACGCCGTGCTCGGTCACGGCGTGCTGGATGCGCTCCTTGAGCAGGTAACCGACCTGGGCGCCGTTGAGCAGCTCCTCGAGGGCGGGGGCGATCTCGTTCGTGCCCCTTGTGGCGAAGCCGGCCGAGCGCAGCTCGAGCACGCGCGCCGTGTCGGCGGCCGCGGCCCTCGGCACGACCTCGATGAGCAGCGCGCCGCGCTCTGCCGGGTGCACGGCGACCTCGGCGCCGTCGGCGACCAGGTCGCCGAACGCCGTGGGATCGAAACCCAGCAGGCACAGGCTCCAGCGGCGCGGACCGTCCTCCCCCACCGGCGAGCGCTCCGGGAGCTCGATCCGCAGAGCCCCGCCCGTCGCGTCGAGGACGATGCGGGTCGCGATCCAGTCCTCCGGGGGCGCGACCTCGCCCTCGGGCTCCTCCCACAGCGTGAAGTCCCCGTCGGCGCCCGCGGCCACCCACAGCTCGAGGGCGCGGGGGTTGCGCGCGACGTCGAGGTCCTCGCCCTCGGCCCCGAGCGGCACGATGCCGCCCGCGCGCACGAGCACGGGGATCGAGGCGGCGTCGCGGAACATGCGCACGGTGCGACCGCCCGTGTACGCCCAGCCGGTGAACGCGTCGACCCACCGCCCCTCGGGGAGATGGGCGTCCGCGCGACCGCGCGCGACATCGTCTGCGGCGGGATGGACGATCGGCGCGACCAGGAGCTCGGAGCCGAACAGGTACTCGTCGCGCTGCTCGTAGGCACCGGGCGACGTGTCCTCGAAGTACACGGGCTCGACGAGCGAGCGGCCCTCGAGGTGAGCGCGCCGGTTCATCGTGTGCAGGTAGGGCACGAGCCGGTGACGCAGGCGCAACTGCTCCGTCATCACGCCACGAGCGGGCTCGGCGAAGCGCCACGGCTCCTTGCCCCCGAACGGCGAGTTCGAGGAGTGCAGGCGCATGATCGGCGAGAACACCCCGAACTGCACCCAGCGCATGGCGAGCTCGTCGTCGCGCACGCCGCCCATGTGGCCGCCGATGTCATGGCTCCACCAGCCGTAGCCGATGTTCGCGCCGGACGCGGTGAAGCGCGGCTGGAAGGCGAGGGAGTCCCAGCTGATGATCGAGTCGCCCGAGAAGCCCACCGGATACCGATGGCTGCCGGGACCGGCGTATCGCGAGAAGGTCAGGCCGCGGTCCCCGCGCGCGGAGGCCTGACGCTCGCTGTCGGTGAAATGGGCGTGGTTGAGCACCCACAGCGGATCGACACCCGGCACGTTGGAGGTGGGTCCGCTCTGCCAGTCGATCCACCAGAAGTCGGTCCCGAGCTCCTCGAGCCCGCGGTGCAGCACCTCGAGGGAGGCCTGCATGAAATCAGGGTCCGTGGGATCGAAGACGATGGGCGTGCCGTCGGCCTCGCGTCCGAGCGCGCGGCACATGGCCTCGTAGGGCTCCTCGAAGACGCGCACCCCGTCGGCCGGGTGGTCGTTGAGGGTCACGTGCAGGCCGCGCTCGTGCAGCTCACGCTGGAAGCGAGCGGGATCGGGGAACAGCTCGCGGTTCCACGTGTAGCCGGTCCAGCCCGAGCCGTGAGCCGGGTCGACGTCGTCGACGAGGTGCCAGTCCATGTCGATCACGGCCACCGAGAACGGGATCCCGGCGTCGTCGAAGCGGTCGAGCAGCTCGAGGTAGGAGGCCTCGGAGTAGCGGTGATAGCGCGACCACCAGTTGCCGAGCGCCCAGCGGGGCAGGAGCGGCTGCGCACCCGAGATCGCGAAGTAGTCGCGGACGGCGGCGACGTGGTCGCGTCCGGCGGCGAACACGTACAGGTCGAGCGCGCCCTCCTCGGGATCGCGGGCGACGAGACGGCCGTCCTCGAAGACCATCGACTCCGAGTCGTCGATCACGGCGTAGCCGACGGCGCTGTTGACCCCCGGCTCGAGGGGGATCTCGCCGTCGGCGCGGTCCACCGTGCGGGCCGCCCCGCCGAGATTCCCGTCCGAGGGGCGTTCCGGCCGCCCGCGACGGCGCGCCTCGAGATCGGCGGGAAGGGACAAGTCCTGGCCGTAGCGCCACACGGAGTGATAGGTCGAGACGCCGCCGAGCACGTCGAGCCGCAGCCCGGAGGGGCTGAACGGGCCCTCGTCGTACTCGAGGCGATAAGCGTCGGTCAGGACGAGCAGACGGTTCGTCTCATGCGCGACGTGCACCTCGGGCACCGGCAGGTCCCGGTGCAGGGCGAAGGTCGACGGCCGGTCCTCGAAGCGCCCCGAGGGGGACCACTCCAGGCGCACCACCCGGGGGGTGAGCGGCGTGATCCGGTAGTTCTCGCCGGTGATCGAGCCGTCGACGAGCTCGGGGGCCTTGGTCATCGCGTGGTGCTCCTCTCGCACAGGGTCTCGCGTGTGCCCACCGTATCGGCGCGCCGCCGCGTCGACGAGGAGAGGATGTCCCCGTGGACGCGCGCGCATCCCGGCGACTCCGGCTCGCCTTTGCCGGTGCCGGAGCTGAGAACGCTCTCGCGTTCGCGCACGGCGCCGTCCCCCGGCAGCACGCCCTGCTCGCCGCGTGAGATCGGCACGTTCCGTCCGCCACAGCCGCTTTCGATACATTGGCGTATCGGATGCGTACGCGTATCGTCTCGCTCATGGCCTTTCTCGCCCACCTCCTCCACGCCCTGCGGGATCTCGTCCTCGGGCTCGGGCGCGCCGTGGGACGCGGCGCCCGAGCGACCGGTTCGATGGTCCGCAGCGTCGGCCACGACGTCTCGGCCGTCATCCCCGGCGAATGGAAGCAGCGGATCGCGCTGCTCTTCGCGACGGGGCTGGCCCTCGTGCCGCTCGTGTACGCCGGCAACATGACCTGGTCCTTCAGCGACCCCAATGGTCACCTCGACCACGTCACCGCCGCGGTGGTCGACGACGACACGGGCGCCGAGACCACCGCGACCGACGGCAGCACCTCCCGCATCGATGTCGGCGCGGAGTTCACCGACACCCTGCTGGGGATGGACAAGTCCACCGTCTACCACTTCGTGCGGACCGACCAGGCGACCGCCGACCGGGGCATCGCCGACGGCACCTACGGCGCGGTCGTCGAGATCCCCTCCGACTTCTCCGCCGACATCGCCTCGATGGGCGCGGACGACCCCCTGCAGGCCGCCCCCGCTCTGCTCACGGTGCGCACCAACGACACCGTCAACTACGTCTCCGGCAACTTCACCAAGTCCGTCGGGACGGCCCTGCGCGAGTCGCTCGAGTCCAACGTCCTGGCGCAGTATCTCGACAACGTCTACATCGGCTTCACGACCATCCACGACAACCTGGTCGACGCCGCCGACGGCGCCTCGCAGCTCGCCGACGGCGCCTCGGACCTGCACACCGGCACGACCCAGCTGACCGACGCCTCGGGGCAGCTCGCGGACGGCGCCTCGCGCCTCGACGCCGGTAGCTACGACCTCGTGGTGGGCCTGGGACAGATCTCCACCGGCGCCTCCGCCCTGAGCGACGGGGCGAATCAGCTCGACCAGGGCGCCGACACCCTCAGCTCCGGCCTGGACACGCTCGACGCCCAGAGCCCGCAGCTCAGGTCCGGAGCCGGTGCGCTCGCGAGCGGGTCCTCCCAGGTCGCCGACGGCTCCTCGAGCCTCGCCGACGGCGCGGGCCGGCTCGCCGACGGCACCCAGCAGCTCGACACGCGGCTCAGCGCCGCCCAGCAGCGCGCCCGCGATCTCGGCATCGACCAGACGAGCGTCGACCAGACCACCGCCGACCTCCAGACCGCGGTCGACGACCTCGCGACGATCGCGACCGACGTGAACACCGCGCTCGCCGATCCCGACTCCAAGGCGTCCCAGCTCGCGACGGATGCCTCGACCCTGTCCGACTCGGTGGGCACGGTGGCCGACCGCGCCCAGAAGATCGCCGACGCCGTGAGCAGCGGCTCGGACGACGCCGTGTCCGTGCGTGACGGCGCGTCCACGATCGCCGGTGACGTGCAGGACGTCGACGACACCGTGCAGGGCGCGGCGACCGGCGCCTCGACGCTCAAGGACGACTCCTCCACCCTCGACGACTCGGTGGGGACGTACACCCGCTCCGTCGACGACCTCTACGCCGACGCCTGCACGGACAGCTCGAAGGCCTCCACGGCCTCCGATGCCGGCGGGGCCACCGACACCGACCAGCTCTGCTCGCGACTGGCCGAGATCACCGCCGACTCGAGCGGTCTGCGCGACAGCGCCGCCGGGGTCGCGGACGCCGCCTCGGACCAGAACGACACGATCGCGGGGGCCGCGACCAGCAGCTCCGAGATCGCCGACACCGCCGCGGGCATGAGCGAGGCCGCCGGCCGCGTGGTGACCCTGCTGCAGGGTGCGGACGGCGAGGGCGGCCTGCGTCAGCAGAGCCAGCAGATCGCCGACTCCGCGGATGCGCTGCGCGATCCCGCCTCGCAGCTCTCGGACGATGCCGGCACGCTCGCGACCGCGATCTCCCAGGCCCGTCAGACGGTGCAGGACGCCGCGGCGGACCCGGCGACCGCCCAGCAGCGCATCGACGACCTGCACGCCCAGGCCACGGCCGCAGTGCAGGCCCTGCCCACGGTGTTCGACCAGGCCGACCAGGCCGTCGTCGCCGTGCATCAGCTGAACCAGGGAGCCCAGAGCGTCAGCCAGGGCGCCGACCAGCTCTCCGGCGCGACCGGGCAGCTGGCCGACGGGGCGAAGACCCTCGACCAGGGGGTCGACCAGTACACGGTCGGCGTGGGCCAGGCCGCGGACGGTGCCGACCAGCTGTCCGGCGCGACGGGACAGCTGGCCGACGGCGCCGACCGCCTTGCGAGCGCGGCCGACCAGGCGGAGTCCGGCGCCTCCTCGCTGCACGACGGCGCCTCCCAGCTCGACTCGGGGGCCCAGCAGCTGCGGGACGGAGCGTCCCAGCTCGACGACGGCGCCTCCCAGCTCGATGACGGCACCCACGAGCTGAGCGACGGCCTCGACGACGCGAAGGACAAGGTCCCCTCGTACACCGACAGCGAGCGCAACCACCTCAGCAGTGCGGCCTCGGATCCGGTGGGGCTGGACTTCCATCGCGACAACGGGCTCGAGAACTTCGGCGAGGGCCTGGCCCCGCTGTTCCTGGGTATCGGGCTGTGGGTGGGCGGCATGGCGATTTTCCTCATGATGTCGCCGTTCTCGATCCGCGCGGCCCGACAGGGTGCCAGCGCATTCCGCCTGCTCCTCGGCGGGCTGCTGCCGGCCCAGCTGCTGGGCCTCATCCAGACCGCGATCGTGCTCGCGGTCCTGCACCTCGCCGTCGGGATCACGGCCGTCCACCTCTGGACGTTCGTCGCGATGGCGGCCCTGACCAGCGTCGTGTTCGTGGCGCTCAACCACGGCTTCGGTGCCCTGTTCGGGCCCGTCGGCAAGTTCCTCGCGCTCGTGCTGATCGCGCTCCAGGTCTCCGGCGCCGGCGGCACCTACCCCGTCAAGACGCTGCCCGGGTTCTTCCAGGCCATCCACCCGTTCCTGCCCATGACCCACGCGGTCGACGCGTTCCGCGGGGCGATCGGCGGTGGCTGGGTCGATCCCTCGGGCGACATCGCCTGGCTGCTCGGATGGCTCGCACTGGCCCTGCTGATGGGCTTCGCCGGTGCGCTGCGGATGCGCCGGCGGGTGCAGGACGACTTCACCGCGGAGATCCCGGCTCGGGCCTGACGCGCTCGCTCGGCGCCGTCTCCGCCGCCGACGCGTCGTCGGCGAGGAAGGCGCCCAGCCAGCGCGCCTGGGGGTCGGCGTCGATCAGCAGCTCCTTGACCAGGAGCGTCATCGGCACCGACAGGAGCGCGCCCGCCGCTCCCAGCACCCAGGACCAGAACAGCACCGACAGGAAGGAGATGCTCGCCGCCAGTCCCACGGCGTGGCCCGTGACGCGCGGCTGGACGAGCCCCTGGAGGAGCATCGCGATCGTCGCGCAGAGAGCTATCACCGCGACGGCGGTCCAGGGGCCGCGGTCGAGCAGCGCCATGAGGGTGGGCGGGATGAGCGCGAACACGAATCCGATGGTGGGGATGTAGTTGCACAGGAACAGCAGCACCGCCCACACCCCGGACAGCGGCACGCCGAGCAGCCACAGCGCACATCCGTCGATCGCGGCCACGACCGCTCCGAACAGCGTGGTCACGATCCAGTAGGTGCGGGCGCTGTGGGCGAACTCGAGCAGCGCGGCGTGGTCGCGCCGGTGGTGGTGTTGGAGGACGGCGAGGCGCTCGGGCAGCCCGGTCGCGTCGAGCCCGAAGAAGACGATGGTGGCGACCGTCGCGGTCAGCAGCGCACTCACGGAGCCGACGGAGTTCAGCGCCTGGTTCAGGACACCGACGAGCGAGGACACGTTGACCTGGGAGAGCCCCGAGGTGAGCTGGTCCTGGCTGACGCCGAACCGGGAGGCGAGGTCGAGGGCCTCATCGAGCAGGGCGTTGAACCGGTCGGAGTAGCGGGGCAGCTCCGTGACGAGCTGGGCGATCGCCCAGCCGATCGCGCCGAAGAACACCACGAGCGCGATGAGCACGGTGAGCATGTTCGCGAGCGCTCCGACGATCCGCGGCAGGCCCGCGCGATCGATCGCGGCACCCAGCGGATGCACGGCGATCATGAGGTTCAGCGCGAGGAAGACGGGCACGATGAGGGCGGCCAGCTGCTGCATCCCCGAGAGCACGATCCACGCGGCGGCGAGGCCCACGAGGATCGCGAGAGCGCGCGGCACCCGGCGACCGGCGGACGCATCGGCCTCCCGATGCGGGCTCGGCGCCGATGCGGGGCTCGACGCGGGCTCTCGCCTCGTGTCGCCGTCACCGTCGGCGGTCGCGCCCACACCGTTCGCGGTACCGACGGGAGTCTCGACGGTGGGCTCGCGGTGCGCCGCGGTCGATCCATCGCTCATCGGCGTGCCTCCTGCGAGCCCGGGGAGGCGAATGCCTCACGCGATGATCGTAGGTGAGCCAGACGGCGCAGATGCCGCCGGCGTGCACCTCTCTCGGAACGGTGTGCTGCGGCCTCATCCTCCGTACCCTGCGCCACAGGCATACCGTGACGGGGTGGACAGCGCATCGGACTTGCAGCATCGCCCCCGCCCGCTCGGCGAGACCGACCGCGGGTCCTCTGGTGCACGACGGCAGGTGCTTCCGTTCGTCATCGTGGCGGTGCTGGCTGGGATCGGGGTCACCTGGGCGAAGTGGTGGCCCTATTCGGGCAAGACCCTCGACCTGCTGCACGGCTCAGGATGGTCGGGAGCTCCGCTCACCGACGCCGCCCTGCAGAGCGGCTCCTGGTGGGAGGCCGGTCTGCACTTCACCGGCGTCTACACCCTGGCCGTGTGGAAGGCGCTCGTCGTGGCGCTCGTGCTGGCGGCGGCGCTCCGGGCCGTTCTCGGTACCGAGCGTCTCGCGTCTGTCATCGACGGACGCCCCGGAGGCAGCCGCCATGGAACGGTGCGCGCCGTCGCGGCAGGGCTCCCGACGATGATGTGCACCTGTTGCACCGCACCGGTCGCGGTGGGGCTCCGCCGCTCCGGCGCATCGGTGTCGTCGACCACCGCCTTCTGGCTCACGAACCCGGTGCTCAATCCCGCCGTCATCGTCTTCCTGGCCCTCGTGGGTCCCTGGGAGTGGGCCGCCGTCCGCATCGTCGTGGGAGTTCTGCTCATCGCCGCGGCATCGGCGGTGGCGGGGCGCTTGGCCGGCCGCCCCGCAGTGCCCGCAGCCGCTCTCCCGGAGCCGCTCGCGCCGGGAATGACCGAGAGATCCCCGGTGCAGCTCGGATCTTCCGTTCGGATCTCGACGGGGCGCCACACCGCAAACGGTCCCGGTGTACGACACGCAGTCGCACGCTTCGGCCGCGAACTCGGTCGACTGGTCCTCGTCCTCGTCCCGGAGTACCTGGTGCTCGTGTTCGCCGTCGGGGCGATCACGGCCGCGACGGGGATGTCCGTCGCGGAGGTGCAGTGGAGTCCCGTGACCGTGCTCGTGTTCGCCGTGGTGGCCGTGCTGTTCGTGGTGCCCACGGGCGGCGAGATCCCGTTCCTGCTCGCCCTCAAGGCAGCGCACGCCGGCCCATGGCCCACCGGCATCGCCCTGATATGCCTCAGCGCCGTGAGCCTCCCCTCGCTCGTGATGGTCGGACGCTCGCTCACCTGGCGTGCGGCGGCGCTGACCGCGGTTCTGGTCACGATCGCCGGTGTCGCGGCGGGAGCCCTGCTCGCAGTGTGAGGGCATACAGGCAGGCATCGGCTGAGAGGGTCCTGTCGCCTCCACAGAAGACCGGTCTCCTGGAGCCGGCCGGCCGCCGAGGTGGTCGGTGTCCGTCGGCACCGTCCGCCTTCGCGCACCTAGCGACGCGTGCGCTTCGGCGTGGCCTCGAGGCTGCGGGCCACGTCCTCGACGTACAGGTAGTCGGAGCGGTCTGGTCGGGAGTAGCCCTTCTCCGGCGGACGCGGCGGGATCTCGATCTCCTGCGGTTCGACGTGACCCCACGGGATGCGCTGCAGGATGTCGTGGATGACGTTGATCCGCGAGCGCTTCTTGTCCTCGGACTCGACGGTGTACCAGCGGGCCCACGGGGTGTCGGTGGCCGCGAACATCGCGTCCTTGGCCCGCGAGTAGTCCTCCCAGCGGCTGATCGACTGCACGTCCATGGGCGAGAGCTTCCAGCGCCGCATCGGGTCCTGGGCGCGGGAGCGGAACCGGGCCTCCTGCTCCTCGTCGGAGACGGAGAACCAGTACTTGAGCAGGCGGATCCCGTCCTCGACGAGCATGCGCTCGAAGTCCGGCGCCTGGCGCAGGAACCGGTGGTACTGGGCCTCGGTGCAGAAGCCCATCACGCGCTCCACGCCCGCGCGATTGTACCAGGAGCGGTCGAAGATGACGATCTCGCCGGCCGCGGGCAGGTGCTGGATGTAGCGCTGGAAGTACCACTGGGTCTGCTCGCGCTCGGTGGGCGCGGGCAGCGCGACGATGCGCGAGTGGCGGGGGTTGAGGTATTGGGTGATGCGCGTGATCGCCGACCCCTTGCCCGCGGCGTCGCGGCCCTCGAAGATCAGGCAGACCCGCTCGCCGTTCTCGATGACCCACTGCTGCATGGCCACGAGCTCGGCCTGAAGGCGCTCGAGCTCCTTCTCGTACGCCCTCTTGTCCAGCTTGGGCGGGACGCCGACTGTGCGCTCATCGTCGTGGGAGGACATGGCCGGAGCCTACGGGGGACCCCCGTCGAGCAGAAGGGACGGGGGTCCCGCCAAGGATGGAAAGCAAGGGTCCCGTGGACGGCTCAGCCCTGGTCGAGCCCCTGGCGCAGCCACTGGCTCCACTTCTCGCGGCGGTGCTCGGCGTCGACCACCCGGACCGTGCCGGAGGCCGACCGCATGACGAGCGACTGGGTGAAGATCCGGCCGCGCCCGAAGCGCACGCCCTTGAGGAGGTCCCCGTTGGTGACGCCCGTGGCCGCGAAGTAGCAGTTGTCGGAGGTGACCAGGTCGTCGGTGGCGAGCACCCGGTCGAGGTCGTGGCCCGCGTCGACGGCCTTCTGGCGCTCGGCATCGTCCGTGGGCGCCAATCGGCCCTGGATCACGCCACCGGTCGCCTTGATGGCGCACGCGGAGACGATGCCCTCGGGGGTGCCGCCGATGCCCAGCATCATGTCCACGCCCGTCGAGGGACGCGCGGCCGCGATCGCGCCGGCCACATCGCCGTCCATGATGAACTTGACGCGCGCACCCGCCTCGCGCACCTCGCCGACGAGCTGTTCATGGCGCGGACGGTCGAGGATGCAGACGGTGACCTCGCCGATCGGCTTGTTCAGCGCGCGGGACACGGCCTCGATGTTGGCGCGCACAGGGTTGCGCAGGTCGACCACGTCGGCGGCGTCGGGGCCCACCACGAGCTTGTCCATGTAGAACACGGCCGACGGGTCGAACATCGTGCCCCGCTCGGCGACCGCGAACACCGACAGAGCGTTGTCGTAGCCCATCGCGGTGAGCCGGGTGCCGTCGATGGGGTCGACCGCGACGTCGACTTCGGGGCCGGTGCCATCGCCGACGGTCTCGCCGTTGAACAGCATCGGGGCCTCGTCCTTCTCCCCCTCGCCGATCACGACGGTGCCGTTCATGGCGACGGTGTCCATGAAGGTGCGCATGGCGTCGACGGCGGCGCCGTCGGCCCGGTTCTTGTCGCCCGCGCCGACCCAGCGGCTGCCGGCGATCGCCGCGGCCTCGGTCACGCGCACGAGCTCCATGGCGAGGTTGCGGTCGGGACTGGTGGACTGGGGGGTGGAAGGGGCCTGGACGTCGTTGTTCGAGGTCACCATGATTCTCCGTGCTCGGGGGACAGATGGGCCGATGCCGCGGGCCGCAACGATGGGGACAGTGACACCGGAACTGCTTGCAGTGTAGGAGCCGGATGGTGCCGGGACCACGAAATGCCGCCATCACCTGCGCGAACGAGCGATGAACCGCGGTCGTACCCGGCTATCCCGGATATCCACCGGGAGAGGCCGAGGCTGTCGCCCACGAAGCGATCACGCTACTGTCAGGCGATCTCCACCACGTCCGAAGGGGTCCGGACATGACGCTACGTCGCGCATTGGTCATCACCGCCGTGTCGGTTCTCGCACTGGGGCTCGCCGCCTGCGACGGCGGAAGCGATGAGTCCCCGCCCACCGTCACCACCACGACGACGGCCGCATCGCCGACAGAACCGGAGACGATAAGCGCCACTCCCTCTCAGCCCGCCGTCGAAGCACCGGACCCGGCAGCGTATCCCGGGATGTACGAGCAGACCGAGGAGGGGGCTAAGCAGGCCCATCGGTACTTTTGGGCGCTAACGGTCTTCGGATACCAGACGGGGGACGTCAGCAAGATATCTGGAATGTACTCCGCGAACTGCGGCTACTGTGCGGCCGCCGTCACCGATATCAAGGATCTGACTGATAATGGATATTATTGGAGTCCCGCGAGCATCGTCGACGACTCTCTTGGTTCGGAGGTCGAGGATGAATCGAGCATAGTCGTTTCCTACCGCTTTAGGATTGGTGAACATAAGGAGCATGACACGGAGACCGGGGATCCTTTCACCGAAAGCGAAAAGTCGTATGCAGCGGTAGGTCGCATGAAGTGGGAGACTGATCATTGGGAGCTCGATTCCGTTGCGCTCGCTCAATAGGTCAGCAAGGTGCATCCTGTGCGCCATTGCTTCCATAGCATTCTTAAGCATTGCTAATGTCGCGCACGCCGGATTAGAAATCGACTCCGACGACAATGCATTCACAGCGGCCGCGCGCGCTCTGCTCAACGAGTCGAGCGGACCTTCGAAGGGAAAGGGGTCGCGCTCGAACCCCATCACCCGCTCCTGGAAACGCATCGACCGCGTCACCAACCCGTGTTCGGCTGACCCCACGCAGGCGGGCAGCTGCTTCTTCCCGGTGGCGGCATGCAGCGGCCAGAACGCCGCCGACGCCGCCACCGGTGGCGACGCCGCGTGGACAGCCCAGAGCGGCACCGAGACCGACCGCCGCACCGGGGCCTCCTCGAACCTCGGCTTCCGCTGTGTGGATGTCAACGGCAACCCGGTCACCCCGGACGGTGCCCCGATCGTCATCACGGTCACCCAGCAGGACTTCGCGTCCCTGCCCGTGCAGCCCGCCGTCGCCCATGCCGGACCGTCCGTCGGCTATCTCCCCGTCGGCATGGACCTGATCGTCTATGCCGAGGCGACCGAGCAGACTCTCGACACCACCTTGCTGGCCACCCCTGTGCGCGTCCGCGCCACGCCCGTCCGCTACCACTGGGACTTCGGTGACGGGAACTCGCTGGACACCTCGAAGGCCGGTCGCCCCTACCCCAGCCGAGACGTCACGTCGCAGTACGCCCACGAGGGCTGGTACGACATCACCCTCACGACCACCTATTCGGGCCAGTTCTCCGTCAACGGCGGCGCCTGGCAGGACATCGACGGCACGATCACCGTGGACTCCGAACCGGTCGCGATCTACTCCCGGTCGTTCGAGTCCCACCTCATCGACCCGAGTACGGCACCCGACGACGCCGGTACTCTCGAGCTGCCCCCACGCACTCCCGACACCGAAGGACCACGCGCCGAGTCGCCGCGACATCGCACCGTGTGACGCACCGCGAGGAGCACCGCCCGAGGCCCTGTCGCCCTCAGTCAGCTGCGGTCAATGCTCGGCGAGCAGCGCTTCCGCGACACCGTTGTCGGTGACCAGGGCGTTCGCGAGCCCCGAGCGGACGGCCACCCGGATGGCCTCTGCCTTCTCCTCGCCGCCGCCGATCATCAGCCGCGTGCCCACGGCCCGCATCTGCGTGAGGGACAGGCCGACGACCCGGTCGTCGAGGGGCGAGGCGATGCGCGACCCATCCGGGCCGAAGAATCGCGCGGAGATGTCCCCCACCGCGCCGCGCCGGGTCAGGTCGTCGAAGACGCCGCTGTCGACCCATGCGGACCAGAACTTGCGCGCGGTCTCGATCCCGCCCACGCCGACGATCAGGAGATCGGCCTTCTCGGCCCCCGCCAGAGCGCTGCGCAGCCCCGGGTCTCGCAGGAGCGACTGCGCGGACTCCCGATCCCGTGCGATGAGCGGCGCGGGCAAGCCGAACACCGTCGACCCCACGGTACGAGCCAGCGCCGAGGCGACATCGTGCGGGTCGGCCCCGCTGGCCTGGCCGGGCCGCCCGCCGCCGACCGGGAAGATCTGGAGATGGGGAAGCGAGAGCTCCCCGACGTGGGCGACCGCGTCCCGCACCGATTCGCTCAGCCCGAGCGTCACGCGCTCCGCCCGCGGCAGCAGCTCCCGGATGGCGCGACCGCCCGCGCGGCCGAGCGAGCACGAGTCCTCGGAGCGCGGGGCGATCCAGGCGGCCCGCAGGCCGAGGGAGGCGGCAAGGCGTCGCTCGAGATCGGCGAAGGCGGGCTCCTCGCTGTGCACCGTGATCTCGACGATCTTCTCCTGACGGGCCTCTGCGAGGAGCCGTGTCACCTTGACCCGAGAGAGCGCCAGGAGCGTCGCGATCTCGGCATGCGTGAGCCCCTCGTCGTAGTAGAGGCGGGCCACGCGGCCCAGCAGTCTTCGATCCGTCATCCGATTCCTCCCGGTCGCCACCTATCTTCTCCCGCAGCCGCGACGGCACGACCGTCTCGATCGGGACCAAGGGCCTTGACTTCCCCTCGGAAGCATCCAAAGATGGGTACATCCGTACAGCGCGCTGCACAAAAGTACACCCGTGCTGGACCTCAGGGACGCGGCTCGACTCTCCGGAAGAGTCACGATCCTGAGGTGAGGCCGTCGGCGTCCGTTCGCCGGCACCGCCTCGGGACCACAGACGGGGTGCTCCGCACCCCGACCGCATGCCGGATCTGACCAAGGAGGGTGGATCGTGCACAAGGACCTGATTCGGAGGGACCTCGTCCAGCTGGACTGGATGGTGGCCGACCAGGACGAGTTCTTCGACCAGATGGTCGGCAAGCTCGAACGCCTGGGCTACGTCAAGGACACGTTCCGCACGGCGATCGCGGCGCGGGAGCGCACGTACCCCACCGCGCTGCCCACGCAGCCGGAGGCCATCGCGATCCCCCATTCGGATGTCGAGCACATCGTCCGGCCCTTCATCGCCCCGACCCGTCTGATGGCTCCCATCAGATGGCACGAGATGGGCAACGAGGAGAACGAGCTCCAGGTCCGCTTCATCTTCATGCTCGGATTCACCGGCGGTGAAGGGCATGTGGAGCTGCTCCAGATCATGCTCGACAACTTCATGGACGACGACTTCATCCCGCGGCTCGAGAGCGTGAAGACCGAGGACGACTTCTACGAGCTCATCCGTTCCATGCGCGGCATGGATTCCTGAGAACCGAGAGAAAGGCAAGAATAATGGCTGCAAAGGTGATTGTTGCGTGTGGCAGCGGGGTTGCGACGTCGCAGACCGTGGCGAGCAAGGTGACGCGTCTGCTCAAGGAGGCGAAGGTCGATGCCACGGTCGAGGCCGTGGACCTCAAGTCCGTCGACCGCTATCTCAACGGCGCCGCCGCCTACATCACGATCGTCCGCGAGAAGAAGGAGCGCTCGATCCCGACCATCAACGGGATCGCGTTCCTGACCGGAGTGGGTCAGGACCAGGAGTTCCAGAGGCTCGTCGACGCGATCAAGGCGTCTCAGGGCTGACCCGAGCCCTGAGCCTTCATTCAGACGGAAGAGCAGACAATGCAGGTCCTCCAAGACTTCTTCAACTTCATTCTGTCCCTGGGTGCTGCGATCTTCGTGCCGATCATCATCATCATCGCGGGCCTGATCGTCCGGATGAGGGTCAAGGACGCCATCTCTTCGGGCGTGATTCTCGGCGTCGCGTTCTCGGGCATGACCATGCTGATCAGCTACATGACGGGGGCCATCACCCCCGCGGCTGAGCAGATGGTCAAGACGATCGGCGTCAACCTCCCCATCACCGACGGCGGCTGGACCACGATGTCCACGATCTCGTGGTCGTGGCCGTACGCCTTCCTCATGTTCCCGGTGGTCATCGGGATCAACATCGCCCTGATCCTGCTCAAGCAGACCAACACGTTCAACGCGGACCTGTGGAACGTCTGGGGCAAGATCTTCACGGCCGTCGCGGTGTACTACATCACCAACAGCGTCGCGCTCGCGTTCGTGATCGGCGCCATCCAGACGGTGTTCGAGCTCAAGAGCGCAGACTTCCACCAGTACCGCGTCGAGCACCTTTCGGGCATCCCCGGCGTGACCATCACGCACAAGATGGTGTTCCTCGCCGCACCGATGTATCCGATCGACTGGCTGCTGCGCAAGATCCCCGGGCTGAACCGCTCGTTCAACGCCGAAGACTTGCGCAACAAGGTCGGCATCTTCGCGGAGAACCACATCCTGGGCTTCCTGCTCGGCATCGTCTTCGGCCTGCTCGCCAGGTTCGGGGTCGCCGAGACCCTGACCCTCGCGATCCAGTGCGCGACCGCGCTGACGCTGTTCCCCGTCATCTCGAAGTACTTCATGCAGGCTCTCGAGCCGATCTCCAACGCCGTCTCGGAGTTCATGCGCAAGCGCTTCCGGGACCGCGAGCTGTTCGTCGGGCTGGACTGGCCCTTCCTGGGCGGCGCGAACGAGATCTGGCTCGCGGTGATCTGGACCGTCCCGGTCACCCTGCTGATGTCCTTCATCCTGCCGGGCAACGAGATCCTGCCCTTCGCCGGCATCATCAACATCGCGATCGCCGTCCCCGCCTACTTCGTGTGCCGCGGGAACATCATCCGGATGCTGATCCAGTGCACGATCTTCGTGCCCGTCTTCCTGTACGTGGGCACCGCATTCGCGCCGTTCATGACGCAGCTGGCCAACACCACGCACGCCGTGGACCTGAAGTCCGGCCAGCTCATCTCGAACTCGAGCATCGACGGTCCGATCTTCACCTACGCGTTCTCGCACTTCATGCAGGTGGTCAACGGGAACTGGCTGCCGCCGGGCGTGCTCGTCGTCTGGGTCGTGTGCTTCGTCTTCTACGCCCGCAGCCTCATCCGCGAGCGGAAGGAAGCCCTCGCGGAGGCCGACCTGGACGTCGCCGCCGAAGCCGCCGAGTGACCCCCGGCATGCCGCATCCCCCCCCTCAGAAAGTGAGCAGAGAACAATGTTGGAGTCACTGAAGAAGGACGTCTGCGCGATCGCCAAGCGCGCCCAGCACGACGGCCTGTGCAAGCACAAGTCCGGGAACTTCAGCGCGAAGGACCAGGAGACCGGTCTGATCGTCGCCACCCCGGCCGGCCTCGACCGGGAGATCATGAGCCCTCGCGACCTGGTCGTGATGGACCTGGATGCGCGGGTGTTCGAGCACGAATCCGGGCTGCGCCCCACGAGCGAAGTGCTCATGCACATCGCGATCTACCAGGAGCGCCCCGAGGTCTCGGCGATCGCCCACACCCACTCGGCGTACGCGACCACGTTCGCCGTCCTGGGCAAGCCGATCCCGGCGATCGTCTACGAGGTCGCCAACCTCGGCCTCAGCAAGGGACGCATCCCGGTCGCTCCCTACGGGCGCCCCGGCACCCCGGCGCTGGCTGCCAACATCATCGAGGGGGTGCGGGAGGCCGACTGCGTCCTGATGGAGAAGCACGGCTCCGTCGCGGTCGACGATCGCGACATCTACGAGGCGTTCCTGAAGGCGGCGTACATCGAGGAGCTCGCCGAGCTCTACCATCACGTGCTCACCGCCAACGGCGGGGTCGAGCCCGACGCGTTCGCCCAGGACGAGCTGCAGAAGTGGGCCTACCCCTCCGAGATCACCTTCCCTCAGAAGTGACGGGGCCCCGCGGCCATGCGCATTTTCCTGATCCGGCACGGACGGCAGTCCGACGCACGATGCAACGTCGACGTCGGCCTCTCGGACGAGGGCCGGCGGCAGGCGTCCCTCGTGGGCGAGCGCATGGCCGCCTGGGGCGTCGAGGGGCTCTACGCGAGCGACATGGTGCGGGCGCGCGAGACGGCGGCGATCGTCGGCGAGCGCCTCCGCCTACCGGTCGCCGTCGTGCCGGAGCTGCGGGAGCTCGACTTCGGCGACATGACGGGTCTGCTGGACGCCGAGATCGCCCGCGACTTCGCCCCCTTCAAGGCCCGACAGTCGGCCATGGAGGCGGACGTGCGCTACCCCGGCGGGGAGACCGTCGGCGAGGTCGTGGCGCGGGCCGTCCCTGCCCTGCGGGCGATCGCCGATGACGGTCACGACACGGTCGCCGTCGCCACCCATGGCGTCGTGATCCGGGGCCTGGTCGCCCATGTCCTCCAGGCGCCGCTGGCCCGCTGGCGCCTGACCTCGACGACGCTCGAGAACGGCAGCGTCACCGAGATCTCGTACGACCCTGGCAGCGGACGGTTCGCCGTCCAGCGGGTCAACGACTTCGCCCACCTCGAGCCCCACCCCGAGCTGCTGCGCAGCGCGTGGGGCGTGAGCGAGAACTGACAGCACCGACGAACGACAGGAGTTCAGCGATGGAGATGAAGAAGATCATGAATCGCGCCGATGACTTCGTGCGCGACACCATGGAGGGCATCGTCGCCGCCTACGGCGACAAGGTGACGCTCTTGAACGGGGACCATCGGGTGCTCGTCACCGACTACCCCGTCGAGGACAAGAAGGTCGGCATCGTGACCGCGGGCGGCAGCGGCCACCTCCCCCTGTTCCTCGGCTACGTCGGCGAGGGCATGCTCGACGGCTGCGCGGTCGGCGAGGTGTTCGCCTCCCCGTCGGCCGAGAAGATGACCGACATGATCCGGGCGTGCGACCGCGGCGCCGGGGTGCTGTGCCTGTACGGCAACTACAACGGCGACCGCTTCAACTTCGCGATGGCGTGCGAGGAGGCCGAGTTCGACGACATCGAGACACGCCAGGTGATCGCGCGCGACGACGTGGCGAGCTCGCCCGCCGAGAACGCGGACAAGCGACGCGGCGTGGCCGGGATCGTGTACGCCTACAAGATCGCCGGCGCCGCCGCCGCGCAGCTCAAGAGCCTCCAGGAGGTCGGGGATCTCGCCGAGCGGGCGCTCGCGAACACGCGCAGCATGGGGGTGGCGCTCTCCCCGTGCATCGTCCCCAAGGTGGGCACCCCCACCTTCACCATCCCGAGCGACCAGATCGAGATCGGGATGGGGATCCACGGCGAGGCCGGCATCGAGGTGCGACCCATGATGACGGCCGACGAGATCGCCGAGGTCATCCTCGAGGCGATCACGACCGACATGCCCCTCAGCCGGGGCGACGAGGTCTCGGTGATGGTCAACGGCCTCGGCGCGACCCCGCTCGAGGAGCAGTTCATCGTCTACCGGTCCGTGCACCGGCACCTCGCCGATGCCGGGGTGAGCGTCGTGATGCCCCATGTCGGGGAGTTCGCCACCTCCATGGAGATGGCTGGCCTGTCCATCACGGTCATGAAGCTCGACGCCGAGCTCAAGGACCTGCTCCTCGCCCCGGCGCGCACGCCCTTCTACACGAACCTGAACAAGTAGGTGACAGACATGGTGGATCGAGCATCCTTCGCGACGGCCGCCCGGTCGATCAGCGGCCTCATGACCGAGAACCGGGACTACCTCGTCTCGCTCGACCAGGTCAACGGCGACGGCGACCTCGGCATCTCGATGGACGACGGCTTCCAGGCGCTCTCGGCGTTCCTGGAGGGGAGCGACGAGGAGGACCTCGGCCAGCTCCTGCGGCAGGCCGCCAAGGTCTTCAACGAGTCCGCCCCGTCCTCCCTCGGCACGATCATCAGCTTCGGTCTGATGGGGATGGCCAAGGCGCTGCGGGGACGCACCGAGGTCGAGTTCCCCGAGATGGCCCGGGCCATCCAGGCCGGGGTCGAGAACATCATGGCCAAGGCCGAGTCGAAGTCCGGGGAGAAGACGATCCTCGACGCCCTCGTCCCCGGCGCGAGCGCCCTCGTGGAGGGGGCGGACGGCGATGTCGGCACGGCGCTCGAGGCCGCGGCGCGGGCCGCGGCCGAGGGCTCGGAGGCGACCACCCAGATGCGCGCCGTGCACGGCCGCGCCGCGTATTCGGCGGCGCGCAGCATCGGTGTGCTGGACGGGGGCTCGGTGGTCGGGAAGCTGATCTTCGAGGGGATCGCGGCCGCGCGGTCGGAGTGAGGGGCGGGAGTCGATGATGGGGATCGTGCACACGGCCGACGTCCGCCACGACAGGGGGCTCGTCCGGGCCTCCATCACGTTCCGCAACGCGAAGGTCTGGCCCACCCGCAAGCTGCAGCGCGTGCTGATCGCGGCCATCCTGGTGGCGGTCGGGTTCATGGTCGCGCCGGGCCTGCTGCGTGACGCGCTGTGGGTCGTGGCGGGCGTCGTCGTGGTCTGGGTGCTCGTGGGCGACCGGCTTGTGGCCCTGGCTCGGCTGCTCCGCGATCCTTACCGTCGCGCCGGGCTGACGGAGCGGTACGAGTTCGGGGATCGAGGGTTCCGGCGGACGGCCGACCTCGGGTCGGAGGCCGCGGTCCATCCGTATGCGCACGTCACGGCGATCTACGCCGATGACGCGTACTGGTACCTGTGCCTGCGGACGGGGGAGGTCGGCATCCTCGATCCCGCCGGCATCGACGGCGGCGCCACCTCCCCGGCCGCCTTCGAGCGCTTCCTGTCCTCGAGGACGAGCACGGAGGTCTCTCGCCTGGACCTCAGCCTCCCGTCGCGGGCCCGCCGCGCCCAGGAGTCCCGCCGCTCCTACCTCGACAGCCGACGCGGCTCCTCGATCTTCAGCCGCAAAGGACCGCACGGGGACGAGTAGGAGAGGGCTGCGGTGCCTTCCCTGCCGGGTCACGCCCAGCTCGCCGTGCGCTCCTGGAGCTCCTCGTAGGCACGCAGCACGGCGGGGGTCGGCTCGGCCGCGGTCGCCAAGATGTGGATCCTGGGCCTGGACGCCCTGCACACCCCGCTGCTTCACCTGCACACCCAGGCGAACGTGGAGCTGCCGTGGTCCACGATCGACATGGACTTCATGAACCTCAACCAGGCGGCCCACGGCGACCGCGAGTTCGGCTACATCGCCTCCCGGCTGGGCGTCGACCGCAAGACGGTCGTCGGACACGCATCACAGGAGCATGTCCAGGAGGCCGTCGGCCGCTGGGCCCGCGCCGCCACGGGATGGGCCGAGATGCACCAGCTGAGGCTCGCGCGCTTCGGTGACAACATGCGCAACGTCGCCGTCACCGAGGGTGACAAGACCGAGGCCGAGCTGCGCCTGGGCGTGAGCGTCAACACGTGGGGCGTGAACGATCTCGTCGCGGCCGTGGACGCCGTCGAGGAGGAGGCGATCGATGCGCTCGTGGCCGAGTACGACGCCCAGTACGACGTGGTCCCGGAGCTGCGTGACGGGGGACTGAGGCGCGATTCGCTCCGCTACGGCGCTCGCATCGAGCTCGGCCTGCGCGCGTTCCTGGACGACGGCGGTTTCGTCGCCTTCACCACGAACTTCGAGGACCTCGGCGGACTGCGCCAGCTCCCGGGGCTCGCGGTGCAGCGCCTCATGGCCGACGGGTACGGCTTCGGGGCCGAGGGCGACTGGAAGACCGCCGTCCTCGTGCGGCTCGCCTGCGTCATGGGGCACGGCTTGCCCGGTGGGGCGTCCCTCATGGAGGACTACACCTACGAGCTGACTCCGGGCAAGGAGAAGATCCTGGGCGCCCACATGCTCGAGGTCTCCCCCTCGCTCACGACGGGTCGGCCCTCGCTCGAGATCCATCCCCTGGGCATCGGCGACCGGGAGGACCCGGTGCGGCTGAAGTTCGACGCAGACAGAGGTGCCGCCGTCGTCGTCGCCATGAGCGACATGCGCGAGCGGTTCCGGCTGGTCGCCAACGCCGTGGACGTGGTGGGCCCCGACGAGGCTCTGCCGAATCTGCCTGTCGCGAGCGCCGTGTGGGTCCCGGAGCCTGACTTCCACACCTCGGCTGAGTGCTGGCTGACCGCCGGGGCCGCCCACCACACCGTGATGGCCCAGGCCGTGGACATGGAGACCTGGCACGACTTCGCGACGATCGCCGACATCGAGCTGGCCGTCATCGACGAGGACACCACCGTGCGCTCCTTCACCCGGGAACTGCGGGCCAACCAGGTCTACTACCGGCTCGACCAGGGCCTGTGAGGGGTGGCGGGTGGCCGCGCCCCGGCCACCCGCCCCACCGGCGACCAGGTCCAGGCCCAGATCCCGCGCAGGACCGCGACGATGAGGGTCCGGATTCTCATGCTGCTGGACGGCGAGAGCTGACCGCCCTACAAGCTCCAGGTTGGATGGCATCATCCGCACACTCCCCGAGACGAGGCGCCCCATGACCGCGACACCCGTCGGCAGCACCTGGTCCCAGACCTACGCGTACACGGCGCGCGAGCTGATCGAGCCGCGGTCGATCGACGAGCTGTGCGAGACGGTGGCCGGTGCGCGGCGCGTGAGGGCGCTCGGCACCCGGCACTCGTTCAGCGCGATCGCCGACTCGCCGGGTGTGCTCGTCTCGCTCGGGCGCATGCCCGCCGACATCGTCGTGGCGCCGGACCGCCGCAGTGTGACGGTGGACGGCGGCGTCCGCTACGGCGAGCTCGCGCGGGAGCTCGACGCACAGGGGCTCGCGCTCGCGAACCTGGCCTCGCTCCCCCACATCTCGGTCGCGGGGTGCATCGCGACGGCGACCCACGGCTCGGGCGTCGACAATCGGAACCTCGCGGCCGCCGTGCGCGCCCTGGAGATCGTGACGGCCGACGGCGAAGTGGTCGCGGTGAGCCGCGACAGCCACCCCGACGACTTCGACGGGCTCGTGGTGGGCCTGGGCGCGTTCGGCGTGGTCACGAGGGTCATGGTGGAGGTCGAGCCCGCCTTCTCCGTCCGTCAGGCGGTCTATCTCGACCTGCCTGCCGAGGGTCCCGATGCCGACGCGCTCGACGCGGTGCTGGGGTGCGCGTACTCGGTGAGCCTCTTCACGCGCTGGCAGGGCCCGCGCTTCGAGCAGGTGTGGGTCAAGCAGAAGGTCGACGGGTCGAGGGCCGCGCTCGACATCCCGTCCGACGCGACCTCCACCTTCCCCGACACCCTGGCGGGTGCCAGGCGGGCGGCGGCACCTATCCACCCCTTGCCGGGCCTGCCGGCGCGCAACTGCACCGATCAGAGCGGCACGCCTGGGCCGGTGCACGAACGGATCCCTCACTTCCGCCTCGAGTTCACGCCCTCGGCGGGGGACGAGATCCAGAGCGAGTACCTGATCGGGCGCGGTCACCTGGCCGATGCCGTCACCGCGGTGCGGACACTCGCCCAGCGGCTCGATCCCGTCCTGCACGTGAGCGAGATCCGGACCGTCGCGGCGGACGACCTCTGGCTGTCCACCGCGCAAGGGCGCGACAGCGCGGCCCTGCACTTCACGTGGAAGCGGGACCCCGAGGGTGTGGCCGCGGTCCTCCCCGCACTCGAGGCGACGCTCGAGCCGTTCGCCCCCCGCCCGCACTGGGGCAAGGTGCACGGCATCGGCCCGGACGTGGTGCGCAGCCGGTACCCGCTGGCCGATCGCTTCTCCGCGCTCGTCGAACGATGGGACCCCGAGGGCACGTTCGGCAACGCGATGCTGAAGGACCTGCGCATCGCTCGGCCATGAGGCGGCCGAGGCGCACCGCATGCACGAGTAGCATCGAGACGTGGTCTCCCACCCCTGGCGCGACACTCGAGCGGGCCGTGGGACCCACGCTCCACGGAGGATCCAGCGCAGATGCCCGACCGGGATGAAGAAAAGCTCCTGCGGAGAATCGCGCGCCTGTACTACGTCGAGGACAAGGGCCAGGCCGAGATCGGGCGCCTGCTGGGCATGTCGAAGTCGACGGTCTCGCGCAAGCTCGCCGTGGCCCGCGACGCCGGCATCGTGCAGGTCCGCATCGTCGGGGAGAACCGCGTGGACCGCGCCGAGGATCTCGAGCGCCAGCTGCTCGAACGCTTCCCGCTGACGGACGCGCTCGTCGCCGACGCGGGGCCCGGCATCGATCCGCTCCGCGCCGCCGGTCACCTCGCCGCCGAGGTGTTCGTCCAGCAGGCCCCCACCGCCTCCCGCATCGGTTTCGGCTGGGGCCTGACCATCTCCAGCATCATCGACGCGATCCCACCGCTCACGCTGCGCACGGACACCGTGCTCACCTCGATCGTCGGCGGCATGCCGTCGGTCGACACGGGCCCGAGCGGCAACCACCTGATCTTCACCCTCGCCGAGAACTGCGGGGTGCGAGCGCGGCGCTTCGATGCGCCCGCCATCGTCGAGTCCCCCCTCACCCAGGCCGCGCTGCTGCGGGAGACCTCGGTCGCGAGCGCGCTCGATTTCGGGAAGGGCTGCGACCTCGCCTTCGTGGGGATCGGGGCGTTCGGGATCCGCACCTCGGAGAAGGTGCTCGAGCAGATGCGCTTCACCGACGACGAGCTCCAACGGGTGCTGGACGCGCGGCCCGTCGGCGACGTGCTGGGACGCTTCTACGACCGTGACGGGGTCCCGCTCGGGCCGCCGTCGTCGGACCGGGTGATCGCGCTGACCATCCCGGACCTGGCTCGCGTGCCCACCGTCGTCGGCGTCGCCGCGGGCGTGGAGAAGCTGCAGGGGGTGCTCGGTGCGCTCGCCACGGGCGCCTTCGACATGCTCGTGGTCGACCGTCGCCTCGCCGAGTCCCTGGTCTCGTCGGCGCGCGTCCGAGCCTGATCGCGCCGCGCACGACGGAGGGGCGGTGCGGCCGTTGCTGCCCCGCCCCTTCCTCGCCGTGGGTCAGATCATGCCGTTCTTGACGAGCGCGTCCTGCAGTCGTCGCATCGCGACGAGCGGCCGCGTCTCGTCGACCTCGACGTCGTCATAGCCGATGAACTCGTCGGCCTTCTTGGCGGTCTTCAGGGTGCAGCGGCCCAGCAATCCGATCGGGATCAGGTTCTGCTCGCGCGCCGTCTCGGCGGGGACGGCCCAGCCGTAGTAGTGGTCGCCGCCCATGCCCTCGAGGGTGAGTCCGGGCTCGAGGTCGGACTTCGCCCGCGCCACCACCTCGGTCGTGACGTGGTGGGACTGGAAGTCGCTCCGGCGGTTGAGGATCGCCTCCCCGATCGACAGCGGCGCCTCGATGGAGGCGATGTGCCACGGCCGGTAGAAGAGGTAGTACGGGCCCGTGCCGAGCTTGAGGTAGTCCAGCTCGTGCGTCACGACGTCACTCTCGGACTTGACGATCGCGAAGACACCGGGCGCCACGTCACCGGTGACGTACTCCACGACCGGGCCCTCGCCCTCGAGGATGCCGCCGTCGGCCCGCGGGATGAGGGTCGTGGCGAGGTCGGCGAGATTGCACTCGGGCCCGTGCATGCCCTCGACCTCGATGGGGAAGCCCGTCGCATTGGACAGCGCCGTCATCTCGAGCTGCGTCTTGGTGCCGTCGGTGAACTCGGTGAGCATGCGCGGGTTCATCCGCTTGCGCTCGGCCTCCGCCAGGTTGTCGGAGGGCACCGAGTGCGGCTTGTTCGGGTTGTTCTTGCCCTTGCCCACGCACACGACCTTCATGCCGAGGTCCTGCGCGTATTCGACGAGCTTGAGGCACTCGACGGGCTCGTCGCCGCGGCACACGGTGTAGACCGAGCCGCCGGCGTTCGCCATCCGGCTGAGGAGCACGCCGACCGTGATGTCGGCCTCGACGGTCATGAGCGCCACGTCGGTGCCGTGGGCGATGCACGTGTAGGCGATCTGCGCGGCGATCTCGGGCACGCCCGAGACCTCCAGGACGATGTCGATGTCGAGCTCGGGCATCTGCAGCCCGTCGGTGATCGCGACGGGCCGGCCCGCCGCGAGCCCGGAGCGCGCGGCATCGAGGTCGTCGCCCGCGGCGAGCACGTCGTCCTTGCCCGCGTTCCTGAGCGCCTCGGTCGCCTTGTCGAGCACGACGTCCGCGACGGCCGTGACGGTCATGCCCGGGGTGCGGCAGATCTGCGCGATGAGTCCGGCGCCCATCTGCCCGGCGCCGACGACGCCGACCCGGACCGGGTGGCCGAGCTCGGCCTCCCTCTCGAGAAGTCCCTTGGTGTATCCCATTTCCTTGCTCCCTTTCCTAGTGGTTCATGGCGTGCGCGACGGGGGTGGCTCCGCGCACGGTCGTGGATGCCGGCCTGCGAGGCGTCCGCCCCTGCGGGCGGTCGGCGGCGCTCCCGCTCACGGCGCTGGCCGTCCCACGACGTGGCTTGGGCAGGCGCAGCAGGGCGTCCTCGGCGCCTCGTCGCAACGCCCGGCTGCGGGCGCGGTCGGCGAGGCCGGCGACCGGTCCGATCAGCTCGGAGCGCTCCCGGAACCGCGCGAAGACCGTGCGACCGGTCATCGCCGTCGCGCGGACGACCTCACCACGCGCGGTGTCGACCACCATCACGACCACGGCTCCGCCCCGGAAGGAGCGGCAGCGTCCCGAGATGAGCGCGTTGTCCGGCCCGCTCGCTGCTCGCGCGGAGTCCTGGAGCTCCCGGTTGTAGCGCCTGACCTGGAACAGCGTCATGACCATCGCCAGGACCATCGCGGTGATCAGGAGGGCGGGGAACTGCCAGCCGACGTCCTGCATGTCAGCCCTCCTCGAAACGGATCTCGGTACCGACGGCCGGGGCCTTCGGCATCGCCCCGGTGGCGAGCACGGCCCCGGGCAGCAGCTCCTGCTCGGGCTGGTTGACGTAGACGACGACGTGGCCGAGCTGGACGAGGTTCTCGTTGGCCTGGGCGCCGAGAGCGTCGACCGTGAACCGGTCCTCACCCAGGACGAGGACGTCGCCCGGGGTGATGTCGCGCTCGGGCTTCGCGGCGCCCGTGTGGACGATGCTGACGTCGGCGAGGGCGGGCGGCACCGGCTCGCCGAAGAGGATGACGACACCGGCGTCGAGCATGTCGTGCGTGTCATCGCCGATGTGGCTGACGGTGGAGGTCCAGAGGGTGCTCATGAGGAATCCTTCGCGGGTTCGAGAGGGGGCGGGGACGGCCGCGCGCCGACGAGAGCCGGCGCGCGGCCGCCGGTGCGGTTCAGAGGAGGAAAGACACCAGGTAGGCGATCAGGACGGCGATCGGCGACGTGACCAGGCGGGTGAACAGCACCGCCGGCACGCCGACGGAGATGGTCTCCGGCTTGGCCTCACCGAGGGACAGGCCCACGGGGATGAAGTCGGCACCGACCTGGCCGTCGATCGCGAACAGGGTGGGCAGCGCGTACTGGACGGGGAGCGCACCGGCGCCGATCTGCGTGCCCATCAGGACGCCGACCACCTGGGCGATCGCCGCGCCGGGCCCGAGGATCGGGGACAGGAACGGGAGCGCCACGATGAGCGACAGCAGCAGCAGCCCCAAGGGGTTCTGCGCGAGCGGGGTGACCAGGTGGGCGATGCCCTGCGAGATCCCGGTGTAGTTGACGAAGCCGATCAGGAGCCCGACGTACGCCATGAACGGGATGACGGTCTTGAGGATGATGTCGAGCGCCTGTCGCCCCGAGGACAGCAGGGTGTTGATGACGTACCCGATCGCGTTGCCGAACCCGACCACGATCCCGGTGAACCCGCGCGGTCGCGCAGTCGCGGCCGCCTTCTCGGGGGCCTCGGCGGTCGTTCCCGTCGAGCTGGCCGCCGGCCCGGCCCCCGCCGTCGCCGCGCCCGCGCTGCCGGCGCCGGCGGCTGCGGTGGCCTGATCGACGTCGGCGACCACCACCTGGTTCACGCCCACGTCCGATACGAAGATGTCGTCGGTGATGAACTGCGCGAGCGGCCCCGTCGGCGACCCCGGGTACACGTCGACGGTCGGGATCCGCTTCTTGGGATACACGCCGATACGGGCGGTCCCGCCGCAGTTGATGACGACCGCCATCACCTCGTCGTCCGCGATGTGGTTGGTGAAGCCGTCGAGGACGTCGGCACCGGACAGATCCGCCATCTTCTGGGCGACGGGATGGATCCCTCCGCCCGTGACCGACAGGACGACCTTCTTGGTGTCGGTCGGGACGAGGGTGAGACCGCTGCCCCAGCCGGCGCCGCCCTTGGTCACGCGAATGGCCTGGAAGCTCATGACACACCGCCCTGGATCTCGCCGGCCGCGTAGGCCTCGTCGTAGGCGCGGAAGGTCTCCTCGTGACCGCCCCGCCTGATGAGCAGGGACGTCATCCACTGGGTCGCGATACCCCGGATGAGGATCACCACGATGCCGACCAGGAAGTACAGGGCGGCGAGCGGTGCGTACTTCTCGGGGGCGATCTGCAGGACACCGGCCGAGACACCGGTCCATACGAAGATCTCTCCCGCGTTCGCATGCGGGAACAGCGACGTCACGGGGTGCACGAACGACACCGCCGAGTCGTAGAAGGCCGGCTTGTAGCGCTCGGGCAGGAAGCGGCCGAACGTGTAGGCCATCGGGTTGGTCAGCAGCAGGACGGCGAGGACCGGCATGACCGTGTATCGGGTGACGGCCCACCGGCTGGACCAGCGCACCGCGCGCGTGACCCGCTCCTCGCCGATCCAGGTGGTGACGGCGTACATCAGGGTCAGCATGACCATCAGCAGCGGGAGCACGCCGGTGACGAGGCCGACGAACGACTCGGCGGCCGCCTGGAAGAGGCCGATGAAGTGCTCGGCGGCCCAGGTGATTCCCTTCATGATCGGGTTGTTCTCCACGAGAACTCCTTTGTTTCGAGAGGATGTCGCATCGGGCACCGGACCGTCGGGCGGTCAGCGGCGGCGGTGCGCGGCAGATCGGACTGCAACAGGGATGAGGCGGTCACCTCCGGTCGTCGGGGCCGTGGGGGCGGTTCGTCAGTGGGGACGGGGGCGGGATCATTCACCGGTGAGCACGAGGTGGCACCTGCGCGTCCGCGAACGGGCGCGATCGAAGTCGACGAAGAACACGTAGCCCGTGGGTCCGACCGCGAGCTCGCCGTCGATGACGGCGAAGGTCTCGCTCGAGCCGAGGATGCTCGCCTTGAGGTGTGCGTCGGCGTTGAACAGCTGGGTGCGGTCGCCCCCGGGGAGGTAGGAAGCGGCATCCGGCCACGACTCGACGGCGCGGTAGTGCTCCTCGCCCGGATAGGTGTAGCCCTGGGCGGGCGGGAAGTCCTCCTGGGCGGGGAACAGCCGCGACAGCACGGCGTCGAGATCGTGCTGCAGGTAGTCGTTGCCATCGGCATCGAGGTCATGTGCGAACTCCTCGAAGTACACGGCGCAGGTGGTGTGCGGGGAGATCACGCTGCAGATCCCCGCGGTGATGCCGCTCGCGGCGATCGCCTCGCGTACCTGCGGCGTGACGTCCAGGAAGGTCGGGCTACCTCCGCGCGAGACCAGCTCGAGGGTGGTGGTGATGGTGGTCATGTCGACTCCTGGTCCTTGTCAGAGCGCGCCGGCACGGGGCGCGAGTGCCTGCACGAATCGTTCGACGTCGTCGCGCACGCCCTGGCGAGCGCGCACGGCGACGTCGGAGAACACGTACGTGTCCTCGTCCTCGAAGAGTTCCCGCGCGGCGTCGAGAGCGGCCTTGGCGGCGTACGTGTAGTAGTTGATCTTGCGGACGCCCCGCTCGATGCAGGCCCGGTACTCCGCGGGCCTCAGCCCCGAACCGCCGTGCATCACGAGGGGGACGCCGGCGGCCCGCCGCAGCTGCTCGATGAGGCGGTAGTCGAGCTTCGGCTCTCGCCGGTACAGGCCGTGGACGGTCCCGAAGGAGGCTGCCAGGCAGTCCACGCCGGTCCTCGCGACGAAGTCCGCCGCCTCTTCGGGCCGCGTGTAGAGGGCCTCGTCGGCGATGCCCTGCGACGGGTCGCCGTTCTCGTTGCCGCTCATGGCGCCGATCTCCCCCTCGACGTCGACACCGCGCTCATGGGCCATCTCGACGACGGCGCGCGTGAGGGCCACGTTCTCCTCGTAGGGCCGCAGGGAGCCGTCGATCATGGCGGAGGTGAACCCGATGTCGAGCCCGGTCCGGATGTACTCGATGTCCTCGCCATGGTCGATGTGCACCACGAAGGGCGCCTCCGACCTCGAGGCGAGAGCCACCATGGCCGGGCCGATCTCCTCGATGCTCACGTACTTCTCGTGGGACTGGGCGAAGGCCAGCACGATCGGGACGCCGGACCGCTCGCCGACGTCGATCGCCGCGAGGAGGCCCTCGAAGAACGGCGTGTTCACGGCCGCGAGTCCACAGTCGTGTGCCTCGGCGTAGGACAGGGCTTCGCTGAGTGAGATGAGCACGATCTATCCCTTCGCTGACCGGTGTCAGAGCTTCGCGGTGCAGATGGCGGTGTACATGTCCGAGAGGACCCGCCGGTGGTCGGGGTGCTGCAGGATGCCGCTCGTGCCGCCTGAGCCGTCTGCACCCTGGGCGAGCACGCGCGCGACGTCGTCGCCCGTCGAGACGCCGGCGGCCTGGATCACGAGGATGTTCGCGTCGACCTCTTTGACGATGCGGGTGGTGCGCTCGACGTAGTCGCCGGCGTCCATGCGGCCGGTACCGATCGCGGAGGTGGGCTCGCAGATCATCACGTCGGGGCCGAGGGTCGCGACCGCCCGGCACTGGGCGTCGGAGTCGGCGCACACGATGGTCGCGAGGCCGGTCTGCCGGGCCCGTGCGATTGTTCGGTCGAGCTCGTCGATGGTCAGGGGGTGCTCGGCGTGGTTGAGCACGACTGCGCCGACGCGGGCCTCGACCAGACCTTCGGGCAGGATCCTGCCCATGCCGCGCCCGGGCGCGATGGGGTCCATGTGCTGGGCGGTGACCACGAGATGCTCGGTGGCCTCCGCGATCATCCGCAGATCCACGTGCTGGGCCGTGAAGATCGTGGTGACCCCGAACTGGCCGGCGAGCTCGTCCGTGAGGCGCGCGAGCCGGAGCGTCTCGCCCCCGCCCAGGTACGCCTTGGGGTTCACGATGAGCAGCGGTCCCGTGAGCGTCGAACGTCGGTCCATGAGCCTCTCCCGCCTTGGGGCCGTTCACGAGTAGTGGATGAAACTCGTTGCACACATGGTGCAACTTGTCCTGTCACGGTACGTGACGGCTCCCGCATGCGCAAGAGCTTCGTAGGAGTGGGAGACGTTTCAGCACGAACGGGCACGGGCTCTGCTCGTACGATGCTCGTGCAGCCGCGCGCGACTTGGGGAGGGACCATGGACGACACCCCGCTGCGGGTGGTGGGGGCCGTGATCCGCCGTGACGGTCTCGTCCTGTGCGCCCGGCGGGCGGCGACGACGACCTCGGCCGGCTTCTGGGAGTTCCCCGGCGGCAAGATCGAGCCGGGCGAGTCGCCCGAGGCCGCGCTCGTGCGAGAGATCCGTGAGGAGCTGGGGGTCGGCATCAGCGTCCACGGGCTCGCTTCACGGCACGTCACGCCGCTCGGCGCCCGGCGCATCGACCTCGCCTGCTACTGGGCGACGCTCACCGGGAAGCTGCCGTCCGCGAGCACCGATCACGACACCCTGCGCTGGCTCGAGCCCTCGGCCCTGGGAAGCGTGCGCTGGGCACCTCCCGACGTCCCGATCGTCGAGGACGTCCGGACGTCGGGGCCGATGCCCTCACGGTGACGTCGGCTCTGCGGCGCTACCGGCCGTGGACCGTCGTGCCACGACCGTCGAATCCCAGGTCCACGCGCGCCGCACGGGGCACGGTGGCGCTCACGAAGCTCTCGTAGTGCTGGGCGAGGAGTTCCGGGGCCGGTCGCTCGCGCACGTGTCGGGGGATCACGCGCAGCGCTTGCCCGTGCAACCGTTTGAGGCCATGTTCGAGGATGGGGCCGTCGACCTCGTCGAGGATGTCCCCTCGGATCTCGACGTGCAGGTCAGGGGTGACGCCGAGGATCCCGGTGTCGTAGGCGGCGTGGTGGATCTTGCATAGGGACAGCCCGTTGCGAGCTGCTGCGATGCCGTTCTCGTGTGAGTCCTCCACGATGTGGGCAGCATCGAGCAGGGCCGCATGACGGAGCTGGCACACCGCGCAGCTCGTCTCGTAGGCGCGCATGACGATGCTGCGGAACACCGGCTGGTGCAGGCGCGCACGTGTCTGCTGGAAGAGGTATCGACGAAGGACCTCATCGACGCCGGCGCCCGTGGCCTCGAGGTTCTGCAGGCCGTCGGTGGCGACGACGAACTGATGCTGCTCGGGCTCCTCTCCCACGAGGAAGACGGGATAGATCGGCTTGTAGACACCGGGGGCGACTCCCCAGAACCAGATGAGCGGGACCCGCCGCTCCATCGCCTCGCGCAGTGCCCGATTGTTCGGGTGCAGAGGATCGGTGCCCTGCCATTTGTACCGGAGCAGCCCGTCCGGCCCGGGACTGTCCTCGTACGGGCGATCTGCTCCCGGCGCCCGGAAGGTCGTGGTGATCGAGAGCGCCGCGTCCATCCCCCGGGGCTTGTAGATCCCGAGCTGACGGTTCTTGAGGGGCTGCTTGTCGCCACGGAAGGTGAAGTCCCCGAGCTCGTGCCAGTCGATGGGATCGAGCCCGTCGTTCGTCCGGACCTCCAGCCAGTGCATGGCTGCGGCGCGCAGGGCCGCCTCGTCGTCGAACGAACGCATGGGGGCATGGTCCCACGGCGGTCGTCCCGGCCGCTCCCGCCGAGGCGCGAAGGACGCATCGGAGGATGCGGAGGGATCGAGCGGCGGGACCTCAGCGCGTCATCCGGTGCAGCATGAAGGCATGCCCGATCTGCAGGGCCCCGACCACGATCAGCCAGATGGCGAACAGCCAGACCAGCGCCGCCACGGTCGCGAAGGGGAAGAACAGCAGCATGAGGCCGCCGATGATCTGGAGGACGCCGCCGGCGACGGCCCAGCCGCGGCCGGGCGCGCCGCGCCAGGAGAGCACCTGGGTCAGGTAGCTCGCGCCGGCGAACAGCCAGCCGATGCCGATCCAGATCCCGAGCAGCATGATCGACTGTGCGAAGTCCATGAAGCAGATGACGCCGAGGACGATCGAAAGGACACCGACGACGATGTCGAGGATCCTGCTCCCGATGTTGACGTAGGCGGAGGCGGCCGCGGCGAGCCACCCGATGCCGGTCAGCACGAGGTACACCCCGAACAGGATCCCGACCACGGCGAAGGTCCCCTTGGGCCATGCCAGGGCGATGATCCCGACCACCACGGACAGGACCCCCAGGGCCAGCAGCCACGTCCAGCCGTTGCGCACGGCGGTGCGGACTCGATCTTCGAGGGCACTTGGTCGGTAATCGCTGGGCGCGGACATGGGAACCTCCTGCGGACGGGACCTGGGCGGCACTGAGTCCAGGTTACGTGGGGACGTCGACGGCTTCGGCGAACCACCGGGTGATCGTCGTGGGATGCGTGATGGCCGTGCCGACCACGACGGCGAACGCACCGCGCTCGTGCGCCGCCACCGCCTGCGCCGGGGTGTGGACGCGGCCCTCGGCCACCAGCGCAGTGGTGGCCGGCAGTCGGCTCGTGAGCTCTCCCAGCAGGTCGAGATCGGGTCCGTCGGTGCGCTCCCTGGCCTCGGTGTACCCCGCCAGGGTCGTGCCCACGATGTCGGCCCCGGCGTCGGCCGCGGCGAGGGCCGACTCGAGGCTGTCACAGTCGGCCATGATCGGCCCGTCGAAGCTCTCGCGGACAGCGGCGACCGTCTCGGCGAACGTGAGGTCGTCGGGCCGGGGGCGGAGAGTTCCATCGAGCGCGAGGATGTCGGCGCCGGCATCGATCACCGCCCGGCAGTGCTCGAGGGTCGGGGTGATGAACACCCCGTCGGCGCCGTCCTTCCAGATGCCAATCACCGGGACGTCGACCGCCGCTACGACGGCGCGGATGTCCTCGAGGCCCTGCGCGCGCACGGCCGAGGCGCCGCCGCGCTCCACGGCGGCCGCGACCTGGGCCATGGTGCGCGGGTCGCGCATCGGCTCCCCCGGGTAGGCCTGGCACGAGACGATGAGGGTGCCCCGGAGGGCGGAGACGATCGGGTGCATGGAGGGTTCCTTGTCTTCGTGCGAGGGCCTGCTCGACGGCACGCACCGGGCAGAGGGATGGATGGGCGCCGCGATGGGCGACGGAGAGGGATCAGGGATCTTCCGCGCTCGTCACGAGGCGGTGGATGTGCAGGGCGATGTAGGTGGTCTCGCCCTCGCTGATCTCGTGCCCCCACGTGGTGTTCAGGGCCTGCGCGACCTCACGGGCGAGCTGCATCGTCTCGGGCACCGAGGTCTCGAGCGCGTCGTTCATCAGCCCGGGCACGACCGTGACGTCGCGTCCCTCGGCCAAGCGCACGAAGAGGTAGCGCAGGTGGGTGACGAAGCGGGCGACCGACTGGCTGTTGCGGTCGAGCGAGGTGGAGAGGCGTTCGTCGAGCAGATCGAAGGTCGTCGAGAGCGCCTCGGTCATCGACACGGTGCGATCCAGCGCCGCCCCGGAGAAGGTCGCGGAGACGAAGTGCAGCGCGAAGGCCGTCGCCTCGTCCGCGGGCAGCTCGGTCCCCAGCCGAGCGCGCACGATCGCGAGGGCCCGATCCCCGGCGGCGAGCTCGCGCGGGTAGAGGTGCCGCACCTCCCAGACGAGCGGGAGGCTGATCTCCGTGCCCTGCTGCGCCCGCCTGATCGCGTACTGCAGGTGGTCGGCGACCGGGAGCAGGAGGATCTCCGGACGGGGGAGACCCGTGATCTGCTGCGCGTCGTCGACGATCTCGCGGGCGGTCGTGACGACCTCGCGGGGAATGTCCGCAAGGGTCCCGGCGGCGCTCGCCGCGTGCGCGGCGTCCTCCGGCACGTAGACCGCCTCGACCCGGGAGAGGTCCACCTGGCTGCCGCGCCGTAGACCGAACCCGACGCCCGGCCCCGTGACGACCAGTGAGCGGCCCCCGCCGTCGAGCGCCAGCACGACGTTGTTGTTGTGGACCCGCTGCACGACGAGCCGCTGCGGTGGGATCATCGGGAACGGACCACCAGCACGCCGTCGTCGCCCGAGACGTCGAGGAACGGTCCCTCGACGGCGTACGCCGCGGCGTTGCTGACGACGACCGGTGTCACGACCGAGGGGACCAGGCGGCGGATCGTCTCCAGGTCGGCCTCGAGCAGCACCTGGCCCGCCTCGACCACGTCACCAGGGGCGCAGCGGGCCGTGAAGCCCTGCCCCTTGAGCGACACGCTGTCCACGCCCACATGGACGAGGATCTCGGCGCCGTTGGCCGCCCGGATGCCGACGGCGTGCAGCGTCTCGGGCACCAGGATGATCGTCCCGGCCACCGGGGCGACCACGGTCCCATCGGTCAGGTCGACCGCGAAGCCGGGCCCGACGAGGCCTCGCGAGAAGACGGGATCGGGCACGTCGGCGAGCTCGATCAGCGTGCCGGAGCCGGGGGCGCCGACCGTGACCGTGGTGTCGTCGTGGTTCTTCTTCCTGCCGAAACCGAACATGAGGGCATTCCTTCCTGGGCGGGTGCCACGACAGGTGCCGCGGTCACCATACGGAGCGATGGGGCCGCCCACGGTCGCCGTGCCGACGGCGCGGGCCGGGGGATGAATCGCTGGCGTCGGCCGTCAGTCGTCGTGGCCGATCATCTCGTTGATGACGCTCTTGTACAGCACGGCCTTGCCGCCGTAGACCGCTTGGACGCCACCCGCGACCTCGAACACGTCGACCGCTCCGAGCGCCTTCAGGCGGGACTTGTCGACCCTCGCAGGGTCGTGCACGGAGACCCGCAGACGGGTGATGCACGCATCGACGTCCTCGAGGTTGCCCTGGCCGCCGAGCGCCTCGATGATCTCGATCGAGGTCTCCTCGAGCTCCGCCTTGCGTCCACCCTTGCTGCGCTGGGGGGACACCGCCGCGGCCGGCGCGCCGGCGGCGGGCGCCGCGATCGCCGCCTCGACGCCCACGAGCGCCTCGTCGGTCTCGCCGGCCGGGAGGGCGCCGGGCTCCACCTCCGCGTCGCGACCGGGCGTCTTGATGTTGAAGCGGGTGATGAGGAAGCGGAAGCTGACGTAGTAGAGCGCGAACCAGAGGACCCCCACCGGGATCACGTAGAGCCAGTGCGTCTTCCCCTCACCCTGCAGGATGCCGAAGAGGGTGAAGTCGATGGCACCGCCCGAGAACGTGTTGCCGATCCTGATCTGCAGGAGGTCCGCCACGAGGAAGGACAGACCGTCGAAGAACGCGTGCAGGACGTACAGCAGCGGCGCCACGAACAGGAACATGTACTCGATCGGCTCGGTGATGCCGGTGATGAAGGAGGTGGCGGCGACGCCGATGAACAGGCCGGCGAACTTCGCGCGGCGGCCCTGGGGGATGCAGTGATACATCGCGAGGCAGGCGCCGGGCAGGCCGAACATCATGGTGTCGAAGCGGCCGGCGAAGTACTTGGTGCCCTCGGTGTAGAGGCCCTGGTGGTTCGGGTCCGCGAGCTGCGCGAAGAAGATGTTCTGCGCGCCCGAGACGCTCGTCCCGGCGACCGTCTCCGTGCCGCCCAGCGGCGTGTACCAGAACATCGGGTAGATCATGTGGTGCAGCCCGACGGCGCCGGACAGCCGCAGGAGGAACCCGTAGAGGAACGTGCCGAACGGCCCGAGCCCCGCGATCGACTGCCCTGCGCCGACGAGGACGCCCTGGATCGGCGGCCAGATCAGGAAGAACAGGACGCCCAGCGGGATCGCCGCGAGCGAGACCGCGATCGGGACGAACCGCGAGCCGCCGAAGAAGCCCAGCACCTGCGGGAGCTGGATGTTGTGGTAGCGGTTGTGGAGGGTGACGGCGACGGCGCCGATCACGAGGGCCCCGACGATGCCGGTGTCGATCGCGTCGCCGTCGGGGTCGAACAGCGTGAGCATGGACGCGGTGGTGCCGGTCATCACGAGGTAGCCGACGATGCCCGCGAGGGCGGCGGTGCCCTTGTCACGCTTGGCGAGGCCGATGCACAGCCCGATGCTGAGCAGGAGCGCGAGGTTGTTGAACACGACCGTGCCCGCATCGGCGAGTACCTGGAAGATCCCCTGGAGGACCGGGTGGTCCAGGACGGGGTAGGTCGCGACCGTGGTCGGGTTCGAGAGCGCGCCGCCCACCCCGAGCAGGAGGCCGGCGGCGGGCAGGATCGCGATCGGGAGCATGAAGGCCTTGCCGACCTTCTGCAGGGTCTTGAAGGGCGAGCCGAGGCGCTTCTTGAGCGAGGAGGGCGGGGTGGGGCCGTCCGCGCCGGGTGCGTCGACGGAGGCGAGGGAGGAGGACATGGAGGACTCCGGGCGGTATGGAGCGCCAGGTCTTGCCTCGAGGGAGTCACAATCCTGCGATCAGCGACTGACCCTAGGGGGCGGGAAGCCCGGCGGTCAAGGCCGGGGGCATGCCCGGACCTGCTGAGAACTGTCGCTCGACAGGTCAGCGAGGCCTCTCAGCGGGTCGCTGACCTGTGTGCCAACCCTTTTCAGCAGCACCTGTGCCCCACTGCCCCGCCGTCACGGGCCGGCGACCGTCGGCCGGCGTGGACCCCGACGAGCAGAGGCCGTCCCCGGTGATTTGGGAACGGCCTCGGCGACGGGTGGAGGGACTCAGGAGTTGACGGCGTCCTTGAACGCGGAGGCCGGCTTGAAGGCGGGAGCGGTGCTCGCGGCGATCTGCACGGGCTCGCCCGTCTGGGGGTTGCGGCCGGTGCGAGCGGAGCGCTCACGGGGCTCGAAGGTGCCGAAGCCGGCGAGCGAGACCTTCTCGCCCTTGGCGACGGCGGCGACGATGCCGTCGAGGGCCGCGCCCAGGATCTCCTGGACGTCCGTCTTGGAGGCGCCGGTGGTGGTGGCGATGCTGTCGATCAGTTCCTTGCGG
>DAMDHZ010000008.1:40625-45447 GCA_032101665.1 Brachybacterium sp. | reverse complement strand
ATCGAGCAGGGCGTTGATGTTGGCGCGCGTGAGCTGGGCGATGCGTCCGAGGATGGACTGCTTCTTGGGCATGGGGGGAACCTCACCTTCCGTGGTCGGTCGAGGACTCGCGGCGGGGCCGTGCTCGGGGCCGGCCCGCGCGATGTGTCCTGCTTCACGCCGAGCCTAGCGGACGGTCACCACCGTTGGCGCCCTCGCACGCGCGGGCGCCGGGACGCGGGGCGCGAGATCTCGTCGAGCACGTGAGCGACGAGGTCGAAGCCCTGGCCGGTGGGCCGCCCCTGGCTGCGGACGTCTCCGGCGATGCCGCGCGGCACGGCCGGGTCGAGCGCGCCGTAGCGCTCCCGTGCGGCCTCCTCGGCGGCCTGGCCGGCGCGTGGGTCGTAGGCGTCGGACAGCAGCCGGGCGCGCTCGCGCTCCGCGGCGCGCGCCGTCCGGTCCGCGTCGTAGCGGGTACGGGCGGCCTCGACGGCCGCGTCCACCTCCGCGCGGGCCTCCTGCACGCGGGCCAGCGTGGTGACGGGATCGGGCACGGCGCTCGCACTCGCGGTCGCGACCGCGGCGCGGGCGACGGCGACGGCCTGCGGCAGTCGCGGGTCCGCGTCGTCCGTCGCCTCGGCACGCACGAGCGACGTGCGCAGCGCGTCCACGGCGCCGGGCAGCGCCGCGCGGGCGGAGGCGACCTCCTCCGACAGCTCCGCGGCACGGGCGATCACGGCGGCGCTCGTCTCGAGGGAGGCCTCGACGGCGGCGAGGTGCTCGACCTCGGTCCCGTCGACCCGCACAGCCCCCGGGGAGGACGGCGCCGTCGCCGCCGCGATGCGGTCGAGGCCGGTCGACGCGCTCGCGAGGTCCGTCTCGGCCTCGGCGAGCGCGGGCCGCAGGCCGGCGGTCGCGGCCTCGCCGTCGCGCGCGGCGACCCGGTCGAGCTCTCCGCGGGCGCCGGCGATCGACCCGATGAGCTCGGTACGCCGGCGGCGGGCGCGCTCGACCCGCTCGGGGGCGAGCACGGCCTCGCGGCGCAGGCCGGTGAGCTCGGCCGTCGCATCCCGCAGGCTCGTGAGCGTCTCCGTGACGGAGGTGCGGACCTCGTCGGCGAGTCGCCGGACGGCCATCTCCTCGCCGCGGGCCTGGAGGTTGTCGATCTCCCGCCGCCGGGCGAACGCGTCGTCGAGGCGCGTGCGCGCGGCCCCGACCGCGGCCCCGATGGTGGCCGCGGTGCTCGCCCCGAACTCCGCCTCGGCGTACCCCTGCTCGTCGGCGGCGGCGCGCACGGCCTCATCGGCCCGCAGCAGCACCGCGTCGAGGTCGGAGAGGAGATCGGGCAGCGCCGTCAGCGAGCCGATCCGACGGCGCTGGGCGCCACGCGCGCGGCGCTCCCCCGTCAGGGCGAGCACGATCACGCCGCCGACCAGGAACACACCGCCCACGCCGAGCGCGCCGACCGCCGCGAGTGCGCTCGCGGGATCCGCGAGCAGGGCCTCGGCCAGGATCGTCTGCTCCACCATGGCGGCACTGTACCGAGCCCTCTTGACAGCGACCGTGATGCCCGTCGCACACCCGATATCGAGGGGACCTACGTCCCGTGGCACCCTGGCCGCCCGCCGTACCCTGGTCAGGATTCGCCCCTCCGCGGCCTTCGGGCCGTCCGCCCCCTGTGAGGAGTTCCATGGAAGCCCTCGATGTGGCCCGCTGGCAGTTCGGGATCACGACGGTCTACCACTTCATCTTCGTGCCGCTGACCATCGGGCTCTCCTTGCTGGTCGCGATCATGCAGACGGCCGCCGTCCGCTCCCAGGATCCCGTCAAGGCCGACGCGTGGACGCGGCTGACCAAGTTCTTCGGTTCGATGCTGATCGTGAACTTCGGCATCGGCATCGCGACCGGCATCGTCCAGGAGTTCCAGTTCGGCATGAACTGGTCGGAGTACTCCCGGTTCGTGGGCGACGTGTTCGGTGCACCGCTCGCCTTCGAGGGGCTCGCCGCCTTCTTCCTCGAGTCCGTCTTCCTGGGCCTGTGGATCTTCGGCTGGAACCGGCTGTCGCCGCGCCTGCACCTGCTCACGATCTGGTGCGTCGCCATCGGCACGATGCTCTCGGCCTACTTCATCATCGCGGCCAACTCGTTCATGCAGCATCCGGTCGGGGCGGTCTACAACCCGGAGACGGGCCGCGCCGAGCTCGACAGCATCGTCGCGGTGCTCACGAACGTGACGGCCCTGGCCGCCTTCCCTCACGTGGTCGCCGGAGCCTGGCTCGTCGCCGGCGCCTTCGTCACGGGCGTGGCGACGTGGCACATGGTCCGTCATCACAACCAGGCACGCAACGCCGGCCTCGAGACGCCCGAGGGCGAGGCCCACGACGTGCAGGCGCGCACGGTGTTCCGCCCCGCGGTGCGGTTCGGTGTGCTGGCCATGTTCATCTCGGCCCTGATCCTCGTGGTCACGGGCGACACCCAGGGCAAGCTCATGTTCGAGCAGCAGCCCATGAAGATGGCCTCGGCCGAGGCGCTGTGCCAGACCGAGACGGGCGCGTCGTTCTCGATCCTCACCGTCGGCGGGCCCGATGCCTTCGCCGCCAACTGCAGCGACGTCACCCACCTGATCGAGATCCCCTACGTCACCTCGATCCTCGCGACCAACGACCCGCACGCGACCCTCCAGGGCGTCGACGAGCTGCAGAAGGAGTACACCGAGCGGTACGGCTCGACGGTCACCGCGGTCGACGGCTCGACGCAGCAGACCGACTACCGCCCCAACCTCTTCGTCACCTACTGGTCGTTCCGCCTCATGATCGGCCTCGCGGCGTTCAGCGCCATCGTCGCCTTCTGGGCGCTCTGGGCCACGCGCGGCGGCCGCAGCACCGGGTCGCGGTTCTTCCAGTGGTTCGCCGTGCTCGCGATCCCGATGCCGTTCCTCGCCAACTCGGCCGGCTGGGTGTTCACGGAGATGGGCCGCCAGCCGTGGGTCGTCGCGCCCAACCCCACCGGTGACTGGACCATCCGGCTGATGACGATGCAGGGCGTCTCGCCCAACCCGCAGTGGATGGTGATCGTCTCCCTCGTGACGTTCACGGTGCTGTACGGGATCCTCGCCGTCGTGTGGTTCGAGCTCATGCGACGCAACGCGCTCAAGGGCATACCCCTGCCGCGCCGTGACGAGAAGACCGACGAGCTGGACACCCCGGCCCTGTCCTTCGGGTACTGAGGAGAGCAGACATGGAACCCACCGCACTCCAGACCACCTGGTTCGTCCTCATCACCTTCCTCTTCATCGGCTACTTCGTGCTCGAGGGCTTCGACTTCGGCGTCGGGATGAACTCGCTCGCCCTGGGACGAGGAGACGCCGAGCGGCGCGGAGAGATCATCGAGACCGTCGGGCCCATCTGGGACGGCAACCAGGTGTGGGTGATCGTGGGAGGCGCCTCCATCTTCGCCGCCTTCCCCGAGTGGTACGCCTCGCTCTTCTCCGGCTTCTACCTCGCGCTGCTGCTCCTGCTGCTCGTGCTGATCGCCCGGGTGTGCGCGTTCAAGTACCGTGCCAAGTCCGCGGATCGACGGTGGCTGCGGGCATGGGACACGGTGCACGCCATCGGCGGCTTCGCCCCCGCGCTGCTGTGGGGGGTCGCCTTCGCCAACATCGTCCGGGGCGTCGACATCGACGCCTCGAAGCACGTGAGCACCTCGTTGCTCGGGCTGCTCAATCCCTTCGGCCTGCTCGGAGGCGTGGTGTTCGTGCTGCTGTTCTGGACGCACGGCAGCGCCTACCTCGCGGGCAAGACCGAGGGCAGCATCCGCACGGACGCGAACCGCATGGTCGGGCTCCTGATCTGGCCGACCATCGTCGCCGGCGCCGCCTTCCTGATCTGGAACCAGCTGGCGAACGCGCGGACCGGCCTCACCTGGATCCCGCTCGTCATCGCCGCTCTCGCGCTCCTCGCGGTGGTCGTGCTGCACCGCGCGGGTCACGAGGTGGGCACCTTCCTGGCCACCTCGGTGGCCATCATGGCGGCGGGCGTGCAGATGTTCGGCGGGCTCTTCCCCGACGTCCTCCCGGCACACAACGCGGCGGCCAACAGCCTCACGGTGATGAACGCGTCGTCGAGCGCACCCACCCTCACCGTCATGCTGATCGCCGTGTGCGTGTTCATGCCGATCGTGCTCGCCTATCAGATCTGGGCCTACTGGGTGTTCCGGGCACGCAGGGGGTCCGACGCGCACGCGCAGCAGCCGCGTACCCTCTCCCAGAGGGCGCGCGCCGGCTACCGCGCCGCCTTCGAGCAGGACTGACGCCGACCAGGCGGCCCATGATTCCACGGAGGCGATCACCCTGACGGGAATCCCCACCAGCGCGACGGCCCGGGAGCACCTCGCCCCGGGCCGTCCGGCGCTCTCGGACCCGGTGAGCGATCAGCCGATCGCCGCCGCCGGCAGCTCCGGGGAGGCGCCCGAGCCGCCGCGACGCACCGTCCGGCCGCCGCTCGACCCGCGCCTGGTCCGCCACGTCCGCACAGCGCGCGCCCAGGTGGCGCTCCAGGCCGTGCTCGGCCTCGTCCAGTCCGGGTGCGTGATCGTCACCGCGATCGCGCTCGGACGCCTCGGCGCGGCCCTGCTCATCGACCACGCCTCGCCGCTCGAGCACCCGGGCCTGCTGGTCGCCGTCGTCATGGCGCTCGCGCTGCGGGCCCTGGCGGTCCTCGCCCAGCAGCGCACGGCGCACCGGGCCGCGACGGCCGCGATCTCGGACCTGCGCGGTCGGGTGCTGCTCCACGGCGCCCTGCTCGGACCGCGTCGCTCCGCCGGCCGCGGCGCGGATCTCACGAGC
>DAMDHZ010000008.1:27032-40615 GCA_032101665.1 Brachybacterium sp. | reverse complement strand
GTGACGAGCGCCGTGCTCGCGGCGATCGCCATCCCGCTCATCCCGATCTTCATGATCCTCATCGGCCAGCTCACCGTGGGCCGCTCCGAGGCGCTGCTGGCCGACATGCGCACACTGTGGTCCCAGCTGCTGGACCTGGTCGAAGGTCTGCCGACGCTGCGGGCTCTCGGCCGCGAGAAGGGCCCGGAGCGCACGGTCGAGCAGCTCGGCGAGCGGCATCGTCGCTCCGCGATGGGCTCCCTGCGCTACGCGTTCCTGTCCTCGATGGTCCTCGAGCTGCTCGCGACCCTCGGTGTCGCGCTCGTGGCCGTCAGCATCGGCCTGCGGCTCGTGAGCGGGGACATGGACCTCGCCGCCGGCCTCTCGGTGCTGATCCTCGCGCCCGAGCTCTACCTCCCACTGCGCCAGGTGGGTCAGCAGTTCCATGCCTCGACCGATGGGCTCGCCGCCGTCGACGCCGCCTTCGAGGTGCTCGAGGAGCCGCTCCTGCCCGACGGCGAGACCGAGGCTCCCGATCTGCGCACGGGCACCCTGGCGCTCGAGGGCGTGAGCGTGCGCTCGCGGGACGGGTCGGCCCCGCACGATGCCTCCCTCGCGCTCGTCCCCGGTCGCCTGCTCGCGATCTCCGGGCCCTCCGGGGCGGGCAAGACCACGGCCGTCCTGTGCCTGCTGGGGCTGCTGGCACCCGACGCCGGACGGGCCGTGGCGACGGCTCCCGGGGGCACCCCCCTCGACGTGCTCACGCTGCGACGGGCGAGCCTGTGGGAACAGGTGGCGTATCTCCCCCAGCGTCCCGTCGTGGGCCCCGGCACCATCCGTTCGGTGCTCGCCGAGGCCCGGCCCGGCCTGGATGCCGCCGACCTCGAGGAGGCCGCTCGGCGCAGCGGACTCGACCGCGTGATCCGCGAGCGCGGCTGGGACGCCGAGGTGGGGCGCGGCGGCACGGGACTCTCGCTCGGGGAGCGTCAGCGGCTCGCCCTGGCCCGCGCGGTGCTCTCCCCCGCTCCCGTCGTGATCCTCGACGAGCCGACCGCCCACCTCGACGGGGCGAGCGAGGGCGTGGTCCTCGATCTGCTCGCCCGTTGGCGTCACGAGGGCCGGGCCGTCGTGGTCGTCGCCCACCGCAGCGCCCTGCGGGACCTCGCTGATGACGTCGTCGAGCTGCAGCCCCGCCACGGCGCTGCCCCGACCGATCCCGGGGAGGTGGACGCATGAGCCCTGCGATCGAGGCCTCTGCTCCGACCCGCCGCCGGCGACCCTCCGACCTCGCCCGCGTGACAGCGATGCTCGCGATCCCGCGCGGACGCCTGCTCGCGGCGATCGCGAGCGCCACGGTGACCCTCGCCTCCGCGTTCGCCCTCGCCGCGGTGAGCGCCTGGCTCATCACGACCGCGTGGACGATGCCGCCCGTGCTCGACCTCACCGTGGCCGTGGTCGCCGTGCGCGCCCTGGGCATCTCGCGCGGCGTGTTCCGCTGGGTCGACCGCATGACCACGCACGACGCCGCCCTGCGGGGCGTCGTCTCGTTGCGCACGCGCCTGTTCACGGCGCTCGCGGCACGGCCCGGCGACGCGCTCACCCGACTGCGGCGCGGTGACCTGCTGGCCCGGCTCGGCGATGACGCGCAGGAGATCGGCGACCACGTGATCCGCGCCCTCGTGCCGATCGCGGTCGCGGTCGTGATGGGCGTGGTCGCGGTCGTCACCCTGGCCCCGCTCTCCCTCGCCGCGGCCGTCTCGATGCTGCTCGCCCTCGCCGTCGCCGGCCTCGTCGCCCCGCTCGCCTCCTACCGCGCGGCGCGCCTCAGCCAGGGCGCCGTGATCCAGGGCCGCGGCGCCGTCACCGAGAGTGCCCTCGATGTCATCGACGACGCCACGGTGCTGCGCCTGGACGGGCGTCTCGACCAGGCGATCACCCGGCACACCGCCGCCCAGGACCGCTACGACGCCGCGATCGATCGGGCGGCCCTGCCCTCGGCCATCGCCTCGGCCTCCGTGCCCGCCGCGATGATCCTCGCCGTGCTCGGCTCCGTGGTGGCCGCGGGCTCGCTCTGGACGGCGGGCACGGCGAGCGCCGGCGCGATCGGCATCCTGCTGCTGCTGCCGCTGTCGGCGTTCGAGGCCTCGAGCGCGCTGCCCGCGGCCGCCGCGCAGGTGGCCCGGTCCCGCGCCGCGGCGGCCCGGATCGTCGAGACGATCGGCCCCGAGCCTCCGACCGCCGCGACGGGCCGTGCCGACACCGCCGCGGGTCCGGTCGAGCCCGCCCCGGGCGCCCCCCGCCTGCGCGTGCGCGACCTGGCCGCCGGATGGACCGCCCAGGCGCCACGGGTCGAGCACCTCGACCTCGACCTGGGCCCGGGCAGCCGCCTGGCCGTGGTCGGCCCCTCGGGGGCAGGCAAGTCCACGCTCCTGCTGACCCTCGCCGGCCTGCTCGAGCCGCTCGCGGGCACGATCCAGCTCGACGGCACCGACCTCACGGCCGTGTCCGAGGAGCGCGTGCGCCGGGAGATGGTGCTGTTCGCCGAGGACGCCCACGTGTTCGCGACCACGGTGCGGGAGAACCTGCGGGTCGCGCGCGGGGACGCGACCGACCAGGAGATCGAGGCGGCCCTCGAGGCGGCCGGGCTCGCCCCGTGGGTGGCCTCCCTGCCCGGCGGTCTCGACCACCTGCTCGGACCGGACGGCACGACCGTCTCCGGGGGCGAGCGTCGACGCCTGCTGCTGTCCCGCGCGCTCCTGCGCCGCGCACCCCTCACACTCCTGGACGAGCCGACCGAGCACCTCGACCCCGAGCGCGCCCGCGCGCTCCTGCAGGGATTGCTCACGACGGGCCCGAGCGCCCTCCTGGACCCCGAGTCCGCGGTGGTCGTGGTCACGCACGATCGTGCCGCCATCCCGCGCGGGACCACAGTCCTGCATGTCGGGCCGAACACCTGATGCACTGGACCGAGCAGAACCCGACCTCCTCCTCAGTCCCAGGAGACGACATGACCGCCCACGCCGCAGCACCCGCGCGCACCCGTATCCAGGATCTGTGCGCCGCCGTCCTCGCCGGGGGCGACCTCGAGGACCTCCTGACGCTCCTGACGGTGCGCGCCCGGGCGGATCTCGGCGCCGCGTCGAGCGCGCTCGTGCTCCCCGCCGGCCACGGGGCCTGGGCGGTCGAGCTGACGGACGGGGAGGCGGCCGAGGCGCTCCTCGGTGAGGAGGTCGCCCCGGGCAGCACGCTCGGCGCGGCCCTGCTGATGAGCGACCCGGATGCCGTCGAGCGTGCGGACCTGTCGTTCCTGCGCCCGCTCGCGGGGATGGGCACCCTCACCGCGCCCGTGGACGCGGGACTCGACGGGATCGGCGCCCTGATCGTGTCCTTCTCCGATGCCGCCGCGCTCGACGGGGCGGCGCGCGAACATCTCGACGCGCTCGCCACGCTCGTCGGGCTCGCGCTGCGCGAGCCGGTCGACCCCGACAGCGGCGTCGAGGACGAACGCGGCCGGATCGCGCGGGATCTGCATGACCTCGCGATCCAGGAGCTGTTCGCCGTCGGGATGGAGCTCGAGTCGCTCCAGCGCGACCTCCAGGAGCCGGGCGCGCGCGGCCTCGATCCGGCGATCGCCCGGTCCGTCGAGCTCTCGGTGCAGGGGGTCGAGCGGGCCGTCGCGCAGATCCGGCAGATCGTCCAATCCCTGCGCCGCGACCGCCGCGAGGCCACCCTCACCGAGCGACTGCGCCATGAGAGCGGGCTTGCTACCGCCGGCCTCGGCTTCGCGCCGAGCCTGCGCCTGCCTGCCGATCCCTCGCGCCTGGACCTCGAGATCCCCGGCGAGATCGCCGAGGACGTCGTGGCCGTGGTGCGCGAGGCCCTCGCCAACGCGGCGCGCCATGCCCATGCGAGCGCGGTCGCGATCTCGGTGACGGTGTTCTCCGAGGGCGTCGACCGGGTGGCGCAGGTCGACGTGTCCGACAACGGCCGCGGCATCGACCCCACGGTGACACGGCGCAGCGGCCTGGCGAACATGTCGAGCCGGGCCCGGCGCCATCAGGGCTGGGTCGACGCGATCCCGCTCGAGCCGGGCACGATGATCTCCTGGCGGGTCACCCTGCCGCCGGTGTGATGGCGGCGCTCTGCGCAGCGGGAGGTGGGAGGTGCGGGGCGCTCACTTCCAGCCGGCGCGGCGGCGGGCGGCCTCGCGGGCGGCGACCTGGGTGCGTCGCTGCAGGCCCAGGGAGTGGAGGATCGCGGTGATGCGGTTCTTGACGGTCTTCTCGGCGATCCCGAGCTCGTCGGCGATCTCCCGGTTGGTGCAGCCGTCGCCGATCAGCTCGACGATCCGCTGATCGGTCGCCGACAGCTCCTCCTCGTCCTCGGCCGGGCGGGTGGGCCACACCGTCTGGCCGTCGGCGATCTTCTCGATCGCCGTGACGATGTCGCGCGAGCGGGCCGACTTCAGGAGCATGCCCGCAGCGCCCACGGCCCGGGACTCGCGCAGCGCCGCGTCGTCATCGAAGGAGGTCAGCACGAGCATGCGCTGCTCGGGACTCAGCTCGCGCGCACGCGTCATCACGTCGATGCCCGTGCCGTCAGGAAGCTGCAGGTCCACGACCAGGACGTCCGGGCGCACGGCGGGCAGGCGGCGCCGCGCCTCGTCGACCGTCGAGGCCTCGCCGACGACCGTCAGGGCGGGGCTCGCGTCGATCACGGTCACGATGCCGCGGCGGACCACCTCGTGGTCGTCGACGATCATCACGCGCACGGGCGTGTCCGTGGTCCGAACGGTCATGGGCGTTCCCTTTCTGGTCGAGCAGCTGTCCTGACCGTACCCGAGGTTCGCCGATCGAGGGCACTCGACGCGGGCGATCTCAGGCACTGGGAGGGCGGGCGGCGGGTCGCCGCTGGCACCGCGGGCAGAAGAACGAGGAGCGTCCCTGGTGCACCGCCCGACGGATGGGGGTCCCGCAGCGTGGGCACGTGCGCGGAACACTCGCTGCTCTGGCCGGTCAGGCCGTGCCGGATGACTGCGAGACGCCGCTCGCCGGCGTCAGCGGCGCTCCCGGCCGGGGATGAGCCGTGCCGAGTTGAGGATGAAGGCGGTCTCGCTGCCGACGTGGATGAACGCTGCCGTCACGGGCGAGAGCAGCCCGAGGGCGGCCAAGGTCATGCCGACGAGGTCGACGGCGATGGTGCCGGCGAAGTTGAACATCACGATCCGGCGGGCGCGGCGGGCGACGCGCACGGTGCGCACCAGGTCGTCCAGGTCGGAGCTGATGAGCACGATGTCGGAGCTCTCCCTGGCGATGTCGGTGCCCGAGCCCATGGCGATGCCGACCTGGGCGCGGGCCAGGGCCGGTGCGTCGTTGACGCCGTCGCCGACCATCGCGAGCCTGCGCCCGGCGGCTCGCTCGGCGTCGATCGAGGCGAGCTTCTCGTCCGGGAGCAACCCGGCGCGCACGTCGTCGATGCCGAGCTCGGCGGCGACGGCGGCCGCGGTGGCCGTCTCGTCGCCGGTGATGACCATCGTGCGGAGCCCGCGGCGTTGCAGCTCGGCCACGGTTGCCTTCGCGCCCTCGCGGATGGTGTCGGCCAGCAGGATGGTACCGGCGTAGGAGCCGTCGACGCCGACGTGGACGGCAGTGACGATCCCCTGCCCCGCGACGGTCTCGGGGGCGTCGGGGACCAGGGTCCGGTTGCCCGCGGCGACCGCCTTCCCGGCGACCTTCGCCATCACTCCCCGGCCGGGCAGGTAGGCGAAGTCCTCGCAGGGGCCGACGGGAAGCGCCTGTGCCCGCGCATGGGCGACGACGGCGGCCCCGAGCGGGTGCTCGGAGTAGGACTCCGCGGCGGCGGCCAGAACCAGCAGGGCATCGGGGTCGACGCCGCCGACCGGCTGGAGATCGACGACGGCGGGCGTTCCGGTGGTCAGCGTCCCGGTCTTGTCGAAGGCCACGGTGTCCACGCTCGACAGCGCCTCGAGGTGCGCCCCATCCTTGACGAACGCCCCGGAGCGGGCGATCCGGGCGATAGCGGCCAATACGGCCAGTGGGGTGCCGGCGGCGACGCCGCACGCCCCGGCGACCACGACGACCGAGATGGTCGCGGTGAGGTCGCGGGTGACCAGGTAGGTGATGGCCGCGCCGATCAGGGCGAGGTAGACCAGCCGGGCGGCGAGCCGGTCGGCCAGCCGCTGGGCCGGCGGCTCGGTGGACTGGGCCTGCTCGACGGCGGCGATGATGCGGCCGAAGGAGGAGTCGGTGCCGATCCTTTCGGCGCGGACCTCGATCGCGCCGACCTGGTTGATGGAACCGGCGAAGACCTCATCGCCGACGCCAACGTCGGCCGGCAGCGGCTCGCCGGTGATGCGCGACTGGTCGACGGTGGACTCACCCACCACGACCGTGCCGTCGACCGGGATCCGACCGCCCGGCGTGATCACGACGCCATCGCCCTCGACCACCTCGGCCAGGGCCACAGAGCGGAAGTCTGCGCCGTCGCGGATCTGGACCGTCTCGGGGAGGAAGGACATCAGGTCGGTCAGCGCGTCGCGGCCGCGGTCCATCGACAGGTCCTCGAGGATCTCTGCGGCCAGGACGAACGCGGAGATCACCAGCGAGGTAGACCACTCTCCGATCACGGCCGCGGCGACGATCGCGATGAGCATCGACAGCTCCATGCTCATCCGCCGGTGCCGGACGTCCTCGAACGCCTCGACCGAGATCGGCCAGCAGCCCACGACGATCCCGACCACCGCCACGACCGGCATGGCCGGCCACGGCCAGGTCAGTCCAAGCGCAACGGCGACGGCGCAGGCGGCGACGAACAGTGTCCTGGCCAGGTCGCCGCGGTCGATGCGCCGCCACAGGCTTCCGCCCGACGGCCCGGTGGCCTGCGCGCCGACCGTCTGCACTTCGTCCCGGGTCTCGGCGGTCAACGCCCGGCCCCCTGCGAATCGGTGTCGACAGTGATGGACCCGTCGGCCGTCATGTGGTGGACTGGAGCGCCGTTGTCGGCGTGCTGGGCCTGGAAGACCGCGTGTGCGACGAGCTCTCGGGCGTGCTCGTCGATGAGGCTGTAGAACGCACGGTTGCCCTCCTGCCGGGCGGCGACGACCCTGCCCCAGCGCAGCTTCGCCAGATGCTGGGACACCACGGTCGGCGACTTGCCGACCACCTCGGCCAGCTCGTTCACCGACTTCTCCGCGTCCCGCAGCGCCAGCACGATCCGCACCCGCGTCGCATCCGAGAGAAGGGTGAAGATCTCGGCGGCGAAATCGGCGTACGGGCTGTCGGCGTCGAACGTGCATCTCTTCGTATCTTCACTCATGCTTAGATTCTAAGGGGGCGACCGAGGCCTGCGACCGCGGCGTCGTCAGGGGAACGGCCGTCGAGGCGGTGCCGCTCGACGTCGCACGATAGATCTGGCCGTACCGACTCGAGATCCGCCGACCATGTAGCGCTCCCATCCTCGCGAAGGCGCGTGCCACACCATGAGTCGCGGCAATCTCGGATCGGCGACACCGCGCCGGCTGGTCCTCTCGTCAGTACGAGCGACGACACCTGGGACCGGGTTCCAGCGGCATGTGCATCGATGTACTGCAGATCGAGGCAACGCCATGGAGGTCGAGGTCCACTGCCGCTCGTGGTCGCGCCGGGCACGACCGCTCGGCTAGCGTCTTCGCTGGCAGCGCGGGCAGAAGAACGAGGAGCGTCCCTGGTGCACCGCCCGACGGATGGGGGTCCCGCAGCGTGGGCACGGCTCGCCCTCCTTCCCGTAGGCGGCGAGGGAGCGGGCGAAGTAGCCGCTGCGGCCGTCGACGTTGACGTAGAGGGCGTCGAAGCTCGTGCCGCCCACCTCGAGGGCGCGCTCCATGACGTGGCGGGCCTCCTGCAGGAGGCGGTGGGCCCGCACCGGGGACAGGTCCTTCCCCGGTGTCGCGTAGTGGGCGCGCGCGGCCCACAGCGCCTCGTCGGCGTAGATGTTGCCGATCCCGCTGACGAGGTCCTGGGCCAGGAGCAGGGACTTCACGGCCGCGCTGCGCGTGCGGAGGCGGCGGGCGACCGCGGCCAGGTCGACGGCAGGGTCGAGCACGTCGCGTGCGATGTGCGCGGCGTCGAGGGGCAGCAGGGCGTCGGGGCTGCCCGCCGCGGCGAGCTGTCCATCCGCGCACGGCGCGAGCGCCGAGGTCCACATCCCCCCGAACAGCCGCTGGTCGAGGAAGTCGACCTCGGTGCCGTCGTCCAGGGTCAGCGTGAGACGGCGGTGGCGGCGCGGGTCGGGGGCCGGGCCCTCCCCCGGCGGCTCGGCGGGGTCCGGCAGCTCCACCTCGTGCGCCCCTGCCCGATCGCGCACCCGCAGCTGGCCGCTCATGCCGAGATGGGTCATGAGGGCCACGTCGTCGGTGCCAGGGGCCTCCGCCACGCGCCACCACAGGAACTTGCCGCGCCGGGCGACGGCGGTGATGCGCGCACCCACGAGGGCGGCGGCGAGCGTCTCGGGGCCGCCGTGTTGACGGCGCACGGCGCGCGCGTCGAGGACCTCGACGCGCTCGATCACGCGGCCGCTCACGCGGGGCAGGAGGCCGCGGCGGACGACCTCGACCTCGGGAAGCTCCGGCACGGTCAGCCCCGGGTCAGGAGCGGCTCGCCGCGCTCGGCGAGCACGGCGCGCACGGCGCCCGCGGCGGCCGCGAGCTCGGCGTCCTTCTTCGAGGCGCCCTCACCGGTCGCGGTCACGATGCCCTCGATCGTCGCGGTCGCCTGGAACGTCTTGGCGTGCTCGGGTCCGGATTCGGTGATCCGGTAGATCGGTACGAGGGCGGCCTGCGCGGCGATCTCCTGGAGGCGGGTCTTGAAGTCGTATCCGGCCTCGAGCATCTCGTCGGAGTCGAGCATGGGGGCCAGCAGCGCGAGCACGTACCGGCGCGAGATCGTCTCGCCGAGAGCGAGGTGGATCGCGCCGATCACGGCCTCCATCGTGTCGGCCAGGATCGAGGCCTTCTCGCGGCCGCCCGAGAGGTCCTCGCCGCGGCCCAGCCGGATGTACGCGCCGAGCTCGATGCGGCGGCCGACGAGGGCGAGGGCACGCGTGTTGACGATCGCGGCGCGGCGCTTGGCGAGCTCTCCCTCGGGCAGCTCCGGGTGCGCGCGGTAGAGCTCCTCGGTGGTGGCGAGGCCCAGCACCGCGTCGCCCAGGAACTCGAGGCGCTCGTTGTGGAGGGTGCCCTCGTGCTCATACGCGTACGAGCGGTGGGTCAAGGCGAGATCGAGCAGCCCGGACTCGCGCAGGACGCGGCCCTCGTGGGCGTCGAGGGGCAGGACCTCGAGCAGGGCGGCCGGGTCGGCGGCCTGCCGAGTACGGCGCGACCGGGCCATCAGCGCACGTCCTCGTCCGCCGGGGTCTCGCTGTCGGAGTCCGGGTCGGCGAAGAATCCCTGGAGCGCGGCGAAGCGGTCGTCGATCACGTCGTGGTGGTGCCCGGGATCGTCCTCGAGGCGGATCCCGCACTGCGGGCACAGGCCCTCGCAGTCGGGCCGGCACAGCGGGGCGGTGGGGGCGGCGAGCACGAGGGCGTCGTAGACGAGCGGCCCGAGATCGACGGAGTCGCCGACGAGGACGACGACCTCCTCGCGCTCCTCGGCCGACATCTCGTGGGGGATCTTCTCGGGGTAGGTGAACAGCTCGTCGAAGCGCACCTCCACGTCGTCCTCGAGCGGGTCCAGGCAGCGCGAGCACTCTCCGACCAGGTGCGTGCGGGCGGTGCCGCCCGCGTAGACGCCTTCGACGACCGACTCGAGCGAACCCTCCACCTCGACAGGTTCTCCGGCAGGGATCCACATCGCGGCGGGCATCTCGGGCGCCGCCGGGGCGGTGACGGTGCGCGTGATGTCGCGATGGGCGCCCGGTCGTCCGATGAGGTCGACGGCGTCGAAGCGGAGGTCCGGCAGGGGTGAAGTGGTCTCGGTGGTGCTCACCTGGTCAGGATACGGCGGCGGGCCGACGTTCCCCCGGCCTCAGTCGTCCTGTTCGCGATCGGCGAGAGCGGCGTGCAGGGCACGCGCCGAGGCGGCCGGAAGCATGTCGTCGACATCGCCGCCGAGGGCGGCCACCTCGCGCACGAGGGACGAGGAGATGTGGGCGAGCGAGGCGTTCGTCAGCAGGAACATCGTATCGATGCCCGCGAGGTGGGCGTTCATGCGGGACATGGGCTCCTCGTAGGCGAGGTCTATCTGGGAGCGCAGTCCGCGCACGACGGCGCGCGCCCCGAGCTCGCGGCAGAAGTCGACGAGCAGGCCCGACGGCAGCGGGCGCACCTCGACCCGGTCGGCGAGCGTCTCCGCCTCGAGCACCTCGGCGATCACGGCGCAGCGCATCTCGAGACCCAGCAAGTTCCGCTTGGACGGGTTGTGGGAGACGGCGACGACGACCTGACCGGCGAGGTCGGCGGCCCGCCGTGCGAGGTCGAGGTGGCCGCGGGTGAAGGGGTCGAAGGAGCCGGGCAGGACGACGGTGGTCATGGCGTCACTGTATCGACGCGCCGTTGCCGGCATCATCGGAGGGCCCGCCGTACTGCACCACGGTCTCGCCGTAGGACTTGGTGCCGTCGTCGGCGAAGCCGTGGGGCCAGGTGAGGCTCGTCGATCGCGACGATCGCTCGACGACGACCACCGCGTCGGGTTCGAGGGCCGGGGCGAGCGCCGCGACCAGCGACTCGACGGACGAGGTCGGGAGCTCGTAGGGCGGGTCGATGAAGACGAGCCCGAAGGGATCGGCGCGACCGGCGGCGACATCGGCCGCGAGCACCGCGACGGAGGTCTCGGCGCGTGCAGACCGCACGCGGCAGCGCATGGCGATGCCCAGCTCGCGGGCGGTGCGGCCGATCTGCGCAGCGGTCCGGGCGTGGGACTCGACCAGCTCGGCGTCGCGGGCTCCGCGGGAGAGCGCCTCGAAGGCGAGCGCTCCGGTCCCGGCGAACAGGTCGAGCACGCGGCGGTCGGCGATCGCGTCCCATCCGGACAGGCGCGAGAAGACCGCCTCGCGGACGCGGTCGCTCGTCGGACGTGTCCCGGAGCCGGGGGGGCCGGGCACGGTGCGGCCTCCCAGGGCACCGGCGATGATGCGGGGCATGTCAGCTCCTCTCCACGTCGGGGTCGGCATCTCGCAGGCGGTCGTCGACCGCCTCGGCGAGGCCGGGATGGGCGTCGAGGTCCGCGTCGACCGCGACGAGCGCTGCCGCGGCAGCGCGGGCGGCCTCGATCACGTCGCTGTCGTGGAGGACGTCGAGGTGGCGCAGCGTGCGGTGCAGCCCGGACTGCTGGGAGCCGACGAGGTCGCCGACCCCGCGGCGCTCGAGGTCGAGCCGTGCGAGCTCGAAGCCGTCCTGGGTGCCGGCGATGCGGCCCAGGTGCTCGAGGCTCTCGTTGCCGGGGGCGGCCGCCGTGTCGAAGAAGACGATGCCCGGGTGCTCGCCGCGGCCTACGCGCCCGCGCAGCTGGTGGAGCTGGGAGACCCCGAAGCGCTCGGCGTCGAGGACGACCATGGCGCTCGCGTTGGGCACGTCCACGCCGACCTCGATCACGGTGGTCGCCACGAGCAGGTCCAGCTCGCGATCGACCATCGCCTGCATGGTCCGCTGCTTCTCCTCGGCGCCGAGGCGCCCGTGGAGCATGCCGAGACGGACGTCGGCGAAGCGGGGGTCCGCGCGCAGCCGCTCGTACGTCTCCTCGACGCCGCGGGGCCCACCGCCGGCACCGGGGTCCACGGGAGTCCCGGTCTCCTCGGCGTCGTTGATGCGGGGACACACGACGAAGGCCTGGCGGCCCGCCCGGATCTCCTCGAGCACACGTTCCCACATCCGATCGTGCCAGCTGGGCTGGGACTCGGGGACCACGAAGCTCGTGGTCCCAGCACGCTGGGTGGGCATCTCGCGCAGCGACAGCACGTCGAGGTCGCCCACGATCGCGAGCGCCGCCGACCGCGGGATCGGGGTGGCCGTCATGACGACGACGTGCGGGCTGCGACCGTCGGCGCCGCGCGTGCGCAGACGCCGCCGATGGTCCACGCCGAAGCGGTGCTGCTCGTCGATGACCACGAGGCCGAGGGAGGCGAACTCGACGGACTCGGTGAGCAGGGCGTGCGTGCCGACGACGAGCCCCGCCTCGCCGCTCGTGACGTCGAGCAGGGTCTCGCGCCGCCGAGCCACACGCTGGGACCCGGTGAGCAGCCGCACCCGGGTGGCCTCGGGGACCCCATCGATCCGGCCGGCACGCCCCAGCGCTCCCAGCAGCTCCATGATCGTGCGATGGTGCTGCTCGGCGAGGACCTCGGTCGGGGCGAGCAGCGCGGCCTGATGGCCCGAGTCGACGGCGCGCAGCATCGCCAGCAGCGCCACGACGGTCTTGCCGGAGCCGACGTCGCCCTGGAGCAGGACGCTCGTGGGCATGTCCCGGGAGATCCGCTCCGCGATCGCGGCGGCGACCTCCTCCTGTCCGCGGGTGAGGGTGAAGGGCAGGCGGTCGCGCAGCAGGCCCTGGAGCGGGCCCTCGGCGCGGAGCGGCGGCGCGGGCGTCAGCTCGTCGGCCGCGCGCCGCTGCGCGAAGATCGTCTGCAGGACGAACGCCTCCTCGAACGCGAGGTGCGCCATGCCGCGGCGGGTGTCGTCGATCGTGTGCGGGGCGTGCAGCGCGGTCAGCGCCTCCTGGAGCGACGGCAGGGCCTGATCGCGCAGGATTTCGGCAGGGATGACGTCGGGCAGGAGGGGCGCGAACTCGAGCGCGGAGCGGAACGCCTGGCGCATCGCGGCCTGCGTGACCCGGCCGCGCAGCGGATACACGGGGATGGGCCGCATCGCCTCGTCGATCGTGTGGTCCTCGTCGAGCACGACGTAGTCCGGGTGGACGATCTGACGCTCCCCGTTGTGGGTGCCGACGGTGCCCGAGACGTGGATCCGCACGCCGGGACGCAGGCTCTTGCGGTGCCAGGCGACGAGGTGGGCCTTGGCGAGGAAGAAGGTGAGGGTGATGGCGTCGGTGCCGTCGTCGATCACGACGGACAGGATCGATCCGGCACGGTTGCGCATGGAGCGGTCGCGGACGTCCCGCACGGTCGCGACGGCCGAGACCTCTTCCCCCTCGGTCATGTCGCCCAGGAAGTTCAGAGGGCCGGGGACCACGTAGCGATGGGGGGGCAGTCGCAGCAGGTGGCCGAGGTCCGCGACGCCGAGGGTCCGGGCCGCTGTGAGCTCGCGCGCCGTGAGCATCTCCGACAGCTCGGGGACGCCGCCGGTGCGGCGGGGAGCACGACGCATCGTCTCCCCGTCCCCGCTCATGACCCTCCTCGATCCCGATCGTCCGTCGCCGGTCATCGCCCATCGTGCCACCGGGCTCCGACATCTCACGGCGCCATCCACACTCGCCGCCCGCGTCGAGGGCGTCAGGAACGCTCATGGCCTCGCTGTGGCAGACTCCACAGCTCGCAGCGGCCCGCGGGGTGGGGAGGCTGCGACCGATGGGCTACAGTGATCGAGTTGCCTTGCGCGCCGGATCCTTCGATCACGCCCGATGCCCCTGCGGCCCGGGATGAACGGCAGAGCGGATG
>DAMDHZ010000008.1:3796-27022 GCA_032101665.1 Brachybacterium sp. | reverse complement strand
ACGTGTGAACTCTGCGCCAAGGGCCCGAGCTTCGGCAAGAGCGTGTCCCACTCGCACCGCCGCACCTCGCGCCGCTGGAACCCGAACATCCAGACCGTGCGCGCTGTCATCAACGGCACCCCCAAGCGTCTGAACGTGTGCACCTCGTGCCTCAAGGCCGGCAAGGTGCAGCAGATCAGCGCCTGATCTCAACCAGCATCATCCGCGGCATGGTCCGCGGCCCGCGAGGGCTTCTCCATCGGAGAGGCCCTCGTCGCATGTCCGGGCGATGCCGCGACGCATGTCCGACGAGTTGTGTTCCGACCAGCCAGGAGGGCGCGCTCAGGCACTTCGCGTCGCAAGCCTGAGCCGTCGCGCCTGCACAGGTGTGACGCTGAGAGCCGCAGGCCCCCGAATACGGAGGGCTGCGGCTCTCAGCGTCACACAAGTGCGGGGTCGGCTCCCACGCACAGCTCCTACACTCTCCCGCATGCCCCGTTCGTCCCACGCCGGCTCCCGCTCCACGGGCAGCAGGCGGGACACTTACGCCCCCGAGTGGCCTGCGTCAACCTGTTGGTGGGGCCGAGTCGCCCCGCTAGGGTCGGCTGCATGACGGCGAACGTCTCATCGGCCACCGCCGAGGTCCTTCAGCACTTCCGATGGGTGGACGGCGATGCCGACACCTGGAACATGCTCAGGGACCCCTCGGCGCTCAGCGCCATCGTGGCCGAGCTGGCCCGGCTCAGCGCGCCGGAGCGGCCGGACCTCGTCGTCGGCATCGAGGCCCGAGGATTCGTGCTCGCGCCGATGGTCGCCCTGACCCTGGGGGTCGGATTCTCACCGATCCGCAAGGGCGGCGCTCTGTTCCCCGGGGACACCGCCACCATGGAGAGCTCACCCGACTATCGGGGCCGGACGCAGGTCCTCTCGATCAGGACCGACCACCTGGGCCCCGGGATGCGAGTCTCGCTCGTCGACGACTGGGTCGAGACCGGCAGCCAGGCGATCGCCACGCGACGGTTGATCGAGTCGACCGGCGCCGAGCTCGTGAACCTGTCCGTCATCGTCGACGAGGCGGGCGAGCAGGCCCGCGCCGGGCTTCCCGTCATCCGATCCATCGTCAGCGGCTCCGATCTCCCCTGACGACCTGCCGGGGAAGAGTGGAACTGCCACGCTCGCCCCGTTCCCTGCTGAGAACTGTTGCTCTACAGGTCAGCACACCCTCTACAGGCCTCGTTGACCTGTATGCCGACGTTCCTAGCAGCCCGACCGCGCAGCCCCCACCCCAGCACGACCTCGGACGCGCTCAAGGCGCCGCCGCTGAAGGGCATCCAGCAGCTCAGTTCGGCGCCATGGCCGGACTCCCACGCGCGACTCCTAGACTCTCCCGCATGTCTCGCTCATCCCGCGCCGACCTGACCGTCTTCCGGCGTGCGCTCGAGGCCGAGGGCACCGAGGTGGCGGTGAGCGACCTGGACGGCGTGCTGCGGCGGTTCGACCCCACCCTCTGGACAGACCTGGCCGACCTCACGGGGCTGCCCGCACCGACCGTCTTCGGAGCGATCCTGGGCAGCCCCTTCCTGCACGACGTCGTCCGAGGCCGCGCCACGCATGCCCAGTGGCGTGCCCGCGCGGTGCAGGACCTGCAGGCCGAGGGCGCCACCGCGGGTGCCGCTCGGCAGGCCGTCGCGACCTGGTCCGAGACACCGGCGACCGTGGACCGGGAGGTCCAGGGAATCCTCGATGCAGCGCGCAACCGCGGACTCGACGTCTTCGTGTTCACCAACGGCACCGATCGCGTCCGCGCCGAGATCGACCAGCTGGGGCTGTCACCCCAGCTCGGCGTCGACGGCTCCCATCTGCTCAACTCGCGCGACTTCGGCGCCGCCAAGCCGGAGCAGCGCGCCTACGCCGCGGCCCATGCCCGCATCGAGCACGTGCTCGGGCGCCGTGTCGAGCACCGCGCCGTGGTCTTCCTCGATGACAGCCCCTCGCACGTCCGGGGCGCCGACGCCTTCGGCTGGCGGGCGGTCCTGCACCGTGCCGACTGACGCCGTCGGTCCGAGCGCGGCGTGCTGATCAGCGAGCCCCTGTGCGGCGATATCGGATGTGCGTGGCCAGGGGTGATCCCACCACCTCGACGGGCTCGAAGTCGAAGGTCTCGACCCCGTCGAACAGGCGCTCGCCGCGTTCGAGCAGGACGGGCGCGACGTCGAGGGTGAGCTCGTCGATCACCCCGGCATGCAGCGCCTGCTGCACGGTCGAGGCCCCTCCGGCCACGTCGACGCCGCGCCCCTCGGCGGTCTCGAGCGCGTGCGCGTAGGCGGCGTCGAAGCCGTCGGTGACGAAGTGGAAGACGGTCCCGCCCTCCATCTGGATCGGCTCGCGTGCATGGTGCGTGAGCACGAAGACCGGCGCGTGATACGGCGGCTCGGGACCCCACCACCCGGTCCAGTCGGCGTCCCACTCCCCCCGGCCCGGGCTGAACATGTTCCGTCCCATCACGTAGGCGCCCCGAGGCCTCATGAGCCAGCCCTCGGCGATCCGGTCGCTCTCGGTGGCACGCACATCCCCCATGTGCCAGCGATGCAGTTCGCCACCGCGCACGCCGAGCCCGTCGGCAAGGCTCTGGTCGGGGCCGGCGCCGAACCCGTCGAGCGAGATGGACATGTGGCAGGTCGTGTCGGACATCAGCGTCTCCCCGGGTCGAGGCTCGCCGCTCATCCTGCCACTGCGGAGGTGTCGTCACGGCCCGCGCACTCCATCCGCCCGGGGCTGATCAGCCCACCGTGGATCCGCCTCGGGCGGAGTACCTCCCCGGGCCCGCCGGTCGGGAGCAGGATCGGGCCATGACCACCACCGCCCCGAACCGCCCACCGTCCGTGGCCGACATGACCGCCGCGAGCCTGCTCGACCGGCGCGTGCTGATCCTCGACCGCGAGCTCGACCAGGACAACGGCGCGCAGCTGTGCTCCCAGCTGATCCTGCTCGCCGCCGAGCGCCCCGATCGCGACATCACGCTGCTCATCAACTCCCCCGGCGGCCTCGTGCCGGCCATGCTGGCCATCGGCGACCTCATGACGCTCCTGCCGTGCGACGTGCGGACCGTCGCCCTCGGAATGGCCTACAGCGCCGGCCAGTTCCTGCTCACCCAGGGCGCGCCCGGCAAGCGGTACATCCTGCCCCACGGCAAGGTGCTCATGCATCAGGGGTCGGCGGGGTTCGGCGGCAGCGCGGCCGACATCGAGATCCAGGCGGAGGACCTGCGGCGCAACCGCGATCTGCTCATCCGCCTCACCGCCCAGAGGACCGGTCGCAGCGTCGAGCAGATCGCCCGGGACTCCGAGCGCGACCGCATGTGGGATGCCGAGGAGGCCGTCGCCTACGGATTCTGCGACGAGGTGCTCAGGGACCTCGCCCAGGTCCTGCCGGGACGCGGATCGGGCGGTGACGGCCCCTCCCCTGCCGCTCGACGGGACCCGGCCGGCTTCTCGGCGACACCTCCCGCCGTCTCCGACAGCCGCGAGGAGAGGACCGGCTCTGCCGAGGAGCCGGTCCCGACACCCGAGACCACCACGGAGGAGACCCGATGAGCACGTACACGATCCCTCACGTCGTCGAGCGCACCGCCTCGGGCACCGAGCGCACGGCCGATGTGTTCTCGCGGCTGCTCTCGGACCGCATCGTGTGCATCGGCACGCCGATCGACGACGGCGTGGCCAACACGGTGATCGCGCAGGTGCTCCACCTCGAGAGCGACGCCCCGGGCCAGCCGATCCAGCTCTACGTCAACTGCGAGGGTGGGGATGCCCAGGCCGTGCTCGCGGTCCACGACGCGCTCGCCTACGTGCGCTGCGAGGTGGCCGTGACGTGCATCGGGCAGGTGGTGGCCGCGCCGACCATCCTGCTGGCCGCGGGCACGCCCGGGCTGCGGGCGATCCTGCCCCACGCTCGCGTGGTCCTGCATCCGCTCGAGGCGAGCGGGCGCGGTGCCGTCCCGGACCTGATCCTCGCGGCCGAGGAGGTCGAACGGGTGCGACGATCGCTCGAGGCGCTGCTGGCCGCCTACACCGGGCAGGGACTCGAGCGAGTGCGCCACGACCTCGAGCGCGAGCGGGTGCTCGACGCCGAGGCGGCGGTCTCGTACGGCATCGCCGACCGGGTGCTTCTCAGGCGGCCAGCAGCAGGGCGCCGCTGACGGCGGCGCCGCCCGCTCCCCCGCTCGGCAGGCCCGTCGCGGCCTGGCGCAGCGGCAGGGAGCCGGCGTGTCCCGTGAGGTCGAGGACGGGCGCGACGGTCGCCGATGCCTCGATGCGGCGCAGCAGGTCCAGGACGTCGATCGCGAGGGCGCCCGTGATCGCGGCGAGCACCTCGGACGACGGGTCCTTGCGGCCGCGCTCGACATCGGACAGGTGCTGGATGCTCACCCCGCTCGCGGCGGAGATCTGCGCGAGCGTGCGCCCCTGCCGATGCCGCTCACGACGCAGGGCGTCGCCGAGGAGCTCGCGGAGCAGGGGCTGCAGGTGCTCGTCCATGACCCGAGACTACGGAGCAGGCTCAAGCGGCGCCGGAGTCTCCGCCGTGAGCGGAATCCACCGGCGCCGCCGCCATACGCCTGCCGGCGGACCGTGGTCGCAACCGCACGATCCGCCGGCGCGGGCCGCTGCTCCAGCACCCCCTCCGGCGCCCAGCGCCAGCCGCCGCGCCGCCGGGCGTCGGCGCGCGTCAGGCGGCGGGGGCGGTCTCCGCCTCGTCGAAGGTCGCGGTGTCGATGACGGCGCGGAAGTAGACCTCGCCGTTCACGACGCGGTCGTAGGCCGCCTCGACCTCCTCGACGCCGACTGTCTCGATGACCGCGCCGACGTGGTGGTCGGCGCAGAAGTCGAGCATCTCCTGGGTCTCGGCGATGCCGCCGATGTTGGAGCCCGCGAGCACCTTGCCGCCGCCGATGAGGGGGCCGAAGTGCAGCTCCTGGCCGGCCGGCGGCAGTCCGACGACGGCCATCACGCCGCGGGGTCTCAGCAGTCCGAGGTACTTGTCGACGGGGATGTCGGCGCTGATCGTGTTGAGGATCAGGTCGAACTCCCCGCGATGGTTCTCGAAGAAGCCGTCCTCGGTGGTCGCGAGCATCTCGGTCGCGCCCAGGTCGATCGCGAGCTGCTCCTTCTTGCGGCTGCGGGAGAGCACGGTGACCTCGGCTCCCTTGGCGACCGCGATCTGCACTCCCATGTGGCCGAGGCCCCCCAGTCCGAGCACCGCGACCTTCGTGCCCTCCGCGACGCCCCAGCGGGCGAGCGGCGAGTAGGTGGTGATGCCCGCGCACAGCAGGGGCGCGGCCACGTCGAAGTCGAGGGCGTCGGGGATCCGGCACACGAAACGCTCGTTGACGACGACCTTCTGGGCGTAGCCGCCCTGGGTCACGCTGCCGTCGACGTCGATCGAGTTGTAGGTGCCGACGTTGCCGCGCAGGCAGTTCTGCTCGAGGCCGGCGAGGCACTGCTCGCACTCGCCGCACGAGTCGACCATGCAGCCCACGCCCACGCGGTCGCCGACCTTCCACCGGGTCACGCCCTCGCCGACCGCCTCGACGACACCGGCGATCTCGTGGCCGACGGTGAGCGGGAAGTGGGCCTCGCCCCACTCGTTGCGGACGGTGTGGATGTCGCTGTGGCAGATGCCGGCGGCCTTGATGTCGATCACGACGTCGTCCTCGCGCGGGTCGCGACGCTCGATGTCGACGACTCGGAAGGGCTGATCCGGGCCGGTCTTCTGCAGGGCCTTGACGGTGATGGGCATGGGGGTCTCCTGCCGTTCGGGGATGGAGGCGCCGGGGGCCGGCCGTGGGTGCGGGGCTCGCCGCGGACGCTCGTGCCAGCCTAGTCCCGCTGGATGACAGGCAGCCGTGAGGGGTTGCCGCTCCTCCCGCTCGCACCCGGTCCGCGACCGGTCCGGTGGCGATAGTGTCGGGACTCTCGCCCGGTTCCGCAGGGCGCCGTCTGTCACCGCCCGCGAACGGAGAGCGCGCATGACCACCTCGCAGCCGACCACCCCGGTCATCCCGACCCTGCCCAACCTGCGCGACCTCGGTGGGAAGTACACCGGCGATGGCCGGCGCGTGCGCTCGGGCGTCCTGTTCCGCTCGGTGGATCTGAGCCGTCTCGACGAGGACGGCACCGCGGCCGTCATGGGCCTCGGGATCCGCACGGTTTACGACCTGCGCACCGCCCAGGAGTGCGAGCAGCGTCCCGATCGCGTCCCCGAGGGCATGCGCCGCGTCGAGCTCGACGTGCTGGCCGATGCCTCGGACAGTGCTGCCGCCCAGCTCGGACCCGTGCTCGAGGACCCGAAGCAGGCCGAGCGCATCCTGCGCGCGGGCGGGGCGGCGCGGATGTTCCGCGACGCCTACCGCGATCTCGTGTCGTTGCCGAGCGCGCGCCGCTCCTATCGCGGGCTGTTCCGGGGGCTGCTCGACGGCGGCCGCGAGCCTGCGCTCTTCCACTGCACGACGGGCAAGGACCGCACGGGCTGGGGTGCCGCGTCGCTCCTGCTCGCCCTCGGCGTCGACGAGGACGAGGTGCGCGCGGACTACCTGCGCACGAACGACGACCTGCTGCCCGCGCTACGGCCCCTCTTCGACCGCTTCGAGCAGGCGGGCGGCGACCCCGAGCTGCTCGAGCCCGTGCTCGGCGTGCGCGAGGAGTACCTCGACACGGCGCTCGACGAGGCCCGGGCGCGCTTCGAGGGCATCGGCGGCTACGTGCGCGATGGGCTCGGGCTGTCCGGCGACGAGATCGACCGCCTCGGCGAGACGCTGCTCGAGGACGCCTAGCGCGACGGCCGCGTCGCACCGGCGTCCCGCCCGGGCGCGCTCAGCGCTGGACGAGCTTGAAGAACGTCGAGTCCGAGCCGTCGGCGTGCTTCTCCTGGTACAGCAGCGCGAGCTCCTCCTGGTCGAACTTCGCGAACCAGTCGTCCCACGAGACACGCTGGAGGTCGTCCGATCCTGCCCCGCCAGGGAAGTCGAACCGCAGCACTCCGAGGTCGTCGTCCTCAGCTGTGCCCCGGACGCTCGCCGGATGCCCGTCGTGGTCCTCCACCCAGTGGCGGATCTCGTCGTGATCGGTCGTCGTGCGGCTCTCCGATGCCATGGCTTCTCCTGTCCGTCGCATCTCCGCCGGCGCCCTGCGGCATCAGCGGAGATTCGTTCGCTCCGTGGTGATCGATGGGCTCATGAGCCTAGGCACGGGGCCTCGTCGGAACAAGGGTCACGGGGCTCGAACGGTGCGCGGAGCGCGAGGCGGGCGGCGACGCCCCCGCTCCTCGGCGACGACGACGGCGCCGTCCCGTGCCCGGTCAGGGCCGTTTCGGGGACCGGTGGACCTCGCGAGCCGGGCACCCGGGGCGGAGAAGCGCTTCTCGACCACGTGGTCGAGAAGCGCTTCTCCGCGAAGACGGCAGTGGTCAGCGCTTCTCTTCTCCTCATCGCCGCCGGGGGGAGGGCCGCGGACCATTCGTCGGGACGTGAGTTGAATGGCACACTCCGATCCATGCGAATCCTGGGAGTGAACGCCGTCTTCCACGACTCGTCCGCGGCACTGGTCGTGGACGGGCAGATCGTGGCCGCTGCGGAGGAAGAGCGCTTCTCGCGCCGTAAGCACGCCAAACGCCCCGTGCCGTTCTCGGCGTGGGAGCTGCCCGAGCTCTCCATGCGCTGGTGCCTCGAGGAGGCCGGGATCGAACCGGCCGACCTCGACGTCGTCGCGTACGGCTTCGATCCGGGTCTCGCCGCGCACATCCCCGACGATCCGTCGGACCCCCTGCGGATCGACTACGTGCGCCGGGCACCCGCCTTCCTCGCCGAGGCGCTGCCGGGGCTGGACCCCGGGAGGGTCCGGTACGTCCCGCACCACGTGGCCCACGCCGCCTCCGCCGGCCTGGCCGCCCCGTCGCGGACCAGCAGCGTCCTGGTGCTCGACGGCAGGGGCGAGGCGCACTCCCACCTGGCAGGTCGATACCGCGACGGAGAGCTCGAGATCCTGCGTCGCCAGGAACTCCCGGATTCGTTGGGACTGGTCTACGAGTCCCTCACCGACCATCTCGGCTTCCTGCGCTCGAGCGACGAGTTCAAGGTCATGGCGCTCGCCTCCTACGGCCGGCCCCGCTTCACCGGTGAGCTGCGCGAGCACATCCACGCGACCGGTGACGGCGGCTTCCGGGCCCTCACCCCCGACTGGAGCCGCTTCGCCCCCCGCCGTGTCGACGACGGCACCTGGGGAGGGGACCATGCCGACCTCGCGGCGTCCGTGCAGGCCGTCGTCGAGGAGACGCTCGTGGACCTCGCCACCTGGCTGCATGAACAGACCGGGGACAGCGTGCTCACCATGGCGGGAGGCACCGCACTGAACTGCGTCGCGAACTCGCGGATCTGGCGCGAGTCGCCCTTCACCGAGGTGTGGGTCCAGCCCGCCTCGGGTGACTCCGGCACCGCCCTCGGCGCCGCCCTCCACGTGGCCCAGGAGGCGGGCGAGCTCGGGGTGCCGCAGCCCACCGCCGCCCTCGGACGGTCCTGGGGCGACGACGAGCTGGCGCAGTGGCTGCGCACGGCTCAGGTCCCGTTCACGACGCCCGACGACCTCGCCGGGGAGGTCGCGGACATCCTCGCCGACGACGGCGTGATCGCCTGGTTCGAGGGCCGCAGCGAGTTCGGGCCTCGCGCGCTCGGACACCGCTCGCTGCTCGCCAACCCGATGCGGGCCGAGAACCTCGAACGCCTCAACGACGTCAAGGGTCGCGAGCAGTTCCGGCCGGTCGCGCCGATGGTGCTCGAGGAGCGGGCCGCGGAGATCTTCTCCGACGGGCCGATCCCGAGCCCGTTCATGCTCTTCGTGCACACGGTCGCGCCCGAGTGGCGCGACCGGATCCCGGCGGTCACCCACGTCGACGGCACGGCGAGGATCCAGACGATCTCGGACGACGACGTCCCGGGTATCGCCGCGCTGCTGCGCGCGTTCGAGGAGCGCACGGGCGTGTCCGTGGTCGTCAACACCTCGTTGAACACGGCCGGCCGCCCCATGGTCGACGACCCGCGCGATGCCCTCGAGCTGTTCGGCTCCGCCCCCGTGGCCGCGCTCGTGCTCGGCCCTCACCTGGTGCGACGGGCCGCGTTCGTGGAGGGCCCCCGGTGAGCGCTGTGACCACGGGGTCGGAGACCTACGCGGTCGTCATCCCGTCCCTGGGCCGCCCCTCGCTCTCGCGCCTGCTCGAGACCCTCGCCGACCAGGACCTGAGCTCCGGAGGCGCCGTCCCGCTCGAGGTGGTCGTGGTCGACGACCGGCGCGGCACCGACCTGCCGCCGCTCGACCTGCCCGCTCACGCCGGCGGTCCGGTGCGCGCGGTGCGCGGGTACGGCCGCGGTCCTGCGGCCGCTCGCAACCGGGGCTGGCGCAGCGCACGCCGCAGCGGTGCGACGTGGATCGCCTTCCTGGACGACGACGTCGAGCTCCCCCGGGACTGGGCGGGCCGGCTCACGCGGGATCTCGCGTCCTGTGCGCCGGGAACCGGAGGCAGCCAGGGCCGCATCGAGGTCCCGCGCCCCTCGGATCGGCGACCCACCGATTGGGAGCGCAATACCGCCTCCCTCGAGCAGGCCGCCTGGGCGACGGCCGACATGGCCTATCGTCCCGCCGCGCTCGAGGCCGTCGACGGATTCGACGAACGCTTTCCCCGTGCCTACCGCGAGGACGCCGATCTGGCCCTGCGCGTGAGGCACGCGGGATGGCAGCTCGTGCGCGGCGAGCGCCGGGTGCTCCACCCCGCCCGACCCGCCGACGCCCTCGTGAGCCTCCGCGTCCAGGCCGGCAACGCCGACGACGCGCTCATGCGCCGCCTCCACGGTCCGCGATGGCGGGAGCAGGCGGAGGCGCCCCGCGGCGCCCTCCGCGCTCACCTGGTCACCACCGCTGCGCTCGCGGCGGTCGCATCCGGGACCGTCCTCGCCACCGCGGTGGGACGGCGCTCCACCGTGCGCGCCGGTCGGGGCCTCCTGGGAGCGGGTCTGGCCGTGTGGGGCGTGCAGTACACACGCTTCCTCGCGCGCCGCATGCTCCCGGGGCCGCGACCGGGCGATGACCGCTTCGCCTCCGAGCTCGCGCGCATGGGCGTCACGAGCGCCGCGATCCCCGTCGCCGCCGTGCGCCACCGCCTCCGCGGGACGATCCGCCACCGCCGCACCGTCCCCTGGCCGCCCCCCGTCCGTGCCGTGCTCTTCGACCGCGACGGCACGCTCGTGCACGACGTGCCGTACAACGGCGACCCCGAGCGGGTGCGCCCGGTCGAGGGGGCCCGCGAGGCGCTGGCCGCGCTCCGCGACGCGGGCCTCGCGCTCGGCGTGGTCTCCAATCAGAGCGGCATCGGGCGGGGCCGGCTGACGACCGCGCAGGTCGATGCGGTCGACCACCGCATCCGGGAGCTCCTCGGCCCGTTCGGCACGTGGCAGCGTTGCCCCCATGCGCCCGATGCCGGGTGCACGTGCCGCAAGCCGAGGCCCGGCATGGTGACGGCGGCGGCGGCCGCCCTCGGCGTGCGGCCCCAGGAGTGCGTCGTCATCGGCGACATCGGGGCCGATGTCGAGGCCGCGCATGCGGCAGGCGCCCGCAGCGTCCTGGTGCCGACGCCGCAGACACTGCCCGCCGAGGTGACGTCGGCCCCCGAGGTCGCGGCGACCCTGGGCGAGGCCGTCGCTCTCGTCCTGCCCGGTCGGGATGCCGCCGGGGGCCGGCGATGACCCGCGTCCTGGCGGTCCGCCTCGACTCCGACGGCGACGTGCTGCTCACGGGTCCGGCGATCCGTGCGCTCGGACGCCTCGGCCACCCCGTCGACGTGCTGGCCTCCCCTGCGGGCTCCACCGCCGCGCGGCTCCTGCCCGGGGTCGACGAGGTGCTCGAGTTCGCTGCGCCGTGGTCCGGTGTCGCGCCGCCCGAGGTCGACCCGGTGGCCACCCACCGGCTCATCGCGACCCTCGCCGACCGCGACTACGCGACCGCGGTCATCTTCACCTCCTTCCACCAGAGCCCCCTGCCGATGGCGCTGCTCGCGCGCCTCGCGGGCATCGGGCACATCGCGGCGACCAGCACCGACTATCCCGGCACCCTCCTGGACGTGCGGCACCACCGAGCCGATCCGCCCGGGGGCGGGCACGAGGTGGAGGCCGCGCTCGCGCTCGCGGCCGCCGCCGGCGCCCCTCCCGCCGTCGGCGCCGAGCGGCTCCTGGCCGTGCGGCGCCCGCTGCCGCCCGTGCCGCCGGCCCTCGAGGGCGAGCGTTACGTGGTCCTGCATCCGGGAGCGTCCGTTCCCTCCCGCGCGCTCCGACCCGATCACGCGGCGGAGCTGACGGCCGCCCTCGCGCGATCGGGACGCCGGGTGGTCCTCACAGGCGGACCGGGTGAGCGTGACCTGGTGCTCCGGGTCCGCCATGGCGCCCTCACAATCCTCGGCGCCGACGGATCCCGGTGGCGCGGAACCGCAGCGGACGCCGTCGTCGACCTCGCCGGCCGCACCGATCTCGCGGGCCTGGCCGCCGTGCTCGAGGCCGCGGACTGCGCGGTCGTCGGGAACACGGGGCCCGCGCACCTGGCCGCAGCCGTCGGCACCCCGGTCGTCTCGCTGTTCTCCCCGGTCGTGCCCGCCCTGCGGTGGGCCCCCTACGGCGTCCCCACCGTCGTGCTCGGCGACCAGCACGCCGCGTGCCAGGACAGCCGTGCCCGGCAGTGCCCGGTGCCCGGCCACCCGTGCCTGTCCGGGGTCACGCCCGAGGAGGTCGTCGCCGCGGTCGACGAGCTCGGCGGCCCGACCGCAGCCACCGTGACCCCGCTGACAGGAGGACATCGATGCGCATCCTGATCTGGCATGTCCACGGCTCGTGGACCACCTCGTTCGTCCAGGGCGAGCACACCTATCTGCTGCCCGTCGTCGAGGACCGCGGCCCCGACGGCCGCGGTCGCGCCCGCACCTGGGACTGGCCCGCCGCGGCCGTGGAGGTCACTCCCGAGCAGCTCGCGGACGAGCAGATCGACGCGGTCGTGCTCCAGCGTCCCCACGAGCTCGACCTGGCCCGCGCCTGGACCGGTCGGCGCCCGGGGAGCGAGCTGCCCGCCGTCTACCTCGAGCACGACACGCCACGCGGCCCGGCCGCCGCCACCCGCCACCCGGTCGCCGATCGTGATGACATCCCCCTGGTCCACGTCACGCACTTCAACCGGATCATGTGGGACAACGGGCTCGCGCCGACCGCGGTGATCGAGCACGGCATCCTCGACCCCGGCCCTCTCTACACCGGCACCATCCCGTCGGCCGCCGTCGTGGTCAACGAGCCCGTGCGCCGCGAGCGCATCGCCGGCACCGACCTTCTCGTGGACCTCGCGCGCGGCCTCCCCGTCGAGGTGTACGGGATGCAGACCCAGCGCCTGGCCGACGTGGCCGAGCACCTCGCGGGCCATGTCCACGAGAGCCTCTCGCACGACCAGCTGCATCCGACGCTCGGACGCCATCGCCTCTACCTGCACCCCTACCGCTGGACCAGCCTGGGCCTGGCGCTGCTCGAGGCCATGATGATCGGGATGCCCGTGCTCGGGCTCCCCACCACCGAGGCACCGCGCGCCGTGCCACCCGCCGCCGGACTGCTGTCCGCCGATCTCGGCGAGCTCGCGACCCGCGCCCGCCTCTGGCTGCACGACCCGGGCGAGGCCGCGGCCGCCGGCGCGGCGGCCCGCGACCACGCCCTGGCCCATTTCGGCATCGACCGGTTCCTCACGGACTGGAACCACCTCCTGGAAAGGCTCATCCCATGAGACTTGCCATGATCTCCGAGCACGCCAGCCCCCTCGCCGCCCTCGGCGGCGTCGACGCCGGGGGCCAGAACGTCGTGGTCGCCGCCCTCGCACAGCACCTCGCACGACGCGGCCACGACGTGACCGTCTACACCCGACGCGACGATCCCGACCTCGCCGAGAGCGTCGACCTCGCCGACGGCGTCCGCGTGGTCCACGTGCCGGCAGGGCCTCCCGCGCCACTGCCCAAGGACGAGCTCGAGCCGTTCATGGACGACTTCGGACGCTGGACCGCCCGGCACTGGTCCACCGTCGGGACCCCCGACCTCGTGCACGCCCACTTCTGGATGTCGGGCATCGCCGCGCGACGCGCCGCCGCCGCCGCGGGCATCCCCGTCGTGCAGACGTTCCATGCGCTCGGCGTGGTCAAGCGCCGCCATCAGGGCTCGGCCGACACCAGCCCGCCGGACCGCCTCGACGTCGAGCGGGAGCTCGCGGCCGGTGCCGATCTGGTGCTGGCGACGTGCCGTGACGAGCGCGAGGAGCTGCTCGCCCTCGGCGCCGATCCCGCCCGCATCGAGATCGTGCCCTGCGGCGTCGATCTCGACGCCTTCACGCCGTCGCCCCCGCGCGGCGAAGTGCGGCCGCCTCGCATCCTGTCGCTCGGACGCCTGGTCGAGCGCAAGGGCGTCGAGACGCTCGTCCGCGCCCTCGCCCAGCTCACCGCGACCGACGGACTCGAGGACACCGAGCTGGTGATCGCCGGCGGGCCGGACCGCGACGACCTCGACGGGGACCCCGAGGCGCTCCGCCTACGAGCCGTCGCCCGGGAGTGCGGCGTCGCCGAGCGCGTGCACCTGCTCGGGCGCATCGACCACGAGACGATCGGCGAGCTGCTCGCCGACACGGACGTCGTCGCCTGCGCCCCGTGGTACGAGCCCTTCGGCATGGTCCCGCTCGAGGCCATGGCCGCGGGCCGGCCGATCGTGGGCAGCGCCGTCGGAGGGTTCCTGGACACCATCGAGCACGAGCGCACGGGACTGCACGTCCCGCCGCGGGACGCGTCCGCGACGGCCGCCGCCCTGCGCCGGATCCTGACGGACCCGCGAGAGGCCGCCGAGATGGGCCGCGCCGGCCGCGAGCGCGTCGAGCGCCTCTACGGCTGGGAACGCGTCGCCGAGGCGACCGAGCGGGCGTATCGCCAGGTGCTGAGCCGCCACCGCGGACGGCGTCCCTCGGGTGACCGGGCCGGCCGGTGGCTCGAGCGCCACCTCGACGAGCTGCGGACCGCATCGGCCCGCGCCTCCGCGCACGCGACGACCATCGACCGCTGGGGGGCTCACCTCGCGGGGGTGCTGACCTCGGGAGGGCGCCTGCTGGCCGCCGGCAACGGGGGCAGCGCCGCCGAGGCGCAGCACCTCACCGCGGAGCTCGTCGGGCGCTTCGTCGACGAACGCGTCCCCCTGTCCGCCCTCTGCCTGTCGTCCGAGACGTCCAGCCTGACCGCGCTGCTCAACGACTACGGCCGCGACGAGGTGTTCGCTCGGCAGGTCGCGGCCCATGGCAGGAGCGGCGACGTCCTCGTGCTGCTGTCCACGAGCGGCCGCAGCTCCAACGTGCTCGCAGCCGCCGAGCGGGCCCGCGCGTGCGGCCTGAGGGTCTGGGCGCTCACCGGACCCGGCCCCAATCCGCTGGCCGATCTCGCGGACGAGGCGATCGCCGTCGACGCACCGAGCGGCTCGGTGGTCCAGGAGCTCCACCTGGCCCTCGTGCACGCCCTGTGCGCCGCCGTCGACGCGCGCCTGCTCCCCGTCTCGACGTCGACGGCCACGACCGCGACCTCTCCGGCGCCGACGGTCGCGCTCGCACCGCCGACCCCGATCCCGGCCGCGGCGAGCGTGGAGACGGGCGGACGCGCATGAGCACCCTGCGGATCGTGGTGGTGGGGGACGCCCTGCTGGACCGGGACATCGACGGCTCGTCCACGCGACTGGCACCGGACGCCCCGGTGCCCGTGGTCGACGTCGCGACCACGCGCTCGAGCCCCGGAGGAGCCGGGCTCGCGGCGCTGCTGTGTGCCGAGATACCGGCGGACCAGGATGCCGAGGCCCCCGCCGTCGAGGTCACCCTGCTCGCCCCGCTGGCCGATGACGAGGCCGGCCGGGAGCTCGTCGCGACCCTGGGACCGGTTCGCATCGCCCGTCTCGGCCACCGCGGCGCCACCCGGACCAAGACCCGCGTCCGCAGCGGCGGACACGGCCTCGCCCGCCTCGACGAGGGCGGGCCGGGCACCCCCGTCGACGTCGACGCCGACCATGTCGCCCGCGTCCTGGCGGCCGCCGACGCCGTGCTGGTCTCCGACTACGGAGGCGGCATCACGCACGACCCGGCCGTCCGCGCGGCGCTCACCGACCACGCCCGGGCCGGCGGCATCGTGGTCTGGGATCCACATCCGCGCGGTGCGCCCCCCGTGCCCGGATGCGCGCTCGTCACGCCCAACCGGGCCGAGGCGGAGGCCCTCTGCGGACCGGTGACCGAGGAGTCGGCCGTCTCGGGCCAGGAGCTGGCCGCCCGGCTGCGCGAGCAGTGGGACGCCCACGCCGTCGTCGTCACGGCCGGCGGTGACGGCGCGCACCTCGCGACCGCCGATGCGAGCGTGCACGTCCCCGCGCGCGCCGTCCATGACGGTGATCCGTGCGGTGCCGGCGACCGGTTCGCCTCGGCCGCGGCGCTCGCCCTCGCCGCCCACCTCGCCCCGCCGGTCGCCGTCGAGCGCGCCGTCGCCGCCTCCGGGCAGTGGGTCGCAGCGGGCGGGGCCGCGGCCTTCCGGGCGCGCACGGCGGAGAGGCCCGCCGCGCACGGCCTCGGCACGGACCTGCCGATCGACGTGCGCACCGTGGTCGAGGACGTGCGGCGCCGTGGCGGCCGCCTGGTCGCCACGGGAGGCTGCTTCGACGTCCTGCACGCCGGTCACGTCCGCTGCCTCGAGGAGGCCCGCCGCCTCGGTGACGCCCTCGTCGTGCTGCTGAACTCGGACGACTCCGTCCGGCGTCTCAAGGGCCCGGACCGCCCCGTCACCACCCAGGACGATCGCATCCGCATCCTCCAGGCGCTGCGCAGCGTCGCCGCCGTGCTCGTCTTCGAGGAGGACGATCCGCGCGTCGCCCTGCGCCGACTCGGCCCGGACGTCTGGGTCAAGGGCGGTGACTACGACCCCCGCAGCCTCCCGGAGACGGAGGTCGTCGAGGCCCTCGGCGGCGTCGTCGTCACGCTCCCGCAGCTGCCGGGTCGATCGACCACCGCGATCCTGGAGACGGTCCGCGGTCTCGACGACCGTGACCCGGGGAGCCATGCCGGGAGCCACGTCCCGGAGCCTGCTCACGCCGCCCCGGAGCATCTCGGGGACGGTGACGTGCTCGTGCTGCGCGCTCTCGGTCTGGGCGATGCGCTGACCGGCATCGCCCCGCTGCGGGGCATCCGCCGGCTCCTGCCCGACCATCGGATCGTGCTGGCCGCGCCGGAGGGCATCGGCGCCTGGCTCACGGGCCTCGGACTGGTCGACGCCGTGCTGCCGAGCTCCGGGCTCGCTGATCTGCCGACGACGGGCGGAGGCCACATGGCCGTCAACCTGCACGGCCGCGGACCCCGCAGCCATGCCGTGCTGGAGGCGACCGGGCCGCGCCGCCTGATCGCCTTCGCGGACCCCGTCAGCGGACGGCACGGCCCGCGCTGGTGCGCCGACGAGCACGAGGTGGATCGCTGGTGCCGCCTGGTCACCGCCGCGGGCGGCCCGTGCGGACCGGCCGACCTCCGCCTCCGGGCCCATCACCCCGTCATGCCGGGTGCCCCCGTCGTGCTCCACCCCGGTGCCGCGGCCGGGTCCCGTCGCTGGCCCCGCGAGCGGTGGCGCACCGTGGCCGCCGCGCTCGCGCGGGCCGGGCACCGCGTGCTGATCACGGGCTCCGAGGGCGAGCGCGAGCTGGCGAGGGCCGTCGCCGTGGGGATCGACGGCGTGACCGACCTGTCGGGCACCCTCGACCTCGACGGCCTCACGCGGAACGTCTCCCGGGCGTCCCTCGTCCTGAGCGGCGACACCGGCATCGCCCACCTCGCCACGGCGCTCGCCGTGCCGTCGGTGGTGCTGTTCGGGCCCACACCTCCCGCTCTCTGGGGGCCCCGCATCGATCCTGAGCTGCACACCGTGCTGTGGCACGGTTCGACCGGTCCCGACGCCGACCGTCCGGGCGATCCCCATGCCGAGGCGCTCGACCCGCGCCTGGAACGGGTGACCGTCACCGAGGTGCTGGAGGCGGCCGCCCACCATCTCGCGGCCCGCCCGCCTGCGCCGGGAGGCGGGGGCGCCGGTGCCTCCGAGCTCGCCGCCGTCCCCTGCGTCGTCCACCCCGATCCGATCGAAGGAGCACCATGACATCGCCCGACCTCCCGACCACCCGACGCCCGGACGCCCTCCCTGCGACCCCTGCGGAGGAACGCTCGAGCACGCGTCCTCATCTCTCCGACGGCGCGCCCTTCCGGCGAGCGGTCGTCACCGGCGGGGCGGGCTTCCTCGGCAGCCATCTGTGCAGCGAGCTGCGGCGACGCGGCACCGAGGTGCTGTGCGTCGACAACTTCCTCACCGGCACCCCCCGCAACGTCGCCCATCTTCTCGGCGACCCCGGCTTCCGCCTCGTGCAGTGCGACATCACCGACTACATGCACGTTCCCGACGAGGTCGACCTGGTGCTGCATTTCGCGTCCCCCGCATCGCCGGTCGACTACCTGAAGCTGCCGATCCACACCCTCAAGGTGGGGGCGCTGGGCACCCTGCACGCCCTCGGGCTCGCCAAGGAGAAGGGCGCGCGCTTCCTCCTGGCCTCCACCTCCGAGGTGTACGGCGATCCGCAGGTGCACCCCCAGCCGGAGGACTACTGGGGCCACGTGAACCCGGTCGGTCCGCGCGGCGTCTACGACGAGGCCAAGCGCTTCGCCGAGGCCCTCACGGTGGCCTACCGGTCCGAGAACGACGTCGACACGGCGATCGTGCGCATCTTCAACACCTTCGGTCCCCGGATGCGGCCCTTCGACGGCCGCGCGATCCCGACGTTCATCCGGCAGGCGCTCGCGGGCGAGCCCCTCACGGTCGCCGGCGACGGGTCGCAGACCCGCAGCGTGTGCTACGTCGACGACCTCGTGCGGGGCGTCCTCGCCCTGGCCGCGAGCGGACACAGCGGCCCCATGAACATCGGCAACCCGCACGAGCAGAGCGTCCTGCAGATCGCCCACGACGTGATCGCCGCGACCGGGTCCTCCTCGAGCGTGGAGCACGTGGCCCGGCCCGTGGACGACCCCACCGTCCGACGCCCGGACACGACGCTCGCCACCCAGGTGCTGGGCTGGGAGCCCTCCATCTCCTGGCGCACCGGGCTCGACCGCACGGTCGCGTGGTTCCGCGAGGAGCTGTCCGACGACGCCTCGCGGGTCGCCTGAGGACGGATCGCCTGAGGGCGGGTCGACCCGAGGCAGCTCGAGCGGCCTCGGGTCCTAGTCCCCCTCGCCGCCGGACGCCAGGGCAGCGAGCACGGCCTCGGTCGACGGCGACACGCCTCGACGTCGCCGGAGGGCGGCGGGCACGTCCGGGAGCGCTCGGAACAGTCCTCGGCGCCCCGGTGCGCCGGCTCGCACCGCGGCGACGGTCTGCGCCGCGACCACGCGGCCGGGCCGGCGCATGATCGCCGTCAGCACGGCGCTGCGGGTCAGGGCGGCCCGGCGGGCGTCCGGGGCGTCCCGCCGCGGCGAGGGGTAGTGGTGCGCCCGCACCGCCGGCACGTGGCACAGCTGCCACCCGGCGTCGAACAGGTCGAGCGCCACGCGCTCCTCCTCCCCCGGGAAGCGCACCACGTCGTCGAACCCTCCCACCGCGAGGAAGGCGCTGCGCCGGACGATCGCCCCGCAGGCGACGAAGCCCAGCAGGGCGGGGCCGGGGCCGTCGGGCGGCATGCCCAGCGGCGAGGAGGCCAGGACCGCGTTGAGCGGATCGGGCCGCTCCTCGGGGCCCACCAGGATCGCGCCGGCGATCACCGCGAGCCGCGGATGTGCCGAGAAGATCGAGACGGCGTGCTCGAGGGCGCCCGGCTCCCACCAGGAGTCGTCGTCGGCGAAGGCCACATACGGCGTGTCGGCGAGCTGGACGCCGATCGTGCGCGCCGCCGCCCCGAGATTGCGGCCCAGCGCGAGCACGCGCACCTGCGGGTGCGCCGCGCGCACGGCGGCGACCGAGCCGTCGGTCGAGCCGTTGTCGACGACGATCACCGGCGCGGTGTGCCGACCGAGATGGCGGACGAGCTCCTCGCGCCGGTTCCGCGTGGCGACGACCACGGTGACCTGCGCGGCCGGGTCCGTGCTGGTCTCCTCCATGGCGATCACGGCCAGGAGGGCTCGTCGGCATGCGCGATGAAGAGCTCGCGCACCTCGCATCCCGCAGGCTGCGTGAGCGCGAACAGGACCGCGTCGGCCACATGGGCGGGATCGTTCAGGCTCGCATCGTCCGCCGGACGGTACTGCTCGGTGCGGTCGTCGAAGAAGCGCGTCCGCATCCCCCCGGGGATCAGCTGGGTGACCCCGACCTCGCCCTTGAGCTCGGCGGCGAGGGCCTGGGTGAACCCCAGCACCCCGAACTTGGAGGCGCAGTACGCGGTCGCGTCGGAGGCCCCCTTGAGCGCGAGCGTCGAGGCGACCGTGACGACGCGTCCGCGCGAGGCCCGGAGCGCCGGCAGGGCGGACCGGACGGTCGAGACCGTGCCCATCAGGTTGACCAGCACCACCCGTTCCCACTCGGCCCAGGAGACGTCCTCGAGCGCTCCGGGGCGGTCGATCCCCGCCGCCGTGACGACGGCATCGAGTCCTCCGGCGTCAGCGATCGCGCGTGCCACGGTGTCGGCGACGACATCGGCGTCCGCGACGTCCGCCTGGTAGGCGGCGGCATCCTGCACGTCGGCGATGTCGCGATCCACGACGATCGGGGTGCCGCCGCCGGCACGGACCGCGGCGACGACCGCGGCACCGAGGCCGGAGGCCCCTCCGGTCACGAGCACGCGTCCAGGGCTGGTCATGGGCATGGATGGTCCTCACTCGTCTCCGGCGCCGTCCTGTCCGGGCGCCGCTCTGCTCGCCCCACCGTATCGACGGCCGTCCCCGGCTGCGACCACCCGGGCCAGGCGGTAAGCGCGGCGTCGGTCCGTTGGATACGCTCGCGACGGACCCATGACCCCGTACGCGACAGGAGCATCATGAGCGACGCCCGCAACGGATCCCTCGACGGCCGCACCGACGCCGATCCCCTCCCCACCATCTCCGTGGTCGATCCCCGCGACGGCACGCCGGTGGGGACGCTCCCCTGCGCCGCTCCGGCACAGGTCCGCGCCGCGATCACGGCCGCCCTGAGCTCCGCTCGCACCTGGTCGCGCACCGAGCCCGAGCGACGCGGAGCGCTGCTGCACGAGGCGGCCGACGCCGTCGAGCAGCACGCGGAGGAGCTCGCCGAGCTGACGACCCGGGAGACGGGCAAGCTCGCCGACGACGCCCTCGGCGGCGTGCGCGCAGGCGTGGGCACGCTGCGCCAGTATGCCGAGCTGGGGCCCGTGCATCGCGGGCACAGCCTGCGGGGAGGCGTGCTCGCCGCCGACTGGACCGTTCCCGAGCCGCGGGGCCTGGTCGTGGCCCTGACCCCGTGGAACGATCCGATCGCGGTCGCCGCCGGCCTCCTCGGAGCCGCTCTGGTCACCGGCAACACGGTCATCCACAAGCCCAGCGAGCGCTGCCCGCATGTGGGACGACGCCTCGGCGAGGTGCTCGCCGGCGTCCTGCCCGAGGGCGTCCTGACCACGCTCGTCGGCGGCCCCGACGTGGGACGTGCGCTCAGCTCGTCCCCGGACGTCGACGTCATCGCCCACGTCGGCTCGAGCGCCACCGGACACGCCATCGCCCGAGCCGCCGCCGAAACCGGAGCGCATGTCGTCCGCGAGAACGGCGGCAACGATCCCCTGGTCATCGACGACGACGTCGACCCGACGTGGGCCGCCGCGCAGGCCGCGCTCGGCGCCTTCGCCAACGCCGGACAGATCTGCACCTCCGTCGAGCGCATCTACGTCCATCAGGCCATCGCCGCACCGTTCCTCACGGCTCTCACCGAGGAGGCGGCGCGCCGGGACCGGGACGGCGCCCTGGCGCCCCTCGTCGACCGCCGGCTGCGGCGGGCGGTCCACGAGCAGGTCACGCAGGCCCTCGAGGCGGGCGCGGTCGCGCTCACGGGAGCGGTCGTGCCCGAGGGGCCCGGAGCGGCCTATCCGGCCACCGTGCTGCGGGACTGCACCGCGGAGATGACCGTCATGCGCGAGGAGACCTTCGGGCCCGTCGCGCCGGTGCAGATCGTCGAGAGCTTCGCCGAGGGACTGCGCCGCGCCGGCGAGGGACGGTACGGCCTCGCGGCGACGGTCCTGACGGGCCGTCTCGCGCACACGCAGCAGGCGCTCGCGGACCTCTCGGTCGGCACGCTCAAGGTCAACAACGTCTTCGGCGGAGCCCCGGGAGGCTCCGCGCAGCCCCGGGGCGACAGCGGCGACGGCTTCGGGTACGGCCCCGAGCTGCTGGATGAGATGACACGCGTCAAGGTCGTGCACGTGGAGATGCCGGCCGGCTGACGGGTGTGTGCGGGCTCGCACGACGAGAGGGACCCCGGGAGTATCCAGACGCATCCGGCGGTGGCATGATCTCCGTTCGTGGCCCAGAACCTGCGCCCGCCCTCGCCGTCCGGCGAGGCGGGCAGCCCCCACACCGAGCCCGTCGCGACGGGCACCCAGGACACGGATCCCGCGCCGGAGGGACACTCCCCCGCACCCGCCGACACCGCGAAGCCCGAGACCTCGACGGCACCGCCCCCCAGCGGCTCCACGGCGGCCCCCGAGCCGCCTGATGAGGGCCGCTCGCACACTCCCGTGCTCGGCCCCGACGGGCGCCCCCGGGCACGCCGTCCGCTCATGGCGCTCATGATCGGCGCGATCGGCGTCGTCTTCGGCGACATCGGCACGAGCCCGCTGTACGCGCTGCAGACGGTGTTCAGCGTCCACCACAACGCGGTCAGCCCCTCCGAGGGCGACGTCCTCGGGATCATCTCGATGGTCACGTGGTGTCTCATGCTGATCGTGTCGTTCACGTACGTGGGCGTGATCCTGCGCGCCGACAACCAGGGCGAGGGCGGGATCCTCTCGCTCGCCGCCCTGGTGCGCCGCAAGCTCGGGCTGCGCTCCCGCCAGGCCGCGATCGGGCTGATCCTCGCGATCATCGGCGCCTCGCTGTTCTACGGCGACTCGCTCATCACCCCGGCCATCTCGGTGCTCAGCGCCTTCGAGGGCCTCGAGGTCGCCAACCCCTCGCTCGGCACCTTCGTGGTGCCGGCCGCCGTCACGGTCCTCGCCCTGCTGTTCCTGGTCCAGCGCTGGGGGACCGGGGTGATCGGCCGGGCGTTCGGCCCCATCATGGTGGTCTGGTTCGTCGTGATCACCGCGCTCGGGCTGCCACGGATCCTCGAGAACCCGTCGATCCTGCGCGCGATCTCGCCGACCTATGCGTTCGCCTTCGCCCTCGACCGTCCCGGCGTCGCCTTCATCGCGATGGGCGCCGTGGTCCTCGCGGTCACGGGCGCGGAGGCGCTGTACGCCGACATGGGCCACTTCGGACGTCGCCCGATCGCGTTCGCGTGGTTCTGCCTGATCCTCCCGGCCCTCCTCGTCAACTACTACGGGCAGGGCGCGATGATCCTGCGGGACGCCTCGACGGTCGACAACCCGTTCTTCCATCTCGCGCCCCCGTGGGCGCGGATCCCGCTCGTGGTGCTCGCGACGTGCGCGACCGTGATCGCCTCGCAGGCGGTCATCTCGGGCGCCTTCTCGGTGTCCCGCCAGGCGACGCGGTCCTCGATCCTCCCGCGGTTGCGCGTGATGCAGACGTCGCGCGAGGTGGGCGGCCAGATCTACGTGCCCGTCGTCAACGCGATCCTGTTCGTCGGCGTGCTCGCCCTGGTCCTGGTCTTCCGCTCCTCGGAGCGGCTCGCCTCGGCCTACGGTCTGTCCGTGACGGGAACGCTCATGCTCGAGCTGTCCCTGTTCCTGTTGCTCGCCTTCCGTGTGTGGGGGTGGCCGCTGTGGCGGGTCGCGACGATGGCCGTCGTGGTGGGCGGTCTCGAGCTGTCCCTCTTCGCGGCGAACGTCGTCAAGGTCGCCTCGGGTGGCTGGCTCCCGCTCGTGATCGCGGCGGTCGCGCTGACCGTCATGCTCACCTGGAAGCGCGGCTCGACGATCATGTTCGGGCGACGGGCCGAGATGGAGGGGCCGATCGAGGACTTCGTCGCGGAGGTCAAGCGACTCGGCGT
>DAMDHZ010000008.1:0-3786 GCA_032101665.1 Brachybacterium sp. | reverse complement strand
GTGCCCGGACTGGCGGTCTACCCCCACGGCGACGTGCGGACCACGCCGTTGGCCCTGCGCAGCAACGTCGAGTTCAACCACGTCCTGCACGAGCACGTGGTGATCGTGACCATCAAGAACATCGGCGTCCCCCACGTGCGCCACGACGCGCGCATCTCGGTGTCCGACCTCGGGGACGAGGACGACGGGATCGTGCACGTGCTGTGCCGGGTGGGCTTCAACGACTCCCAGGACGTGCCCAAGGCCCTCCGCCTCGCGGCCGGGAAGTGCCGCGAGCTCGACATCGATCCCGAGCAGGCCACCTACATGCTCTCGGTGTTCCGGATCGAGCCCGGCGACGACCGTTGCATGCCGCACTGGCAGAAGAGCCTGTTCCGCTTCCTTGAGAAGTTCTCGGCCAACCGCACCCAGGTGCTGCACCTGCCGCCCACCCGGACGACCGTGATGGGGGCCGAGGCCGAGCTCTGAGCCGCGGCCTCACGCGAAGTGGTCGAAGCCCTCGCCAGGGACCGGCTCGCCGTCCAGCAGGACGCGCGGCTCCTCCCCGTCCGCAGCGTGCCGGAGGCTGCCGATCTCGCGAAATCCCTCGGGCACCTCGGTGGCGGGAAAGGTCGCGAGCATCGCGTGCTCCTCGCCGCCGTGCAGCACCCAGGGCCAGGGGTCGGCCCCGAGCGGTGCGGCGACGTCCGCGAGCGCGCGGGCGTCTGCCGCGAGCGCCTCGCGATCCAGCTCGATCACGACGCCGCTGCGCCGGGCGAGGCGCCCGCCGTCGCGCACGAGCCCGTCCGAGACGTCGATCATGGCGGTCGCGCGTGGGCTGCCGTCGCTGCGCCGCGCCGCGGTCCAGCCCAGCTCGAGGCGCGGATCGGGGGCGTCGTGCCAGGCCACGACGTCCACCGCGACGGCTTCGCGGTGCCGATCGGCGAGGATCCAGGCGAGGCCCGCTCCCGACCGTCCCAGGAGCGGCGAGCCCACGGCGAGCACGTCACCCGGGCGCGCCCCCGACCGCAGGATCGGCGCGGTGCCCTCGGCCAGGGCGCCCAGGGCCGTCACCGTGAGCGACAGCGCGTCGGCGGCCCCGAGGTCGCCGCCGACCACGGTCGCGCCGTCCCGCAGGGCGCGCTCGGCGAGCCCGCGGCTGATGCCCTCGAGGGTGGCCACGTCGGCGGTGCCGGGCGCGCTGAGCGCGACCACGAGAGCGGTCGGACGAGCCCCCATGGCGGCCACGTCGGCGAGGTTCTGCACGGCGGCCTTCGCGCCGATCCACTCCGGCCGGGTCGCGGACAGCAGGAAGTCCTGGCCCTCGGTGAGGGTGTCGGTGCTGACCACGAGCCGGGCAGAGGCGAGACGCACGACGGCCGAGTCGTCGCCGGGGCCCACCTCGACCGCGTCGGAGCTCGGCAGGCCGGGCAGGATCCGCTCGAGCAGACCGGTCTCGGAGAGGTGGGCGATCGGCGCGTGGGCGGGCGTCGGCTCGAAGGTCATGGGGCCACTGTGCCAGAGCGTCCCCCGCGCTACCCTGCTGGGGTGCCTGTGCCGCTCTCCCCGTCCCGTCGCCTCCTGGCCGGCGCGGCATGCGCCGTCGCGGCCCTCGGTCTCTCCGGCTGCGGCGCCGTGACGGTCCCGGCCGGCCCCGCGGCCGCCGATCCCGCGTGCGCGCCGCTCGTGGCCAACGCCCCCGCCGAGCTGCTGGGGCAGAAGCGTCACGAGACGACGAGCCAGGGCACGGTCGCGTGGGGGGACGGCGACGCCACGATCGTGCTGCGCTGCGGCGTCACTCCCCCGGGCCCGACCACGGACCCCTGCACGACGATCGCCGACGCCGGCGGCACCACGGTCGACTGGCTCGTCGCCGAGGAGGACGACGTGGTCACCTTCACGACGTTCGGCCGCACGCCCGCCGTCGACATGACGGTCCCCCGCGCCGCGGCGCCCGATCAGCCCTCGGCGGCCGTGCTCGACATGACCCGGCTGATCTCCCAGATCCCCGCGACCGACCACTGCGTCGGCGCGGGCGACGTCGCCTGAGCCCGACCGGGCGAGACGGGTGCTGCCGCGTGCGGCCGGCGCACCCAGCACCGGCGGTCCGCCGGGACCGAGAAGCCCGCCGGCGGACCGTGCACGCGCCGGCACGGTTCCCCGCGGGACTCATCGCGGCGGCCGAGGGCGGCTCGGCGCCCACGGCGCGGCAGCCGTCTCAGCGCAGCCCGATCCGCCGATTCCGTGCGAGCTCGATGAGCTCGGAGATGAGCTCGGGATAGGACAGCCCCATGTGGTCCCACAGCACGGGGAACATCGAGAACGGGGTGAAGCCGGGCATCGTGTTGACCTCGTTGACGAGCACCTGGCCATCGGCGGTCACGAAGGTGTCCACGCGGGCGAGCCCCTCGAGCCCGAGCGCCGCGAAGGCGCACGCCGCGATCGCGCGGACGGACGCGATCTGCTCGCCCGTCAGCTGCGCGGGGACCTCGATGTCGACGGTGCCCTTTCCGAAGTACTTCGACTCGTAGTCGTAGAACTCCAGGTCGTCTCCGATGCGCACCTCGCCCGGAGCGGTGGTCCGGGCGCCTTCCCCGGGCGTGCCCTGGAGCACGCCGCACTCGACCTCGCGGCCGACGACACCCTGTTCGACGAGCACCTTGGGGTCCTCGGCGAACGCGGTCTTCATCGCGTGGTCGAGCTCGGCGGGGACGGTCACACGGCTCACGCCGATGCTCGAGCCGGCGCGGGCCGGCTTGACGAACCAGGGCAGCTCGAGGTCCCGGCGGATCCGCTCGGTGACGGCCGCGGCGTCGGCGGCCCACGCGTCCTCGGTCACCACGACGTCGCGCGCGCACGGGATGCCGGCGGTGCGCAGCGCCGCCTTGGTGGCGGCCTTGTCCATGCACGTGGCCGAGGCGAGCACGCCGCTGCCCACGTAGGGCACGTCGAGGAGGTCGAGGAGTCCCTGCACGGTGCCGTCCTCACCGTAGGGGCCGTGCAGGAGCGGCAGCACCACGTCGATCTCGGCGAGGGGCTCGACCCGCCCGTCGCGGATGATCCGCAGCTCGCTGCGCTCACCCGGCCGGTGCACCCGCGCGGGCAGAAGCACCTCGTCGCCGTCCGCGGGCACCTCGGGCGCCTCGCCGTCCGCGATCTGCCACCGGGCCGGATCGTCCGAGGCGAGCACGAACCGGCCGTCGCGCGTGATGCCGACCGCGACGACGTCGTAGCGCTCCCGGTCGATCGCGGCCAGGAAGCCGCCGGCGGTCACGCACGAGATGCCGTGCTCGGCGCTGCGGCCCCCGAAGAGCAGGGCGACGGTGGTTCTCATGCACGTCACAGTAGTCATTCGGGCCGGACGGACCGGGCAAGCAGGGCCGTTGTGGCCTCGCGGATGTCCCGCCCGTGGTCCACCACATCCACCACTCCGCGCGTGAGCGGCATGTCGATCCCGAGCCGCTCGGCGATGTCGGCGACGGCGCGAGCGGTCGCGACGCCCTCGGCGGTCTGACCGACCGCGGCGACCGCCTGCTGCACGTCCATCCCCTGGCCCAGGGCGCGGCCCAGGCGGAAGTTGCGTGACAGCGGCGAGGCGCACGTGGCCACGAGGTCCCCCATCCCGGCGAGGCCCGAGAAGGTCGCGGGGTCGGCGCCGGCGGCGGCGCCCAGTCGCGCGATCTCGGCCAGACCCCGCGTGATGAGGCTCGCCCGGGCGTTGTCGCCGAAGCCGAGCCCGGCGGCGGCGCCGACCCCGATCGCGACGACGTTCTTGGTCGCCCCGGCGACCTCGACCCCGACCACGTC
>DAMDHZ010000007.1:0-50445 GCA_032101665.1 Brachybacterium sp. | reverse complement strand
GTCACCCAGTCCCGTGCCATTCCCGATCACCCCCGACACCCTGCTATCGAACACCTGTTCGATACAGAGTAGGACGAGCCCCCGACATTCGACACGAAGCGATGCACGCGGTGGAAGACCTGAACGTGGGGAGGAGAGGCGATGAACGGGGTGGGCCCCGTGCGTCGGGGCAATCTGTCCACGGGCGCGTCGGTCGGCGCCACGAAGTTCTCGGGCAGGTGCGGGACGGGAGCACCTGCCGCGTCGTGCACGACGACGGCGTCGAGCGCCGCGCCCCGCCCCCCACCCGCTGGCCCCTGCTCCACCGGGACGAGTCGACGACGACCACGAAAGGCGCCCCCGCGATGACCGACACCTACACCGAGCACGTCACCCGCGTCCTGACCGAGGACCGCGACCAGGCCGGAATCGGCACGGTCGCCGTGCTCGCCTTCGCACCGCCCGAGGGGGAGAGACGCCCCGCGACTCTCGGCCCCCGCTCCCTCGAGAACGTCGCTCGCGCCCTCACCGAGGCGATCGAACGTGCCGAGCAGGGTCAGATCCAGGCGATCGCCCTGACCGGCACGGACCGCGTGTTCCTCGCGGGCGCCGACCTCTCGATGTTCTCCGACCCCGAGGCCGCGAGCGCCGTCGCCGACATGACCGACCTCGCCCACGGCCTCCAGCAGCGCGCGCGCACCGCGCCCGTGCCGATCCTCGCCCACCTCAACGGCGCGACCCTCGGCGGCGGCCTCGAGATCGCCCTCATGGCCGACATGCGCACGGCCGCTCCCGGCGCGCGCGGGATCGGCCTCCCCGAGACGAGCCTGGGCATCCTTCCCGGCTGGGGCGGCATGACGCTGCTCACCGGCGTGGTCGGCGGCGAGAACGCGGTGCGGATGATCCTCGAGGACCCGGCACGCGACCGGCAGCTGAACGCCGCCCAGGCCCAGGAGATCGGTCTCGTCGACGAGCTCGCCGACGACCTCGACGCCGCGCTCGAGGCCTTCACCGGCTTCGTCCAGGCGACGGCCGACGAACGGACCGAGGGCGACGCGGAGCAGGCGGACCGTCCCTCGCCGCTCCCGGTCGAGGGATCGCCCGAGGCCGATGCCCTGCTCGACGCGCTCGACGCCCCGCACGGCCCGGCGGAGTCGCGCCGTGCGTGGGCCCGACGAGCGGAGTCCCAGGGCGCCCCGGCTCTCGCCCGTGTCATCACCCTGCTCGAAGCCCTTCCCGGCTCCGACCTCGACACCGCGCTCGAGCGCGAGAAGCAGGCCCTGCTCGACCTCGTCTCCTCCGACGCCGCCGCCGGCTCGCTCTACGCCGCCGAGCTGCTGCGCCGCGGCAAGCCCGGGCGCACCCCCGTCGAGGGTGCACGCGAGATCCACCGGGTGGGCGTCGCCGGAGCCGGCCTGATGGCGTCCCAGATCGCCGCCCAGCTCGCGCTCGGACTGCGCGTGCCCGTCACGCTGCGGGACCTCGACGAGGAGATCGCCCAGCGCGGCCTCGCCCACGCCCGTGACGTGATCGCGCAGACCGCCGCGCACGGGCGTCTGAGCGAGGAGGACGCGACCGCCGTCGCGTCGCTCCTCGACGCGACCACCGACGTGGCCGACCTCGCGGACGCCGACCTCGTGCTCGAGGCGGTCCCCGAGGTGCTGTCGATCAAGCGGTCCGTGTTCACCGAGCTCGAATCCGTGCTCGCGCCCGATGCCCTGCTCGTCACCAACACCTCGTCGCTCTCGGTCGCGGCCATGGCCGACGGCCTCGAGCACCCCGAGCGAGTGGTCGGACTCCACTTCTTCAACCCCGTCGCCCGGATGCTGCTCGTCGAGGTCATCCACACCGATGCCACGGACCAGGAGACCCTCGCGACGGCGCGCGAGGTCGCGCGGCGCTGCGGCAAGTTCGCCGTCGAGAGCGCCGACGCCCCCGGGTTCATCGTCAACCGGCTGCTGTTTCGCGTGCTGTCCGAGGTGCTCGCCTCGATGGACGCCGGTGCGTCGCCGCAGGCCGTCGACGAGTCCCTCGACCCCTTCGGGATGCCGATGCGCCCGCTCGAGCTGCTCGACCTGGTCGGCATCGCCGTGGCCGACCACGTCGGCAAGGTGCTCGCCGACCAGCTGGGGGAGGACCGCTTCCCCGTCTCGCCGGGCCTGGGCGCGATGGCCGAGCGATCCGAGCGCTTCACCCAGCGCTCCAAGGAGCACGTCCACCCGCCCGTGGCCCCCGGCGTGTCCGAGGCGTTCGGGACGGGCGGCGAAGCGTCCGCGCCCGTCGGCGAGGAGCTCCTGGGCCGCGTGCTCCGCGGCCTCGCCGAGGAGGCGCGGCTCCTCCTGGATGAGGGGGTCGTCGAGCGGCCCGAGCAGATCGACCTCGCGATGATCCTGGGGGCCGGCTTCCCGCGCCATCGCGGCGGTCTGACCCCCTACCTCGATCAGACCGGTGTGAGCCTCGAGGCGACCGGGACGACCTTCCACGCCGAGACGTTCATGCGCTGAGACGTTCACGCGCTGACGACCGACGGGAGCGCATCGATTCGGTCACGACGCACGCGCCGTGTCCTCCGCTCGGATACGCTCGCGCCAGCGGCGCACGGGGCGTCCGCGACGGCCGCTCCGGCCACGTCCCTGCGAGGCCGCCATGACCGCTCCTGATCCCTCTGCTCCGCGCAACCCGTACGGTCCTGCCGCCGGCGCGGCCGACCCCCGCTGGGGCGTCGCCGACCCGACCGGCGGCGCCTTCCCCGGCGGAGCCTTCCCGACCGGCACGGAGAGCGGCACGCCGCCGCGCTCCCGGATGTCCCGCGGCGCCGTGGTCGCGATCGTGCTCGGCGCCGTCGCGGCCCTCGTGCTCGGCCTCGGCATGGCCGGCGGCGTCGCCCTCCTGCTCTGGCGGGTCGGGGGCGGAGCGGACATGGCCTGGGACGAATCCGACTATGCCGACGACAGCCTGTGGGAGGGCGAGGTGCACGACGCCTCCGGCGCGGTCCTGGCCGACGCCGGCACCTGGGACGCGCCCGCCGCGGTCGGCGACAGCACCCTCGTGTGGCCCACCGACGACGGCGGCACCGTGTCCGTCGTCGTGAGCGGCGTGCAGTGGGAGGCCGATACCGAGGTCGCGGCCGCCGATGCCGCCAATGCGCCCGCGCGCGAGGGGATGCACTACGCCCTCGTCTCCCTCGACGTCTCCTACAGCGGCCAGAGCTTCGTCCTGCCCTACGACCTCCTGTTCGTCGCCGTCGAGACAGACATGGACATGTACAGCGGCGACGACGAGCTCGTCCGCGCCCCGCAGCCCCTGTGGGCCCAGGGCGGTCTCGCCGACGGCGAGTCGGGCTCCGGCCAGGTCGCGATCGAGGTCCCCGACGCCGAAAAGGACAGCGCGCTGATCAGCGTGAGTCCCTGGAACGGCACGACCCTGTACGTGAGCGACCGCTGAGGGCTCCGTCGACCCGTCCCGCACCCCGCCCGGATCGGCGGGACCGTCCACCCTGTCCCCTAGGATCTGCCCAACAGGAGCTCCTCTCCCCTGACCCGTCCGCATCCCGATCTCCCCGATCCTTCCGAAAGGAGGGCGGCACCCCGCGCGGTGCCGCACCCGCCATGTCCCAGCCCCCTCAGTACCCCCAGGACGGCCAGCCCCGTCCCGACGGCTCCTCGTCCGACCCCTACGGCGCGCAGTACCCGGGCCAGCCGCCCGCCGCACCCTACGAGCAGTACGGCAGCCCGGCGTCCTCCGGGCAGGGATCACCCGACGCCTACGGACAGGGCTACGGCCAGCCGTCCCCGAACGGCTACGGCGCCGGTGCGTCCGGCTACGGCCAGTCCTCCGCGAACGGCTACGGCCAGGCGCCCGGTGGCGACGGGCTCTCCGGAGCCCCGCAGTACGCGGGGCCGGGCGGCTCCCAGCCGATCCAGCCGGTGCCGACCAAGAAGACCCGCTGGCCCCTGTGGACGTGCCTGGGCTGCGGCGTCCTCGTGCTCCTCCTGCTGATCCTGATCGGCGGCTGCGCCCTTCTCAACCGCGCCTCGAACGACGAGCCGACCACGCCGCCCGATCCCGTCACGACCTCCGCGGTCACCGACGAGCCGAGCTCGGACGCCCCCACCACCGATGCCCCGACCTCCGACGCGCCCACCTCCGACGCGCCCACCTCGGCGGCGGCCCAGGGCGGCGCCGGCACGGCCGACAACCCGTTCCCGGTGGGCGGCGGCCCCGCGACCCTCACGACCAGCACGGACGGCACGCTCGACGTGACGCTCGGCGAGGTGAACTGGGACGCGTGGTCGGACATCCAGAAGGCCAACCAGTTCAACGAGGCGCCCGGTGACGGCGAGGTCTACGTGACGGTGCCGGTGACGGTCGTCTACCACGGCTCGGGCGAGGTCTCCCCGTGGATCGAGACCACCATCTCGCTCTCCGCGCCCAACGGCCAGGTGTACTCGACCAGCTCGGTCGTCACCGGCCAGGACTCCTTCAGCGTCAACGACCTGACGGACGGTGGCACGGCGACCTTCACCGAGGCGTTCCTGATCCCGGCCGACCAGGCCAAGCAGGGCACGTTCATCGTCGAGCCGCTGCTGAGCTTCTCCGGCGAGAAGTTCTATTTCGCGACGGCCTGATCCAGCCCTGCGGGCCGCGGGCTCCTAGGCTGGGCCGGTGACATCCGATCCCGCCTCCCTCGAGCTCGCGGCCCGTCTGCTGCGCTGCCCGCTGTGCGCTGCGCGGCTCGTGCCGGTGTCCGACTCCGCTCTGCGCTGCCCGGCGCGGCACACCTTCGACAGGTCACGCCATGGGTACGTCTCGCTGCTGGGCGGGGCCCGCGCCGTGAGCGGCGACGACCCCGACATGGCCCGCGCCCGTGAGCGCTTCCTCGCGACCGGCGCCTACGCCCGGATCCGGGATGCCGTCGCCGCGCTCGCCCGGGGCGAGGGCGCCGCGTCCGAGGTCGTGCTCGACGTCGGGGCCGGCACCGGCTACTACCTCGCGGGCGTCCTCGACGGGTTGCCCGGTGCGTGCGGCATCGCGCTCGACACCTCCGTGCGGTCCCTGCGGGTCGCGGCCCGTGCGCATCCCCGCGCGATCGCCGCGACCTGGGACGCGTTCCGGCCCTTCCCCCTCGCCGACAGCACGGTCGACGCGGTGCTCGACGTGTTCGCGCCCCGCAACCCCGCCGAGTTCCGCCGCGTGCTGCGCCCGGACGGGCGGCTCGTCGTGGTGCGCCCCACGGCGCGCCATCTCGCCGAGCTGCGGGAGGAGGTCCCGGGCATGGTCGCGATCGATCCGGCCAAGGAGGAGCGTCTGACGGCGGCCCTCGCGCCGTCCTTCACGGCGGTGGTGACACGTGAGGTGGAGTACGAGCTCGCGCTCGATCCCGCGCAGGCGCGCGACCTGATCGGGATGACGCCGAGCGCTCGCCACCTCGACGTCGCGGAGCTCGGGGCGGGCGGCACGGGTCAGCACCGCGATCGCCTCACGGTCACGGTCTCCGTGCTCGTGACGGCCTACGCGCCTCGCTGAGCGCCTGCGCCTGCGCCTGCCCGTAGGCTGACCCGCGTGAGCCCCACTCCGCGCGAGGGGCGTCAGCGGTGGTCGGTGACCCCGAACCAGCCCGTCGCCGCGGAGCGCGCGTCATCGGTCAGGACCGAGAACCGCGTCAGCTCGGCCCCGGCCTCGCGGACGGCGGTCTCGAGCGTGTCCCGCAGGAGCCACGCGTCGACGGGGCCCGTGCCCGGCGACATCGTGAGCGCCGAGTCGAACCGCGCGGGCGGCAGCCCCGTGCGCTCGCGGAGCTCCTCGCGCGTGAGGCCGGAGGCCGCGAAGTTGGCGGCGAACTCGGCGGCGGTGCGGGCCCGCTGGGGGCTGGTGAGCGACATGCCCCCATTGTGTCGGCCCGCCGCCGCACGCGGCGAGAGCCGTGGGGGCTGTCTCGCCTGGTGGGCCGCCCGCCTGGTGTCGACGTCAGTCCGTGGGCGGCGGCGGGGGCACGGGAGCCCCCGCGGGCGGCGCGATGCGCGGGTAGCGGGCCGCCGAGGCAGCGCCCGCTGTCGACCCGTCCACGGCGCCCGAGCCTGCCTCGGCACCCGCCGCGACGGCGGTCGTGCCGCCCGCGATCCCGCGGGCGCGCGCCGGGTCCCAGCCGACATCGACCACGCGGCGCTGCACGGTGATCGCGAGCGCAAGGATCAGGAGGCCGATCACCGCGAGCACGACCGAGCCCAGCAGCACGCCGGGCCGGGCCCCGTAGCCGATGAGGATGCCGAACCAGCCGAAGTCGGTGTCACCGAAGGTGGTGTTCTCCGAGCCGAAGCTGCCGAGCACCTTGAGCAGCAGCGCGGGCAGGAACGTCACCAGGAGGCCGTTGACGAACGCACCCGCGATCGCGCCGCGGCGCCCGCCCGTGGCGTTGCCGTAGACGCCCGCCGCGCCGCCCGTAAAGAAGTGCGGCACGAGACCGGGCAGGATCAGGGCGAGGCCGAACAGCGGCCCGAACACGGTGCCGAGCAGCAACAGGCCCACGAGGCCGCCGACGAAGCTCGAGATGAAGCCGATCAGCACGGCGTTCTGCGCGTAGGGGAACACGATGGGTGCATCGAGCGCGGGTACGGCGCCCGGGACCACGCGCGCGGCGATGCCCTGGAACGCGGGCACGAGCTCTCCGAGGATCGTGCGGACGCCGAAGAGGATCACGGCCACGGCGATGCCGAACTGCAGGCCCTGCGTCACGGACGTCATGAGGTAGTTGCCGACGTTCGAGGCCGGGGTGTCGAAGGCCGTGAACGCCGTCTCCTGCCCAGCCCGAGCGAGGTACACGAGGGCGACCACGACGTACATGAGCACCATCGACAGCGCGGTCGCGACCATCGAGTCGCGCAGGAAGCGCAGGCCCTCGGGCACCGTGATGTCCTCGGTCGAGCGGCTCCTGCCGCGGGGGTCGACGAGGCGGCCCACGACTCCCGAGGCGATGTACCCGGCGGTGCCGAAGTGACCGATCGCGATCGTGTCGTCGCCCGTGATCTTGCGGGTGAAGGGCTGGGCGAGCGCGGGCAGCGAGACCATGAGGATGCCGAGCAGCGCCGCCCCGAGCACAACGACGACCGGTGTGGGCAGACCCGCGGAGGCCATCACGATCGTGATGAGGGTGGCCATGAACAGCATGTGGTGTCCGGTCAGGAACACGTAGCGCAAGGGTGTGAAGCGCGCGAGCAGGATCGCGACCACGAAGCCCAGGATCATGAGCCAGGCGACCTGGGCGCCGTACTGCTGCTGGGCGATGCCCGCGATCGCCTCGTTGGTGGGGACCACGCCCTGGGCGCCGAGCGCACCCTGGATCATCGTGCCGAGCGGGGCGAGCGAGGCGGTCACGAGGGTCGCGCCCGCGCCGATGAGGAGGAAGCCGAGGACGGCCTTGAGACCGCCGCCGATCACCTGGCCGACGCTCTTGCGCAGAGCGAGCAGGCCGATCGCGGTGATGATGCCGATGAGGAACGCGGGGACGCTCAGAATCTCGTTGACGAGGAACTGGGCGATCGCGAGAAGGATGTTCATGGTCGCAGCTCCGATGCTCGAGCGGGGGAAGGGGACGGGCGTCAGACGGCGTAGAGGCGGCGCAGCGCGGCGTCGATCTCGGTCTGGGAGGTGAAGTCACGGATCACCTCGACGGGCACGCCGACGTCGCCGAGCGCGTCGGCGATCGCCCCCGAGGTCAGCACGACATCGGCGTCATGGGCCTTGCCCTTGGCGGAGATGGTGTCGGTCGCCTCGATGCTGATGTAGGGCGACCAGCCCCAGCGGTCGAGCACCTGCTCGGCCGTGTTCTTGAGGAACAGGCTCGTGCCGAGGCCGTTGCCGCACACCGTGAGGATCAGGTTCTTCGAGGGGACGGTCCCGCCGTGGTCGGACGTGGGCGCGGCCTCGGCGAAGGCCTCCGGGGCGGACGCGGGCGCCGGTGTCGCTGCGGCCGGGCGCGGGGACGGGGCCTCGAGCACCGCGAGCACCTCGTCGGGCGTGGCCGCGGCGTCGAGCGCATCACGGCGCTCACGGTCGGCGAGCACGCCCGCGAGGGCCGCGAGGGCCTGCTGATGGGCACTGGAGTCGGCCGCGGCGAGTGCCATCACGAGGGTGACGGGATCGTTGTCGGGGTTGCCGAAGACGACCGGTTCGGCGAGCCGCACGAAGGAGAGGCCGGTGCGGACCACCGAGTCGTCGGGCCGCGAGTGGGCCAGGGCGAAGCCCGGCGCGAGCACGATGTAGGGCCCGTGCTCCTCGACGGTGTGGATCATGGCATCGGTGTACGCGGCGCCCGCGACCCGGGAGGCGGTGAGCAGCTCTCCTGCCGCGCGAATCGCCGCACGCCAGTCGGCGGCGGGCACGTCGAGGCGGATCGCGGACGAATCGAGCAGGTCGCTGAGCCGGGACATGGGGATCTCCTCTCGGCCGGACGGAATGGCGCGTGCGACCGAGATTACGCGACGCGAGCGGGCTCGTCAGAACCCCGGAGGTCCCGCGGAAAGCGACCGCGCCCCTTGTGCTCGCGCGCCACCCGGCGTAATGTCACCGCTTACATCCGGAATGTAAGCGGTTGTATTCTTTTCACGACGAGGACGTCATGACGTGTCATGGAGCGCTTCCAGCGGGCCGAGGCCGCGACCTTCTGGGGCCGTGAGATCGGGCTCATGTACATGCACGCCCATCTGCGCTTCCTCGAGGCCCTCGCCCGCCTGGGCGAGACCGAGGCCCTGTGGGAGCAGCTGCTCCACGCGATCCCCGCCGGTCTCGCGGAGCGCGTGCGCGGCGCCGCCGTTCGCCAGGCCAACACCTACTTCTCGAGTTCCGACGCCGCCTTCGCCGACCGCGAGGAGGCCACCGCGCGTGCCCGCGACCTGTTCGACCCGGCGACCGTCTTCGAGGGCGGATGGCGGGTCTACTCCTCGGGTCCTGGGCTCCTGCTGCGCCTGACCGTCGAGGACGTGCTCGGCGTGCGCCGACGCGCCCACGGGGTCGAGATCGATCCCGTGCTGCCGCGGGCGCTCGACGGCGTGAGCGCCCGGATCCCCTTCGACGGCGGCTGGATCACGGTGCGCTACGAGCGCGGGGAGCGCGGGTGCGGCCTCGAGCGCGTCGAGGTCGACGGCGTCGCGGTCACGGGCGAGCCGGTGCGCCGCCGCTACCGCGCCGCCGGCCTCGTGCTGGCCCCCGGCACCCTGCGCGACGGCGCGAGCCTCGTGGTGCGGACCGCGTGAGCGGAGGTCCGCCCTCCGGGCCGCCCTGCATCGACAGCGCGATCTCCTGGGCGTCGACGGCGTCCAGCGCGTGCTGGAGGGCGTCGGCATCGAACAGGCCGTCGTCCCGCGCATCGAGCAGGGTGTCGCGCTGGGCGACGAGCGTGGCCAGCTGCCTCTCCTTGTCGGAGAGGTCGTCGTCGACGGCGAGCTCGGCCTCGGAGGCGGCCGTGTCCAGGAGCGCGAGGATCGCGGCATGCTGCTCGGCGAGGTGCTGGGTCTCCTCCTGGCTCGGCTCGGTCGAGAACAGGCGGCGCACGATCAGCCCGATCGTGCCGCCCTGGACCAGGAGCGACAGCGTCGCGACGGTGAAGGCGACGAACACGAGCAGCGCCCGATGCGGGGTCCCGGGCGGCAGGGTCTGGGCCGCCGCGACCGTCACGGCGCCGCGCATGCCCGCCCACACGAGCACGGTCCCCTCCCGGGTGCCGAGGGGCTGACGCGCGAGATAGCCGATGTCGGCGCTCGCCCGGCGCAGGCGCGTCGCGTAGCGCTCGAGCCGCTCGGGATCCGGCAGCATCGGGGCTCGGCCGTGCCCGGGGCCGCCGCGGCCCGCGACCTGCCTCGACCGGGCGTGGCGCGCCTCGATCCGCTTCCGCGCCAGTTCCGCGCCGCCGCGGCTCGCGCTCGAGAGCAGCCGCAGGTTCTGCTGGTACGCGGCATCACCGAGGCGGCGCGAGGCCTCGTCGGCGAGCTCGATCCGGCGCCGGGCCAGGTCGTCGCCCCCGTCGGCGAGCTCGCGCAGCGCGGCCGTGTAGGCGTCCATGAGCTGCTCGCGCGTCGGATGCTCGGTCCCGATCGTGGCCTTGGCGCGCTCGAGGGCCTCGAGGTGCTGGGCGTTGAGCCGGCGGCTCGTCTCGAGGCGCGTGCGCATCGCGTCGATGCGCGGCTGCATGTCCGTCCCCCGTCGGGTGCGGTGGCCGAGGTGCCACAGGTCCCCGTGACGATGACGGCGACGACGCCCGCGGCGATGAGCCCGGTCATCGGCGCGCCGCCGTCCGGACGGCGACCGGGGGCCGGAGGGTCCTCACGGTCGCGGAGTCACTCGGTGGTGAAGGCGGCGAGCGCGCCGTCCTGGATCATCCGGTCCAGCCGCTCCTCCTGCGATCGCGCGGACTCGGCGAGCCGCTCGAGCTGCTGCGGGTCCAAGCGCAGGTCCACGGCCGTGAGCCGCAGCAGCGTCTCCCACAGGCATCGCTTGGCGCGGACCAGCCCGGTCAGCGTCTCGATCTCGATGCGAGCGGCGGCGGCCTGATGGGCACGCAGCACGTTCATCGGGTTCAACCGTCCGGCGACCTGGGCTCCCGCGGCTGCGGTCTGCTGGAGAGGGCCCACGGAGTACCCGAGGCCGCGGATCAGATCCCGGAGGGTGTCCCGGTCCGCCGACACCTCGTCGGCGAGCTCCTGCAGCAGCTCGCCCCCGGGGCGGCCTTCCCAGGCCGAGGCGGCGGCCCGGAAGGCCTGCGCCCCGGACGAGGCTCCCAGGTAGTGCTCCGTCAGGTAGGACGAGTACGTGTCATGATCGATCGCGGTCATCGGGCCTCCTCGGCCGAAGGGTGGGATCAGCCTAAGCGCCTCGGCGCGATCGCGCCCACGTCCCGAGCCGTCGGGCCGCCTCGGCCAGGGTCGCATCGTCCTTGCAGAAGGCGAAGCGGACGAGCGAGCGGTACCGGCTCGCATGCCCGCCCGCGGCCTCGTCATGGCAGAACGCGGCGACGGGGATCGCGACGACGCCCGCCTCCTCGGGCAGGCGCTCGCACAGCGCGGACGCGTCGTCCTCGCCGAGCGGCGAGAGATCCGCCAGGACGAAGTAGCCCGCTTCGGGCACGGCGACGTGCGCGCCGATCCCGCGCAGCGTGTCCATGAGCAGGTCGCGCCGCCGGGCGAGGTCGTCGGCGATCGCCGCGTACTGGGCCTCGGGCAGCTCGAGGCCGCGCGCGACCGCGCCCTGGAACGGGGCTCCCGAGGTGAACGTGAGCCACTGCTTGACGCCCGTGACCGCCGTGACGAGCTCGGGGACGGCCGTGACCCAGCCGATCTTCCAGCCCGTGACCGACAGGGTCTTGCCCGCCGAGCCGATCGTGATGGTCCGCTCGCGCGCGCCCGGGAGCGTCGCGACGGGAACGTGGGACGCGGCGAAGGTGAGGTGCTCGTACACCTCGTCCGACACGATGATCGCGTCGTGCGCGCATGCCGCCTCCACGAGGGTTTCGAGCACCTCGCGTCCGAGGACCGCACCGGTGGGGTTGTGCGGGGAGTTCAGCAGGATCAGGCGGGTCGCGTCCGTGACGGCCTCGCGGAGCGCGTGCGGCGCGACCGACAGGGACAGCTCGCCGTCGGTGCACCGGACCTCGAACGGGACCGTGCGGTGCACGCCTCCGGCGAGTGCGATGGTCGCCGCGTAGGAGTCGTAGAAGGGCTCGAGCGTGACCACCTCGTCACCCGGCCGCACGAGCGCGAGGATCGCGGCGGCGATCGCCTCGGTCGCGCCCGTGGTCACGAGCACCTCGCTGCGGGGATCCCAGGCCAGGGCGTAGAAGCGCTCCTGGTGGCGGGCGATCGCCGCGCGCAGCTCGGGCCGCCCCGGGCCCGGCGGGTACTGGTTCACGCCCTCACGGATGTTGCGCTGGGCGGTCTCGGCGACGACGGGTGGCGGGGCGGTGTCGGGGAAGCCTTGGCCCAGGTTCATCGCCCCGAGCGCTGCGGCGCGCGCCGACATGCGGGCGAAGACGGTCGGCTGCGCGGCGCCGTCCGCCCAGAGATGCGCGCCGCGCGCCGCGGCCTGCCACGGGCCCTCGAGATCCATGCGGGCGAGTCTGCCAGAGCAGCGGACCCTTGCCGTCGGGGGGAGCGGAGCATACTCTCCAAGAGTATGAGCTGTGTCACATTCACCCGTGCCCTCGTCCGTCCTGCTCTGCTCGTCGCCGCGGCCTCCTCCCTCGCCGCATGCAGTGCCGCCTCGGATCCAGCCGACGCGGACCCGACGGGGAGCGCGGAGGAGAGCTCAACGGGCGAGAGCGCGGAGGGGTCCTCGTCCGCCGAGCCGCCGACCGAGGGCACGACGAGCGCGAGCGATGACCCGTCGTCCCGCTCCGAGGACGCCGGGGTCAGCGTCCCCTCCTCGTGGGAGGGCACGATCCTGGCCGAGCCCGGCACCAGCGGCACGAGCGAGTCCGAGGGCGCCTCGTACTACGAGGCCGTGATCGATCGCGAGGGTCGGACGTCGCTCACAGCGGAGCAGGTCGCGCAGTCCGAGTTCATCGCCGGCTTCGACGACGGCGACCAGACCTACGTCCCGGACTGCAACTCCTCCGCCGACACCGATGGGGCCATGGTCCTGTGCAGGCTCACCGGGGAGGACGACAGCGCCGTCGTCACCGTCCAGGTCGCGCTCGCGCCGTCGGCCTTCGACAAGACCGTGGTGATCCACCACGTCGACGGGCAGGGACCCGGGGACTTCACCGTGCCCACCGGCACCGAGATCGTGGCGGCCGCGAGTGAGGAGGACGATCGTGCGTCCGTCACCGAGGGCTCGGCACAGGAGACGGTGATCGAGGCGGTCATGCTGGCCGAGCACCCGGACGGCGACATCCCTGCGGAGGTCGGGGCGACCTGCCAGGTGCTCGACTCCGGCGATCACCTGGTGTGTGACGTGACGGGCACGACCGACGGCGGCGGCGACGGCACGTGGTACGGCACCGCGCAACCCGGTGACGACACGGAGCCGTACTACGTGTTCGGGCTGCTCCCGCAGTCCTGATCACGCCACTCGCGGCGCAGTCCTGATCACGCCACGAGCGCGTCGATCTGGTCGAGCGCCGTGCGCGTGCCCTCCTCGACTCCCATGTCGAGGACCTGCTGCAGTCCCTCGCGCGTCGCGTACGTGGACACGTAGGTGGCGCGGGTGCCGCCGTCGTGCTCCTCGAACGTGCAGCTCGTCTCGTTGACGGGAAGATCGGGGTCCGGCGTGAGATCCTGCCGCGCGAAGCCGTCCCGGAAGCGGAAGCCGCGCGGCTCGTCGACCTCGAGCACCTCCCACCACCCGGGGAACCGCTCACCGTCGGGCCCGGTCATGTAGTAGGTCATCCGGCCCCCGGGCGCGAGGCGGTGGTCGACGAAGGTCGCCGGGAACTCCGGCGGGCCCCAGATCTGCTCGAGCTGACGAGGGTCGGCGTAGATGTCCCAGATGCGCTGGACAGGAGCGGCGAACTGTGCCGTGATCGTGAGGGTCAGGGTGTCGAGGTCGTGGTGGACGTCGGTGACGGGCATGGTGGTGCCTCCTGGGAGGAGGCGGGATCGATCAGCTCGTCGATGCGCGCGATGCGGTCCCGCCACAGGGCTTCGAGCTCCGAGAGGAGCTGGGCCGCCGAGCGCACCGCCTCGACCTCGCCGCGGGCGAGGGACTCCCGGCCGCGGCGGCGTCTGGTGATGAGACCGGCTCGTTCGAGCACTCCGACGTGCTTCTGCACGGCGGTGAGGCTCATGTCGTACTTCCGCGCCAGTGAGGAGACCGACTGCTCGCTCCGCAGCGTGCGGCGCAGGATGTCGCGTCGGGTGCGGTCGGCCAGGGCATGGAACCGCGCGTCGGCGAGGTCCTCGACGGTCGTGCTCGCGCCCCCAACCTACAACCATTTGGTTGTGCCGTGTCAAGGGCTCGGCCGGAGGGCCGATCAGGTGGCAGGGACCTGCGCCTTGTCGCGCACCTGCCGCTGGATCCGCCCGAGCATCCCGGCCATGCCGCGCAACCGCAGGGGGCTGACCACCTCTGCGAGGCCGAGCCGCCCCGTCACGTCGAGGGGCACGTCGAGCACCTCGCCCGCCGTGAGGGCATCGAGGCCCTCGGCCAGGATTCCCGCGAAGCCGCGCGTGGTCGGCGCCTCGGGCGGCGCCGAGAAGAACAGGCGCACCCTCGCGTCGCGCCCCGTGCCCTCCACCTCGGTCGCGAGGAAGATGGGGGACTGGCACTCGGGAACCGGCTCGAGGAGCTCGGGATGGTCCGCGTAGCGTGCGGGGAGGGCGGGCAGACCGTCGGAGAACTCGAGCAGCAGCTGCAGGCGGTCCTTGCCGGTGAGCTGACCGAAGTCGTCGGCGATCTCCTGCAGCGCGGCGGGAACGGCGCTCCGGGCGTTCTCGAGGGTCATCGGCGCTCCGCCTCGCCGGGCTCGGTGCCCACCGCGATGGGCAGGCGCACCCCGTTGCCCCACTCGGTCCAGGAGCCGTCGTAGTTGCGCACGTCCTCGAAGCCGAGCAGGTGCCGCAGCACGAACCAGGTGTGGCTCGAGCGCTCCCCGATGCGGCAGTAGGCGATCACGGGCTCGGCGGGGTCGAAGCCGAGCTCCTCGCGATAGATCGCCTCGAGCTCGGCCCGGGGCCGGAAGCGTCCGTCCTCCTGGGCGGCACGCGCCCACGGCACGGACCGCGCGGTCGGGATGTGGCCCCCACGCACGGCGCCCTCCTCGGGGTACTCGGGCATGTGGGTGCGCTCGCCCGTGTACTCGGGCAGCGAGCGCACGTCGACCAGCTGGCCGCCCAGGAAGCCGAGCACGTCCTCGCGGAACGCGCGGAGGGGCGCGTCCCGGCGCTCGACGACCGGGTACTCCGCGGGCCGGGGCGCGGGCTCCTCGCGCGTCATCTCGCGGCCCTCGGCCTGCCAGGCCGAGCGACCTCCGTCGAGCAGGCGCACGTCCTCGTGGCCGAACAGCTCGAACACCCACAGGGCGTAGGCGGCCCACCAGTTCGAGCGGTCGCCGTAGACGACAACCGTCGTGTCGCGCGCGATGCCGTGGCGCGCCATCAGCTCGGCGAAGGCGGCGCCGTCGACGTAGTCCCGGGTCACGGGGTCGTTGAGGTCGAGATGCCAGTCGATCTTGACGGCGCCCGGGATGTGACCGGTCTCGTACAGCAGCACGTCCTCGTCGGACTCGACGACCACGAGGCCGTCGTCCCCGAGACGCTCGGCGAGCCAGGCGGTGGTCACGAGCTTCTCGGGATGGGCGTACTGCTGCAGGGCGGACGACGGGTCGGCGGGAACGGGCACGTGATCACCTCACGGATCGCGGACGGGGGACCCCAGCAGTCTCCCGCTCGCGCCGCGATCCGTCACGTCGCGTTCGCTGTGGGCGGGGCGGCGGCGCCGAGCGAGGACACGACGACATGACCTTCCTCTGTCGCGAAACTTTTTTCTCCGTCTGACCAGGAAGATCATGGAAACTTCCGCCGCGTGCATTGAACGCACGGCGACATGTCCGTAATGTCCCAGGGAAGTCCCTGTCGACGGGGTCTTGCGCGTCCGGACGACGGAGCCCGTGGCCCTCGCGGCCACCGACGCCGGTTCGTGACGCACACGGGTTCGGGGGGACCCGTGCAAGGAGGGGGGCAGAGCCCCGGGCGACGTGCGAGCCGCCCGGGGCTCTCTGCCGCCCGCCGTCTCGACAAAATACCCCTCGGGGGTATAGAAACGACATATGAGTCCCCACGATCACGAGTCCATGCAGCACGCGACGCAGGGCACGGCGGTCCCCGAGCACGCAGAGCACGTCGACCACATGGACCACTCCGGGCACGCGGGCGGCCACATGCACCACGTCATGATGTTCCGCCGGCTGTTCTGGATCATGCTGGTCCTCGCCGCGCCCGTCGTCGCGCTCGACCCCATGTTCGCCCACCTGCTGGGCTATCGCGTGCCCACGAGCGGCGTCCTCTCCTGGATCCCCCCGGTGCTCGGCACGATCCTGTACGTGTGGGGCGGCCGCCCGTTCCTCACGGGCGCCGTCTCGGAGATCCGCTCCCGGCAGCCCGGCATGATGCTCCTGATCGCGCTCGCCATCACCGTCGCCTTCGTCGCGTCGTGGGCGGCCACTCTCGGCCTGCTCGCCTCCGATCTCGCGTTCTGGTGGGAGCTCGCGCTGCTCGTGGTGATCATGCTGCTGGGGCACTGGATCGAGATGCGCTCGCTCGCGCAGACCTCCTCGGCACTGGATTCCCTCGCGGCGCTCCTGCCCGACGAGGCCGAGCGGATCACGGACGCCGGCACCGAGACGGTCGCGCCCGCCGACCTCGCCGCCGGTGACGTCGTGATCGTGCGGCCCGGCTCGACGGTCCCCGCCGACGGTGAGATCGTCGACGGCTCCGCGCACCTCGACGAGTCGATGATCACCGGCGAGTCCCGTCCCGTCGAGCGCGCGACGGGAGACCGCGTGGTCGCGGGGACCGTCGCGACAGACTCGGGCCTGCGCGTCCGCATCACCGCGACGGGTCAGGACACGGCGCTCGCCGGCATCCAGAAGCTCGTGGCCGACGCCCAGAGCTCGAGCTCGCGTGCCCAGCTGCTGGCCGACCGCGCCGCGGCGTGGCTGTTCTGGTTCGCCCTCGTGGCCGCGATCGTCACCGCGATCGTGTGGCTCGCCCTCGGCCACCCCGACACGGCCCTCGAGCGCGTGATCACGGTGCTCGTGATCGCGTGCCCCCACGCCCTCGGCCTCGCGATCCCGCTCGTGGTCTCGATCGCCACGGGGCGCGCCGCGAGTGCGGGCGTCCTCATCACCGACCGCGAGGCCCTCGAGGGCATGCGGACGATCGACACCGTGCTGCTCGACAAGACCGGCACCCTCACCGAGGGCGCGCCCGCCGTCACGGGCCTCGTCACCGCCCCGGAGCGCCCCGACACCGCGGAGGAGGACGTGCTCGCGCTCGCGGCGGCCGCCGAGTCCGACAGCGAGCACCCGCTCGCCCAGGCCGTGCTGCGCGCCGCCCACGAGCGGGAGCTCGAGGTCCCGACGTCCACGGCGTTCTCCTCCGAGCCCGCCACCGGGGTCTCGGCGACGGTCGACGGACGCCGCATCGCCGTCGGCGGCCCGCGCCTGCTCGAGGACCACGGCCTGACGGCGCTCGAGGCCGCCTCCACATGGGGCGGTGAGGGCGCGACCGTCCTCCACGTGCTCGACGGCGACGAGATCCTCGGCGCGCTGCGGGTGGCCGACGCGGTGCGCCCGGAGTCCCGGCAGGCGATCGACGAGCTGCACGAGCGCGGTCTCGAGGTCGCCATGGTCACGGGGGACGCGCAGGCGGTCGCCGATGCGGTCGCCCGCGAGCTCGGAATCGACCGCGTGTACGCGCACGTGCGGCCCGAGGACAAGTCCGACCGGGTCGCCGAGCTCCAGCACGAGGGGCGCCGGGTCGCGATGGTGGGCGACGGCGTCAACGACGCCCCGGCGCTCGCGCGGGCCGACGTGGGCATCGCCATCGGCGCGGGCACCGACGTCGCGATCGCCTCGGCGGGCATCGTGCTGGCCGGCTCGGATCCGCGCACGATCGTCTCCGTGATCGACCTGTCGACGGCCGCGTGGCGCAAGATGCTCCAGAACCTGGGCTGGGCGGCCGGCTACAACGTGATCGCGGTGCCGCTCGCGGCGGGCGTGCTCGCCCCGATCGGGTTCGTGATGCCGATGAGCGTCGGCGCACTGCTCATGAGCGCCTCGACCGTCGTGGTGGCCCTGAACGCCCAGCTCCTGCGGCGCATCGACCTGCGCCCCCGGGACCGCGAGCACGGATGACGGCGGCGCTCCCGCGCCCCGTCAGCTCTCGACCGCCTGCAGGAGGCCGCCGGCGACGTAGAGGTCGGCCTCGGCCACCTCGGTCCCGCCGATCTCGACGACCGGGGTGCCGTAGTCCTTGGCGCGCGCCTCCGGCTCGACGACCTGCTCGACGTAGGGGATGAAGGTGCCGTCGGTGATGTGCTGGTCGACCGCCGCGGTCGCCCCCGCACCGTGGGCGAGCTCGATCAGCCTCGCGTCGTCGAGGCCCGCGGAGTCCTCGGCGGGCTGGGCGTCGTACAGGGCGCTCTCCATCGCCCAGTAGCGGGTCGGCTCCTCGTCGTACACGGCCAGGGCGGCATTGGCGGAGCGTCCGGAGTAGCCCGTCGGCGAGGTCGCCCGGTCGAGCATGGGACGCAGGTGGAGTCGCACGGTCACGTCCTCGCGCGTCGACAGCTCGGCGAGGTCGGCACCGTTGGCCTCCGAGAACTTCTTGCAGTACGGGCAGAGGAAGTCGAGGTAGACGTCGATCACCGTGTCGCCCGAGGCGCCGTCACCGAACTGGATGTAGGGCTGGTCGGCCGCGACGCCCTGCGGGAGCGTCAGGGCGCTCGCGTCCGCGTCGTCCGCGCGGGTGACCGAGGACGAGCCGCAGGCCGCGAGGCCGAGCGGGAGGACGAGCGCTCCGGCGAGGAGCGTCCGCCGCCGCGGTGCGGACGAGGCGGTGTGAGGAGAACGGACGATCATGATGAAGCTCCCGGGTCGAGACGGTCGTGCGGGTCGCCGCGAGCCCGTGACGGGGAAGTCGCCGACGGCGGCTCCGGACGGCGTTGTCACGGAGCCGCGGTCGGCAGGGTGCACCCGCCCCCGGGTGCGAACCTCTGAGAACACCGTAGGACTGAGGACGGCCGTGGCCCCGGGACCAAGGTCACGGGGCCACGGCCGCTCGTCATTCGTGCTCGGGTGCCTGCGCCTCCGAGCCGTCCGCCGCCGGGGCGGCGGTGCTCGCCGCGTCCTCGACGTCGCCGGCCAGCACGCGGTACAGCGACCGCTTGGCGTCGGCGAGGATGTCGGCGGCCGCGCGGACCTGCGCGTCGCTCGCGCTGCGCCCGACCTCCCGCACCGCGCCCATGAGCTCATGGGTCAGGGTGCGCAGGTCGACCGTGTTCTGCTCGCCGTCGGTCGGGGCCGCGGGGAACGGATCAGGCCACGAGGCCCGGTTCTCCTCGACGTGCGCACGGCCCTCGTCGGTCAGGCTCGCGAGCTTGCGGCCGCCGTCCTTCGAGACCGAGACCAGGCCCTCGTCCTCGAGCTGGCTGAGGGTCGGGTAGATCGCACCGGGGCTCGGCGACCAGCGCCCGCCCGTGCGATCGGCGATCGTCTGCATGAGCTGGTAGCCGTGCATCGGCTCCTCGGCCAGCAGCAGCAGGACGGCCGTGCGGACGTCCCCGCGTGGGGCGCGTCCGCGTCCCCGCCCGCGACGGCCACGGGGGCCGCCGAAGCGGGGGTCGAAGCCGTCGGGCATGCCAGCCGGCCCGAAGGGGCCGGCGCCGGGGCCGAAGCCGCCGCGGGAATCGAAGCCGCGGCGCGGATCGTCCTCGTCCTGAGGATCGAAGCCCGTGCGCGGGCCGAAGCCGGTGCCGGGGCCGAAGCCGGATCGCGGGCCGCCTCCGACGCCGCGGCCGCCGAAACCGCCGCGACGGCCGCGGCCCTCGGCGCCGGCCTCCTCGAAGTCGCCGCGGTGGGCGTCCCGGAAAGCGGAGCGGAGGTCGTCGGTGTGCTCGGGATGGGGGAACTCGTGATGGTGGTGGTGTCGCATGGGGCAACTCCCTTCTCTTTCGTCAGCATCACGATATATCGCTACTGCGGACGCCGCAAGAGATATATCGGTGTGGTGTGGGCCATGCGAGGCGGTGCACGGCCGATGCGCCGGTGGGAGCGTCAGCGGCGGTCGCGGGGGTCCTTCGTGCGCCGGGCACGCACGCCCGAGGCGAGCGGCGCGGCCTCGGCGTCGCGGCCGCGGCCGGCGAGCAGGGCCTCGCGCAGGTAGGGGAGCGCGAACTCGACGGTCCCGCGATCACCGGGACGGATCAGCTCGTCGTCGATGAGGCGTTCGCGGTAGACGGACTGGTAGCCCGCCGAGACGCCCAGGCGCGCTGCCAGGTCGGCGACCGCCGAGGGGCCGTCGTCGAGCAGCATCGCCTCGAGGTACTCGCGCTTCCGGGGCGCCAGGGACCGGAGGGCCGGCTCGATGACGTTCGTGGCCATCTGTGCGATCGCGCCGTCGCGCGCGCCCTCGGCGTCCTCGAGCAGGATCTCGTCGGCGTCTGCCGCTCGCGCCCAGGTCCGGGCCCCGACGTACTGGATCAGATAGGGGTACCCGCACGAGATCTCGGCGGCGCGCACGGCCGCCTCGGCGCCGATCGACTTCTCGGTCGCCGCGACCGTGGCCTGGATCGCGGCCGCGGCGGAGCCGAGGTCGACCATCCCGATCTCGACCCGCCGCGCGCGCCGCAGGAAGGTGGTCTTGGGGCTGTCGAGCAGGGCGCGTACGCCCGCGCCGACGCCCGCGCCGACGAACGCGACGTTCTGCTCGGCCCGCACGAGGTCCTGGTAGATCTGGGCGAACGCGGCGAGGCGCTCGAGGTCGACGGACTGCACCTCGTCGAGCGTGAACAGCAGCCCCGTGTCACCGCCCAGCAGGGCCGTCAGCCGGGCCAGGGTGCTCGCGGGCGTGAGCGCCGGTGCGCCGTACTGGTCGACCACCTCGCCCTGCAGCGACGCGATCGAGCCGACCGATCCTCCCGTCGCGCGGAAGCGGGTCGCCTCCGGGTCGAGATCCCGCAGGATCTCGACCGCCTGGGTGCGCGCCTCCTCGAGCAGCGAGCCGGCGGAGGTGTGGAGGGAGACGACCTGCCAGTCGTGATCGCGCGCGATCGCTTCCATCTCGGTGAGCAGCACGGTCTTGCCGGTGCCGCGGGCACCCATGATGAGCGTCGCGCGCCCCTCGGCGCCGGGGCCGTGGTCGAGGGCCTGCTCGAAGTCGTCGAGCACCAGGTCGCGTCCCGCGAGGAAGAGCGGCACGGCGCCGAACGAGGCGCGGAACGGATTGGGCACGGACACCTCCTCGGGCTCCGACGGCGCGAGCCACCGCCGCGTGTTAGCAACGTTAGCAACCGTCCGGGCCCGCGTCAGGCGGCGCCAGTCACTCGCGCAGGTCGCCGGGGCCCGTCAGGTGCTCCGGGGAGCGTTCCTCTCCGTGCAGGGGCGAGGCGGGCAGCTCGTCGGTCAGCTGGGGGACCGGGCCCTCGTGGGCCTCGCGCCACGAGCGCGAACTCACGTGCAGCCGTGCCGCATGCGGGATCTCGAGGGTGTCGTCGTCGATGATCACCGTGAACGCGTCCTCGCCTCTCGGGCGCAGGCCGCCGAGCACGCCGAACCGTTTCACGGCGGGGATCGACACCTTCAGGCCCACGAGCTCGTCGACGAGCGCCGGATCGAGCTCGGCGGGATCGAGCTCGACGTCCGGCATCGCACCGTGGTGAGCCTCGCCCTCGGCGGTCAGCTTGAGCCGCGCGAGCTGCTCGGAGAACAGTCGGGCGAGCCGGGGGCGGTCCACGCCCTCCTCGGCGGGCGGGCCCGCCTGCGGGGCGGCGCTCGCCGGGGCGACGACGTTGGGATCGGTCGCGGGGGAGGCGAGGCCGCCGGGGGGGACGACGGGGACGTGCGGGGTGGAGGTCTCGGTGCCGGCGTTGGGGTCGGGCTGTTCGGTCATGGGATCGCTCCTTCGGTCGTCGGGGTGCGCGCGGGGCGCTCGCCCCCACTGTCCCACATCGCCTGTGCCCTGCGTCACGCTCCGGCGACTGCTCGTCAGTAGCTGAAGGCCGCGAACTCGCGGGAGATCCGCACGGCGTCGGCGCCGTCGGCCACGAGGGCCTGCAGCAGGAGCCGCGCGGAATGCGGAGTGAGGGCCCCGGCCATCACGCAGCCCGCGCGGATCAGGTCCACCTCGCTGCCCGGGTAGTCGTAGTGGTTGAGCGCGGTGCCGCCGCTGGGCACCCGGGTCGCGACGACGACCGGCAGCTCGTGCGCGGTGAGCGCACGCAGCCGGCCGACGGCGCGCTCGGGTACGTGTCCCATGCCGACGCCCTCGACCACGAGGCCGTCGAGCGCGTCCGGGGCGAGCGCGTCGAGCAGCTCGGCGTCATCGCCGAGTCCGAGCGCGAGCACGGGCACGCGCGGCAGACGATCGGGCAGGGTGCCCCCCAGGAGGGCCGAACGGTCGGTCGGGTGGTAGACGAGCCGGAGATCGCTCTCGCCGACGAGGGCGACAGGCCCCGAGGGCTCGGAGGCGAATGCATCGACCGAGCGGGAGCTGACCTTGGTGACGCGGTCGGCCAGGTGCACGAGGGAGTCGAACACGGCGAGCACGCCCAGGCCGCGCGCCGTCGGCGCGAGGGCGGTGAGCACGGCGTCGCGCAGATTGGCGGGACCGTCGGCCCCGGGGGCGTTGGCCGGGCGCATCGCGCCGGTCAGCACGAGCGGCGCCTCGAGGTCCCAGTAGCGGTTGAGCAGGAAAGCGGACTCCTCGAGGGTGTCGGTGCCGTGGGTGACCACGACCCCGGCGGCGCCGCCGGAGACGGCGTCACGGGAGCGTTCGAGCACCTCGGCCAGCTGCGCAACGCGCACCGAGGGGGAACCGACGTTGGCGACGGAGACGTGCGTGACCGCGACGTCGCCGGGCACGGGGGTGACGAGGCCTGCGCCCGGAGCGTCGGCGGGAGCGGCTCGCAGTCCCGCCGCGTCCTGAGCCATCGAGATGGTCCCGCCGAGCGAGAGCACGAGCACGGATGCGCTCACTGCACGCCCTGGTAGAAGGCGGACGTCGCCTCGGCACGGCGGTGGGCGGTCCCCGGTGCCGTCCCGGCCGCGACGTCGGCGCGCTCCCACGCGGCGCAGCAGTCGGCCGTGAAGCGCCGTCCGTCCTCGGAGAGCGGGAAACGGGCCATCGCCGCGACCTGGTCGGCCTCGGGATCCGCGAGGTGCAGGGCGAGCCCGAGCATCGCGCCGTCCCAGCCGGCGCCCGTCGCCGCGGGCCCGTAGGTCTCGTGGTGCTCGTTCAGGGCGACGTGGTGTCGCACCGAGAGCGTGGTGGCAGCGTCGGCACGGGCGTCGAGCTGGAGGTCGAGCACGCTCGCGTCACCGCCGATCCCCCAGGTCAGGGTCGCGTTCCGCGGCGGCGCGCACCCGAGGACGCGCGCCTCGACCCCCATCGTGATCAGGCGGACGGTGCCGCCCTCGCCCAGCTCGCCCTCGATCGGGGAGAACCACCGGGGAAGCTGCTCGGGGTCGGTGAGCGCGGCCCACAGCACCGCGATCGGGACCTCGAACGTGCGCGTGAGGCGCACGTCGACCTCGTTGTTGGCGTCCTGGGCGACCGTGCGCTCGGACTCGGCGAGCTGCGCGGCGAGCGCCGCCCGCAGGGGGTCCTGGTCCGTCGTGCTCATGGGATCCTCCGTCCATGGCGGCGCAGATGCACCACCACCTCGTCGTGCCGGGTGTGAGGGAACATGTCGATCAGGCGTCCCCGTTCGATCCGGCAGCTCGCCATCGTGGCGAGGTCGGCGGCGAGCGTCGCGGGGTTGCAGCTGGAGTAGATCACGTCGGGTACGCGCGAGTCCTCGATCCACGCGGCGAGGCGCGGCCCGATCCCGCGGCGTGGCGGGTTCACGATCACGACGTCCGGGGCGCCGTCCTCCTCGGCGCGGGCGATCGCCCAGGCGGTCGCGTCGTCGGCGTGGAACGAGGCGTCGAGACCGGCGGCCGCGGCCGCCTCGCGCGCCGAGACGATCGCCTGCTCGGAGACCTCGACCCCCGTGACCTCGCGGTGCCGGGCGGCGCCGAGGGGTCGGGCGCACGTCATCGCGAAGCCGCCCACGCCGCAGTAGAGGTCCCACAGCCGCAGGGCAGGGGCGCCGTCGCCGCGCCCGTCGTCGATCGCGTCGACCCAGGCCCCGACCTGCGCGTACAGCTCTCCGGCGACGGCGGTGTTGGTCTGCAGGAAGGACCGCGGGCGGGCGTGGAGGGTCACGGGTCCCATCGTGAGCGGGAGGAACGCGTCACCGGCGAGCGGGATCTCCACCTCTCCCTCGAGGGTCGCGGCGTGCTCGGGATGGAGGTTGGCGCTCACCAGGGCGACCTCGGGGTGCGCGGACAGCAGGGCGGGCAGATGCTCCGTGAGCCGTCCGAGCGCGGCATCGGTGCGCAGCACGAGGCGGAGCATCATCCGGCCATCGGGCGTGGTCGTGACGATGACGTTCTTGATCTCCCCGCGGCGGCGCGCCACGTCGTACGGCGGGACCTGCGCGCGACGGATCAGCGCCCGCGCCCCCTCGAGCAGGCGTTCGACCCCGGGCGGATAGAGCGGGCAGTCGGCGAGATCCGCGGTCCCCAGCAGCGGATCGGCATCGCTGCGCGCCCGCGCGCCGCCCTGCCCCTGGACGCCGAGCACCGGCTCGTTCGCGGTGCCCGTCACGACCATCTTCGCCTTGTTGCGGAAGCCCGCCTCGGTGCTCGTGACCGGCGCGTCCCACCCTGCGCCGTCCGCCATGAAGGGGGCGAGCAGCTCCTCGACGGCGCCGCGGGCCTCCCGCACCTGGCGCTCGTGAGGCATGTCCAGCAGGGTGCACGAACGGCACGTGCCTGCCTCGAAGTGGTCGCATCGCATCCGGCGAGTCTAGGAGAGGTCGATGCCGCCTCGACCGAGCGGTCGACGCCGCTGCGCCCAGCCCCGTCGGCTTTGGCATCATCGGGGTATGACGCAGAGCACCACCATCGTGCGCGATCTCTTCCTGCTGCTGACCAATGACGCGGGGCGGCAGGAGGCGACACAGGTGCGGCGCCAGTCGCTCGTCGCAGCGGTGATCACCGATCTCGTCGACCGGGGGCGCGTGCGGCTCGACGACGCGCGCAATCCCCGCGTGAACGTCGTCGACGCGACCCCGACGGGCGACGGCGTGCTCGACCGCGTGCTCGCCCGGCTCGAGGAGGTCGACGGCCGGCGGCTCTCGACCATCATCGGCACCCGCGCTCTCGACGCGACCGAGCTGGTGGGCGAGGACCTCGTGGCGGCAGGCGTCGTGATCCGCGAGCGCGGGCTGCTGGGCAGCAGGTGGCCGGTGCGCGATCCGGGGATCGAGCACGCGGTGCGCCGCGACCTCGCGGCCGTGCTGCGCGACGAGCGCGAGCCCACCCGCCAGGACGTGGTGCTGCTGTCCATCCTGCGGGCGCAGCGCAACGCCCACCGGATCCTCTCCGGCGACGTCCCGGGCCTCTCGCGCTGGGAAATGAACAAGCGGATCGACGCCCTGGGCCGCGACGTGCCCGCCGCACAGGCCGTCCGGCGCGTCTACGACGCGCTCATGGCCGCCGCGAGCTCGTGAGCGCCGTCGCGGGCGCCGACCACGGGTCCTCGGGCCACGGGTGGCGCGGGTACCGGCCGCGCATCTCCTTGCGCACCTCGCGATACGGGCCGCTCCAGAACGACCGCAGGTCGTCGGTGATCGCGAGCGGGCGGTGTGCGGGGGACAGGAGCGAGAACACGACGGGCACACGATCCTCCACGAGGCGCGGCGTCACGGCGAGGCCGAAGCACTCCTGGAGCTTGACCTCGACGCGCGGGCGTCCCTCGTCGTCCCCGATCTCCGGGTAGTCGATCCGCACCGTGCGCCCCGAGGGCACCCGGAGGCGCTCCGGCACGAGCTCGTCGAGCCGGGCGGCCTCGGGCCAGGGGAGCAGCGACCGCAGGGCTCCGGCCACGTCGAGGCGATCCAGGCGATCGCTCGGCCGCATCGCGGCCAGTCGCGGGACGAGCCAGTCGTCGAGGCGCGCCAGCAGCGCGTCCTCGTCCATCGCGGGCCACGGGTCGCCGAGCTCCCGGTGCGCCAGGGCGAGCCGTCGTCGGAGCGAGTCGGCCGCATCGCCCCAGGTCAGAGCGGCAAGTCCGTGCTCGCGCACATGCCCGGCGAGCGCTGGGGCCAGGTCGGCCGTCTCGGCGCGGACGGGGGTGTCGGTGAGCACGATCGCGCCGAGCCGGCGCACCAGACGCGCGCTCACGCGGCCGCCGTCGATGTGCGCCGCGCGCTCCTCGCGCAGCAGGTGCGCGCCGACCCCCAGCGCGGTCCGCTCGTCGATCGCGGCGGCCGCGCGGATCACGGCGCCCGTGCCGTCGGCCGCGCGGCCCTCGGCGCGCTGGACCTCGGCGACCGCGAGCCAGGGCCGCCCGAGCAGGGACGAGCCCTCGGGCAGCGCGGCGCGGGTGCCCGAGGCCAGCAGGTAGGTGTGCGCGTGCTCCGCGGTGCACCGCGCGATCCGGTCCGGGCGGGCGAGGGCGACGACGTGACCCGTTCGCAGCTCGGCCGGGAGCGCGGCCGCCCGAGCGCCGGTATCGGCGGCAGCCGCGTCGTCCGTCGCCTCGCGGGCGATCCGCTCGAGGCGCCGCACCTCCCGGCGCCACCGCTCCGCCCCGGGAGCGCGTCCGTGGCGCAGTGCGTCGACCAGGGACGACAGGTCCGCACCCGCGGCCCGGTGGTCGTCCGACAGAGCCGCGATCACCTCGGCCGGGAGTGTCGGCGCCCCCAGCTCGCGGGTCCCGGCCACGAGGGCGCTCGCCTCACGCGCGCCCACGGGCAGGGTCGAGACCCGGCGGCCGGCCTCGGTCGCGCGCCCCTCGGCGTCGATGAGCCCGAGAGCGCGCAGCACCGCCTCGGCGTCGGTCACGGCAGCGAGTGGGGGAGGGGTCAGCAGCGCGAGACCCTCGGCGCGCGGCGTGCCCCAGCACGCGAGTGCGAGGGTCGCGTCGGTCAGGTCGGCCGAGGCGATCTCGGGCGGGGCCGCGGCGCGCATGCGGGCGAGGTCGGTCTCGGAGTAGGCGCGCACGGCCGTGCCCGGGCCCTGGCGGGCGGCGCGGCCGCTGCGCTGCTCGGCACTCGCGCGGGAGGCGCTCACCGTGACCAGCCCTGTCATGTCGCGGCCGCGATCGCGGCGCACCTCGCGCGAGAGCCCGGCATCGATCACGAGGCGCACCCCGGGCACGGTCAGGGAGCTCTCCGCGAGGGCCGTCGAGACCACGATCCGTGGACCCTCGCCGCGGCGGCGCCCGCCCGTCGCCCGATCCTGCTCACGCGCGGCGAGGCGCCCGTGGAGGGGCAGCACCTCGACATCGGTGAGGGAGCGGAGGCGCCGCGCGGTCTCGTCGACCTCGCGCGCACCCGGCACGAAGACGAGCGCGTCGACGTCCCCGGCCTCGGCGTGGGCCGCGGCGGCCGTGCGCGCCACGTGGTCGAGGAAGCCGGGCGTCACGCCGCGCTCGTCGAGCCGCGGAGCGGGCGAGGCCGCGTAGCGGATGTCGAGCGGGTGCAGCGAGGAGGGCACGTCGATGATCGGCGCAGGGCGCGCCCCACCCAGGACCCGGGCGACGGCCTGGGCGTCGAGCGTCGCCGACATCGCGGTGACCTGCAGGTCCTCGCGCAGGCTGCGCACCTCGGCGAGCATCCCCAGCAGCAGGTCGATGTCGAGGGAGCGCTCGTGGACCTCGTCGAGGACGACGGCGTCCACCCCGTCGAGGCCGGGGTCGGCGAGCAGGCGGCGCAACAGGACGCCCGGCGTCACCACCTCGAGGCGGGTGGCGGGGCCGACGTGGCGTTCCCCGCGCACGGTGAGGCCCACGGCGCCGCCCACCTCGCTGCCGTCGAGGCGGGCGATGCGGCGGGCCGCAGCCCGCACGGCCACCCGGCGGGGCTGGGTCAGGAGGGTCCGTCCTCGCACGAGGTTGGAGACGAGCGGCGGGACCAGCGTGGTCTTGCCCGTGCCCGGGGGCGCCGTGACCACCATCGCTCCCGTGGCCGCGGCCTCCTCGAGCCGTGACCGGGCATCGGCGACCACGAGGCCCCGTCCCAGGGCATCGAGGTCGAAGCGGTGAGGGGCCACGGGCGGTTCAGTCCACGAGGACGAACTCGACGGCGAGGACGGCACCCGTCGCGACGTGGGCGCCGCGACGGTCGACGATCACGGGGGAGGGGGTCACGGTAGGCTCCTGGTCGGCGGGACGGGCGGGCCGCCTTACGCTAGCAACCGCCCGGGGCCGTCTGCGCTCGGGGCGACGGATGCGCGAGGTGACGGGAGGAGCGGCCATGGATCCGGTGCCGGAGCGGCCCAGTCCCGCCGCGCTGCACGGTCGGCGGGACCCCGCGCGTCGCGTGCGTCCCGTGGACTGGTCGGCCCGCCGGGCCCCGAGCACTGAACCCGCGGACGATCCCGGCGACCGTCTCCCGCATCGTCGTGCGCGGACGGTCGCCCTGCCGCGTCCTCTGCCCGCCCCGCCACCGGAGGCCCTGCACACGCTGGGGCCCGACGACCCGCGCTCGACGCCGCGACCCCTGCGCCTCGACGAGGGGGAGCTGCGGACGGTCGGGGTGCGCGACGTGGGACGTGAGCGCCTCGTCGAGACGGTCACCGACCCCGAGGAGGCCTGGACCTCCGACAACGGCGTCTCCGACCATTTCTGCCGCGGTGACCTCGTGGTGCAGGTCCGTCGCGCCGACAACGCGGTGATCGGCGCCTTCTCGCGCGCCTATGCGATGGCGGTGCGGCCCGAGCAGGTCACGCAGCTCGACGAGATCGCGCAGCTCGCCGCCGGCCGGTCCCCGCGCCGCGGGGCGGGCACGCGCGTGCCGACCACCCGTCGCGAGCTGCTCGAGCGGATGACCGCGGCCGGCTTCGTGGTGACGCCCGGATCGGTCCACGGCCGGGTCACACATCCGGCGCACCCGGGGCTGTTCGTGCCGCTCGCGTCGACCCCCTCCGACGTGCGCTTCACGCGCACCGCGGTCGCGCAGATCCGCCGCGTCTTCGGCATCGACCTGCGGGACTGAGCGCGCGGCCGGCCGGCAGCGCCCTCCGGGCATACAGCACGCCGGACAGAAAAGTGCCCCGGCTCGTCCCCACGAGCCGGGGCCATCCCTTTCCCCCGCATCGAGGTTCTGTGTGGGCCCTGCCCCCTCCTCAGTGGGCGGGCCTCCCGTCGATGCGTTGAGATCAGTAAAGCCAGTGACCCGGGGATTCGGCTGTGCTGGACCTACCAGTTCCCTGGGAACCGGCCCGGGCGGAGGAACGCCCTCCACGCCGTGCGGGACCTGACCGTCCTGACCTGCACCGATGCCCCCTGTGCTGCGCCGTCCACCGTCGTCCCCTCCACATGACCTCCACATGTCGCGACGGGCAGGCTCGGAACCGGCCCGCCGACCGCGGCGCGGTCCGGAGAGAGGGGGGCCATGTTCCTGGGATGCGACGTCGAGGCGCTGCGCGCTCACGCCCGGATGATGACGGCGACGCGCACCATGATCGACGGGCGGGCCGAGCTGCTCATGACCTCGATCGGCGCTGCGCGCTGGGACGGCGACGACGCCGACGCCTTCCGCGCGGACGCCGCGTCGCACCTCGTGGAACCGCTCCGCCGCCTCGCCGCCGCATGGCGGGCGCATGCGCTCGCGCTCGCGGTGCACGCGGACGAGCAGGACGCGGTCTCGGCGGGTGAGACCGCGTCGCCGGCGCCCGGGCAGCGGCTGCTCGATCGACTCGTGCTCGGGCCCTCGTCGGACGCGGCGGGCCCCGTCGAGGGGTTCCTGGACCGGGTGGCACCACTCGATCCCGGTCCGTCGCGCGGCTTCTTCGGCGATGCGCTCGGGGCCGAGCGAGGAGCGCGCGCCGAGCGGCTCTGGAACCAGGTCACCCAGCACGCCGCGACGCAGAGCGCGAGCCTGCCGCGGTCCATGACCGACTACCTGGGAGCGGCCGAGGCGCTCGTCGTGGACGACGCCAACCGGCGCCTGGGCGTCTACGAGGCGATGCAGGGGGCGCGCGACGGCGATCTGTTCCGCGTCGCCGACGGCGGCGTCTCCTACGGCCTCGCGGGAGCCGACGAGGCGGCCAACGTCCTGAAGTTCACACCGGCCGCTCCGATCGGATGGCTGTCCGCGCACGTGACCGGTCGGGTGAACGGCGCCTGGGCAGGCATCCGGGGTGCGGCCCTCGACGACGAGGACGCGGGCGGGTCCCCCTCGCGGTACCTGCTGCAGACGCCCAATCGGATCGACGCCGACGTGCTCGAGCCGCTCGCGGACCGGGTCAGCGGGCCCCTCGGCGACGGTCTCCGCGCGCTCGGGGCCCACCCCGCCGTGGGCCTGTCCGTCGTCGAGCACGAGATCGACGAGGCCGGCGCGCGCGTCGCGGACGGCATCGAGAGCTCCCCGGTGCTGCGCCCTCTGCACGAGCTGCCGCGGCGCTGGGCCGAAGGTCCGCGCCACGGGGTCGAGGCGCTCAGGCGGAGGCGCTGACCTCCACCGCCTCGGGCCGTGCGGCCGCCGCGCGGCGGGCGTCGCTGCGCCGGTAGAGCGCGGCGAGGATGGCGCCGGAGAGATTGTGCCAGATCGAGAACACCGCCCCGGGCAGGGCGGCGGCGGGGGAGAAGTACTGCGCCGCGAGCCCGGCGGCCAGGCCCGAGTTCTGCATGCCCACCTCGATCGAGACCGTGCGGGCCGAGCGCACGGGCTGACGCAGCAGGCGCGCGAAACCGTAGCCGAGCGCGTAGCCGAGTCCGTTGTGCAGGACCACCGCGACGAGCACGAGCGCGCCGGCCGCGGCCACCTGGTCCGCGCTCTTGCCGACGACCGCGGCGACGACGAACGAGATCGCGAGCACCGAGATCCACGGCAGCACCGGGAGGATCCGGTCGACGAGGCGCGACAGCAGCAAGCGGATCACGAGGCCTCCGATCACGGGCAGCAGCACGATCTTCACGATCGAGAGCGCCATCGAGCCGCCCTCGACGGGCATGTACTGGCCCGCGAGCCACAGGGTGAGCACGGGAGTCAGCAGCGGCGCGAGCAGCGTCGACACGCTCGTCATCGCGACCGAGAGCGCGGTGTCGGCCTTGGCGAGGTAGGAGACGACGTTCGAGGCGGTGCCGCCCGGGGCGCAGCCCACGAGGATCACGCCCGCGGCGAGCGCCGGGGGCAGCTGCAGCGCCGTCGCGACGCCCAGCCCGAGCAGCGGCATGACCAGGTATTGGGCGACGACGCCGATCAGCACGGGGATCGGGCGCCTGGCCACGAGCGCGAAGTCGGACAGGGTGAGGGTCAGGCCCATCCCGAACATGATGACGCCGAGCAGCGGGTTCACCGCAGGGCCGAGCGTCGACGCCGGACCCGAGAAGAAGAAGCCGATCGCAGCGGCGGCGAGGACGAGCAGCGGGAAGATCGTCACGGCCACGCGGGCCGAACGGTCCTCCCGGGCACGCGCACCGGGTGCCGCGGTGCCGGGAGGGGTGGAGGAGGTCGCACGGGGAGAGGCCATGCCCCGACCATATCGCTCTATGAGACGAGAAGTCCGTATCGCGAACGAATCGTGGCGTGCGGTCTCAGCCGACGGGCCATTCGTGCACGGGTCGTAGCGACCACGTGCCCTCCCGGTACGCGCGGGTCATCGCCGTGAGCGCCTCGGCCCGGCTCATCCCGTCGCGCTCGAACGCGGCGACCGTGTCGATCTGCCAGCGGGCCCCGCTGCGACGCGAGGCGGCCCGTCCCATGAGCACCGACTCGTAGCGCGCGACGACGTCGTCGTCGACCCCGAGGTCGTGCAGCCCCTGCATGGCCCGCGGGATCAGCTGGTCGGTCAGCAGGTCCGCGACCGGCACGGTGCCCAGACGGGGCCAGCGCACGCGCGCCTCGAGGCCTCGCCGCGCGCACGTCTCGAAGGTCTCCCGGGCACTCGCGAACGACTGGCGCGACCACAGCGGTCGTCGTTCATCGACTAAGAAGCGCACGATGCCGTAGAAGAACGCGGCGTTGGCGGCCATGTCCACGGGCGTCGGTCCGCTCGGCAGCAGACGGTTCTCGAGCCGCAGGTGCGGAAGATCGGTGCCGGGGTCGTAGATCGGACGGTTCCACCGCCACACGGTCCCGTTGTGGAGCATGAGCTCGTGCAGCCGCGGCGCGGCGCCCTCGGTGAGCAGCGGCTCCTCGGCCATCTCCCGCGACTCGGGAATCAGGGCGGGGAAGTAGTGCACGTTCTCCTCGAACAGGTCGAACATCGAGGTGATCCAGCGTTCGCCGAACCACACGCGTGGCCGCACGCCCTGCGCCGCGAGCTCGGGTGGACGGGTGTCGATCGCCTGGGTGAAGGTCGGGATCCGGGTCTCGTGCCACAGACGCCGGCCCAGCAGGAACGGCGAGTTGGCGCCGAGCGCCACCTGCGGCCCCGCGATCGACTGGGCGGCGTTCCAGGCCGCCGCGAACTGCTCGGGCGGGACCTGCAGATGCAGCTGCATCGACGTGCACGCGGCCTCGGCGGCGACCGAGTCGAAGCGGACGTCGAGGCCGCCGCCCTCGCCCTCGACGGTCAGCTGGATCTGCTCGCCGCGTGCATCGAGGATCGTCGTGTCGAGGGCCTCGTAGCGGGCGCCGGGGGCGCGCCACGACGGATGGGCGAGCAGCTCCTCGGTGAGGGTGGGCAGGTGCCCGATCGCGACGACGTGCCCACCGCGGGTGCGCGCGGCGTCCTCGGCGCGCCGCATGCGGCGCTCGAGCTCGTCCTCGAGCCCGCGCAGCCCGGCCCCGAGGGGCGAGGTCACGGGCAGGTTCGTCTCGAGGTTGAAGGCGCCGATCTCGTGCACGTAGTCCGGGTCGTCGAGGGCCTCGAGCACGGCGGTCGAGGTGAGCGCCGGCTGCTCGGCGTCGTCGACCAGGTTCATCTCGAGCTCGACGCCGATCGTGCCCTCGGTGCGGAACTCCGCGTGGTCGAGGAAGGTCTCGAAGATGTCCAGGTTGCGCCGCAGCTCGCGGCGGTACCGGGTGCGCTGGCTGCGCGTGTACTCGGTGCGTCCGACCTCGCGTCCCATGGCTCGCAGTGTATCCGTACACTTCCCACGTGCCCGCGCTGACTCCCGCCCCCGCCCCTCCCACCCAGGCCGTGATCCTCGCGCGCGGACTCGGGACCCGGATGCGTCGCCCCGACGACGCCGCGGGCCTCGATCCCGCCCAGGCCGCGATCGCCGCGACCGGCGTCAAGGCGATGATCGACGTCGGACGTCCCTTCCTCGACTACGTGATCTCCGCCCTCGCCGACGCGGGCGTGACCGACGTGTGCCTCGTGATCGGCCCCGAACACGACGTCCTGCGCGAGTACGCCGCGGCGACGAGCGGCGGCCGCACCCGCGTCACCACGGTCGTGCAGGAGCAGCCGCGCGGCACGGCCGACGCCGTCGCCGCCGCCCGCGAGGTCGCCCCCGGCGAGCGCGTGGTCGTGCTGAACTCCGACAACTACTACCCGGCCGAGGCCCTGCGCCGCCTGGTCGCGGCCCCCGGGAGCGCCCTGCTCGGCTTCGACCGCCGCGCGCTCGTGGAACACTCCAACATCCCCGCCGACCGCATCCGCGCCTTCGCCCTGATCGAGACCGACGGGCAGGGGCATCTGACGAGGATCCTCGAGAAGCCGAGCGACGAGGAGCTCACCGCCGTCGGCCAGGACGCCCCGGTGTCGATGAACGCGTGGATGTTCACGCCCGCGATCTTCGACGCATGCGCGCGCGTCGAGCCCTCGCCCCGCGGCGAGCTCGAGATCATCGACGCCGTCACGCTCGCGCGCGCCACCGGCGAGGAGTTCACCGTCGTGCCCGTCGAGGCTGGTGTCCTGGACATGTCCTCGCGCGGCGACATCGGCGCCGTGCGCGACGCCCTCGCGGGCATCGAGGTGCGCCCGTGACGACACCGGCCCTGCCTCTGTCTGCCCGCGACGAGGTCGCGTGGTTCGTGCCGGGTCGCATCGAGGTGCTCGGCAAGCACACCGACTACGCGGGCGGCCGCTCGCTGCTGGCCGCCGTGGACCGTGGCCATACGGTGCGCGGCCATGCCCGCGACGACGACCGGTTGCGCGTGACCTCGACCCTCGCGCGCGAGACGGTCGAGCTGGGACTCTCCGAGACCGGGGTCGAGGCCGTCCCCCGGCCGGGCCACTGGTCGGCGTACGTGCGGACCGTCGTCGACCGGCTCGATGCGAACTTCCCCGGGATGCTTCGCGGCGCCGACCTCGTCCTCGACTCCGATCTCCCGCTCGCGGCCGGGATGTCGAGCTCCTCGGCCCTCGTCGTGTCCCTCGCGCTCGCCCTCATGGACCTCGCGGGGATCACGCACGACGAGCGCCTGCGCGCCGCGGCACCCGACCGCGAGCGCCTCGCGGAGTACCTGGGGTGCGTCGAGAACGGTCGGACCTACGGCGACCTCGCCGGTCATCGCGGCGTGGGCACCTTCGGCGGCAGCGAGGACCACACCGCCATGCTGTGCGGGGCCGAGGGGGAGCTGCGTCAGTACGCCTTCTGCCCGGTCCGCCTCGAGGGCTCCGTGTCGTTCCCCGCGACCGCCGCGCTCGTCGTCGCGGTCTCGGGCGTGCAGGCCGAGAAGACGGGCGCCGCCAAGGACCGCTACAACCGCATCTCCCGATCGGCGCGCGAGATCCTCGGACGCTGGAACGCCGCGACCCGCCGCGATGACGCGAGCCTCGGCGACGCGGTGCGCTCGGCGCCCGAGGCGCCCGCCCGCTTGCGCGCCCTGGTCGGGGACGACCCGGTGCTCAGGGGCCGTCTCGACCAGTTCGTGCTCGAGTCGGAGGTCATCATCCCGGGGGCGGCGCGCGCACTCGCGAGCGGCGACCTGCTCGAGTTCGGCCGGCTCGTCGACCTCTCCCAGCACCAGGCGGAGACCGCACTGGGCAACCAGGTGCCCCAGACCGTCGCGCTGCAGTCGCTGGCCCGCGAGCACGGCGCCCACGCCGCGAGCGCCTTCGGGGCCGGCTTCGGCGGGAGCGTGTGGGCGATGGTCGACGCCGACGGTGCCGACGACTTCGCCCGCGAGTGGATCGCCGCCTACGCGCTCGCCCATCCCGCGGTGGGCGGCGCGGCGAGCTGGCTCGTGACCCGACCGGGGGCGCCCGCGCATCGCGTGTGAGACCGGCGGACTGTGCGAGAGTGGCCCCATGCCCGCTCCCCACCGCCTGCCCTGGCCCGTCGAGGCCGACGTCCTGCCGGTCGAGCCGCTCCGCCCCGTCCTCGAGCGCCTGGCCTCCCTCGCCCTGCGCCACGACGAGGACGTCACGCTGCGTGCCGGCCTCGTCGACGACGAGGGGCAGACGGACGAGGCCGCCGATCCGCCGCCCGCCCTCGAGCAGGTGCTCGAGGAGTTCGGCGGGATCGAGCTGCGGGGCCGCGCCCGGCTCGACCTGCTCGTCGACGAGCGCACCGAGCTGGGCCCCTACACGCTGCTCGGCGACGCGACCACGTACTACCCGCTGTACGAGGGCAGCGACGTCGCCGTGATCCTGACGGTCGACGGCGACGGCACCCCGGGCGCCGTCTACGGCATCGGCGAGGACCTCTCGCTCACGCTCGCCGCGCGCGACCTGGGCGCCTTCCTCGAGCGCTGGGCCGATGCCCTGACCGCGACGCTCGACGAGCTCGACGCCGAGGTCGAGCGCCGCGCGGGCGCGAGCGCGTCCGACGAGGACCGCGCCGACGTGGCCGAGGAGCTCATGGACGCCCATCTGCTGCGCACGATCCTGGGCGGCCTGCCCGAGCGCGTGGGCGTTCCGGTCGTCCCCGTCGCCCCGGGCACCGTGCCCGCCGGCCTGCCCGCCGGCCTGCCCGCCGGCACGATCGCCGTGGCCGATCTGCGCGATGCCCCGCTCGATGCGACCGTCGACGTGATGGACGCCGAGCTGCCCGGGGATCCGCTGGACCACCACCTGGCCTGGGCCTCCGGAGGCCTGGTCGTCGCCGTCGCCGAGGAGGACTGACATGACCGCCGCTTCTGTCCCGAGCCCCGTGCTCGTCCTCGTGCCGGGGGTCGCCGGCACCGCCGCCCCGGGAGAGGAGCCGTTCTCCCTCGCCGATCCCACCGCCCCGCAGCTGCTCGTGACCGACCTGGGGGTCGTGCGGGGCGAGGGCGCCTTCGAGACCGTCGGCGTGTTCGACGGCCGTCCCATGGCGCTCGCCGAGCACCTCGCGCGCCTCCAGCGCACGGCCGACATGGAGGACATGGGAGCCCTCGACCTGGGCGTGCTCGAACGCGCCGTGCGCGCCGCGATCGCCGCCCACGACGCGGTGGGTGAGATGCTCGTGCGGATCTTCGTGACCCCGGGCCCGGAGGCGGGCGCCCCGGGTCCTGCCGGGCCCACCGCCTGGATCCACGCCAAGGCCTCGCCCGACTACTCCGCGCCGCGGCGCGGCATCCGCGTGGTCGCGCTCGACCGCGGGATCCCGACGACGGCCCCCGCGACGAGCCCGTGGCTGCTCGCGGGCGCGAAGTCCCTCAGCTATGCCGTCAACATGGCCGGCCTGCGCGAGGCCGAGCGCCGCGGCGCCCAGGACGTCCTGTTCCTCTCCTCCGAGGGCTACGCGCTCGAGGGGCCCACCTCGACGCTGCTCGTGCGCCGCGGCGACACCTTCACGACCACCCCGGCGAGCGCGGGCGTGCTCCCCGGCACGAGCGTCGGCACGGTCTTCACGGCCCTGCGTGCCGAGGGCTGCGTCTGCACCGAGGAGCTCCTGACGCCCGCGCAGATCGTCGCCTCGGACGGGGCATGGCTGATCGCGAGCGGCCGCCTCGCGGCCCCCCTCACGCACCTCGACGACGTGCCGCTCACGGTCGACCACGCCCTGTCCGAACGCCTGAGCGACCTCATCTCCGGTCGCGCCTGAGGGGCGCTACCGCCGCGACCAGCAGGTGAGCGCGTCGACGGCCTGGATCAGCCCGAGATGGCTGAAGGCCTGCGGGAAGTTGCCCGCCATGCGGCCATGCTCCCCGTCGTACTCCTCGGAGAAGAGCAGCAGGTCGTTGCCGCACGCGAGCACGCGCTCCATGAGGGTCCGCGCGTCCGCGTCGCGCCCCGAGCCCGCATACTGCATGACGAGCCAGAAGCAGCACACGAGGAAGGACTGCTCGGGCCCGGCGACGCCGTCCTGGCCCAGCGGCCGATACCGCAGGACGAGGCCCTCGGGTGTCATCAGCTCGTGCTCGATCCGTGCGACGGTCGCGAGCATGTGCGGGTCGTCCGGCGCGCAGAACCCCGTCCGGGGGATCTGCAGGAGCGCCGCGTCGACCTCGGTGCCGTCGTAGGCCTGGACGAAGGCCCCCGACGCGTCCGTGCCCCGTGCGAGGATCTGCTCGCGCAGGCGGGAGCGCAGGGAGCGCCAGCGGGAGAGCGTCGCGTCGTCGGCCGCCAGGCCGTGCCGTTCGACTGCGTCGATGCCGCGGTCGAAGGCCGCCCAGATCATGACGCGCGAATGGGTGAAGTACTGCGGCTCGCCGCGCATCTCCCACAGCCCCTGGTCACGGTGGTCGACGTGCTCGGCCGCGACGGCGAGCAGCTGGCGCTGGAGCGGCCAGGACCACTCGTCCTCGTCGACACCCTGTGCACGCAGGTCCGCGAGCGCCATCATCACCTCGCCCACGACGTCGCCCTGGAACTGGGTGACGGCTCCGTTGCCGATCCGTACGGGCCGTGATCCGGCGTACCCGGCGAGGTGGTCGAGCTCGTGCTCGGCGAGGTACCGCTCCCCGCCGACGCGGTACATGATCTGCATGCGGCGCGGGTCCCCGGCGATCGCCCGCAGCAGCCAGTCGCGCCAGCGCCGAGCCGCGTCGACGTGCCCGTGCGCGAGCAGCGCCTCGAGCGACAGGGCCGCGTCACGCAGCCAGCAGAAACGGTAGTCCCAGTTGCGCTCGCCGCCGAAGTCCTCGGGCAGGGAGGTCGTGGGCGCGGCGACGATCCCTCCCGTGCGGCGGTGGGTGAGTGCCGCGAGCACGAGCAGCGAGCGCCGCACGGGCTCCGCGAAGCGGTCGTGCACGTCGACGCCGCCCAGCCAGTCGCGCCAGACCTCGACGGTGTCCGTGAGCGCGGCCTCCACATCGGGCGCGACGGGGATCGGTGCCCACGAGGGGTGCCAGGTCAGGGCCCATGCCGTGTGCTCGTCGGCGGCGAGGCGATGGCACCCCGCGTGGGAGAAGCCCTCGGGGGCGAGCGCCGGACCGTGGAGGGCGATGGCCTCGGAGCCCGCGACGGCCGAGAGCACGGGTGCGCCCTCGGTGTCGGTGCACGTGCGCAGCCACGGGATCGTCGCCCCGTAGTCGAAGCGGATGCGCAGGCGCTGGACCACCTCGACGGTGCCCGCCGTGCAGCGCACGTGGCGCACGAGGTCGGCGCGGTCGGTGACGTCGTCGGCGTGCTCTGCTGTCGGGGCTGCCGAGCCCGCGGCCACGAGCAGGTCGGTCACGACGGCCGTGCCGGTGGGGGAGGTCCAGTGCGTCTCGAGCACCATCGTGTCCTCGACGTAGCGGCGAGAGGCGACGACGCCGTCCGCGATCGCGAGGCTCCAGTGCCCGTTGTCCTCGTCACCGAGCAGGGAGCACAGCAACGCCGCGGAGTCGACGCGCGGCATGCACAGGAAGTCGACCGTGCCCTCGCGTGTCACGAGCGCGGCGGTGCGCTGGTCCGACAGCAGGGCATGGTCCGCGATCGGCGTCGCGGTCGGGGCGGGGGCGCTCATGTCCCCCGATTGTGCTCCTGCTCAGGCTCTCGCGAGGACGGCGCGCGCGAGGGCGGCGTCGAGCACGACCGTGTCGAGCACGCCGGTGCGCAGGACCCCGCGCACGCCGGGGGCCTTCTCGGCGCCGGCGGCGACGCCGACGACTTCGGGGATGCGGGCCAGCTGCTCGAGCGTCACGGCGATCACCCGCTCGGACGTCGGTGGCCCGAGCGGAGCGCCGTGCGCGTCCACGAAGCGCCCGCACACGTCGCCGGCGCCTTCCTGGGCGCGGACCCGGGCGCTCTCGGCCTCGGTGAGCCCCATCCCCTCGAGCAGATGCGGCGAGGAGTGCAGGCCCATCGAGCCGATCCCCACGAGCGCGAGCTCGACCCCGGCGGCGGCCGCGAGCACGCGGGCGATCGAGGGCTCGCGTTGCAGCGTGGCCGAGGCCGCGGCCGACTCGACCAGGGCAGGGGCGAACAGCGGCTCCGGCCGTGCCCCGAGCCGTGCTGCCAGGAGACGCTGGACCGAGTCGCCCGACTCCGTCTGGTCGAGCATGCTGAGACCGCCGACGAGCGGCAGCACGCGCGGTGCGGGACGCAGGCGCTGCGGCTCGAGCTGCGCGACGGTGCGCTGGACCGTCTGCCCCCACGAGACGCCGATCGAGCGGACCGCGGGCGCGCGATCGTGCACGAGCGCCGCGGCGGCCCGGGCGGCGGCGTCGAGCCCGCTCGCGCGGCCCGCGGCGACCACGACCGCGCAGCTCACGGAGAACGCCGCCTCGATCGCCGTCTCGAGGGCTGGGTCGCGCACGGGCGGCGCGTCGGGGTCGTGGATCGTGATCTCGACGATGCCGCGCTCGCGCGCCCGGGTGAGGATCCTCGACACGTTCGAGCGCGAGAGCCCGAGCTCGCGGGCCACCTCGGACTGGGACAGGCCCTCGTCGTAGTACAGCCGTGCCGCCTGGACCACGGTCGCGGTGTCGCGCGCAGCGGGCATGGGCCCTCCTTCCGCGGCCTGCGGCCGTCGAACCAGCCCGGCCGTCGAACCAGCCTAGTGTCAGCGGGTCCGGCGCCGGGACCCGACCCCCGCGGTCACGCACGCCGCGACGAGGGTGAGCGCCGCGCCCGCCACGGTCGCCGCGTGCAGCGTGCCGCCGGTGCCCGGCGCGGCCGCGTCGAGGGCCACCGAGCCGACGATCTGGCCCGCGATCGTGGCCATCGCGAGGGTCAGCACGCCGAGCGGGTGCGCGAGACGCGCGGCCATCGCGATGAAGGCGACCCCGATGACCCCGCCCAGGTAGAGGAGAGGGTTCGTGGGCAGCGGGCCGGGGACGTGCCCGGTCACGAGCGCGTGCACGAGCGCTCCGGCCACGAGGGCGGCCGTGCCGACCACGAAGTTGGCGACGGTCGCGACCCACGGGCTCCCGGCGTGCTGCGAGACCCGGCCGTTGACCGCCTGCTGGAGCCCCATCGCGATGCCCGCGACCATCGGCAGGGCGAGCGCGTACCAGGGCGCCGAGGCCGAGACGCCGCCGGACATCGCGAGCGCGACCGCCGCGACCATGAGCGCGGCACCGACGAGGCGTCGCACCGTGAGGGGCCGAGCGCCACCGGGCCCGAGACCCGCCCGGTCGACCACGAGGCCCGTGACGGTCTGGCCCGCGACCACGAACACGATGAACAGCGCCACCCCGATCAGCGCCACCGAGAGGCCCTGGCCCAGCACGAACATCGCACCGCCGAGGCCGCCCAGGGCGAGCGGGACCGGGAAGGCGCCGGCACGGAGGTCGCGCCAGAAGGCCGTCGTGTCGCGCCGCAGGGGACGCGAGCAGGCCGCGATGACCGCGAGCAGCACGAGGCCGCTGCCGAACGAGATCGCGGCGGCCGTGAAGCCATCGTGGAGGTCCGTGGCCAGGCGGGAGTTGATGCGCGACTGCACCGCGCCGAGCACGCCGCCGACCATGGCGGCCGGCAGCGCCCAGAGGGGTGCGTGGTGGGAGGAGGCGGGACGGGTCACGGGCGACCACTGTAACGGGGGCGGGAGTCCGTAGACTCGGGGAGTCCGATACCGATGACACAGGAGGTGCGGCATGCCCGCCGACGAGACCGTGAACGGATCCGCGAACATCGAGGAGCCTGACAACCCCGAGGATCTCGATCGCATCGAGCCCGGCGCCGACGGCCCGGTCGGGCAGGGCGTCGAGGGCGCCGACACGATCCTCGAGGAGGACCGACCCCACGACGAGGAGGACGGCCTGGACCGCTACGGCGACCTCGAGGACGCCCAGGGCTTCGACGAGAGCGCGGCGGCCGAGCAGGGCAACCGCGACGAGGACGAGATGGTGTCCGAGGGCGACGACGCGGAGGAGGTCGCCGAGCTCGGCGGCGATGACCAGGACGTCGATGTCATCGCGGCCGGCGACGAGCCCCTCGACGAGGAGCGCCTGGCCCAGGGCCTCGACATCGACGGCGACGCCGCCGGTCTCGCCGGGGACGTCGAGGGCGAGGACCCCCTCGCGGGCGGTCCCGTCGGCTCGTGACCGACGACGGCAGCGACGGCTCGCCCGTGCACCGGCCCCCACGGGTCGGGGTGCGGGCGGCCGTCGTGCACGACGGTGCGATCCTCCTGAACCACTACCGCACTGCCGAGGGGGACGTGTACGACCTGCCGGGAGGCGGCCAGGACCACGGTGAGACCCAGGACGAGGCGCTCGTGCGCGAATGCCTCGAGGAGACGGGCGCGCGCGTGCAGCCCTACGGCCTCGCGTGCCTCTACGAGGTGATGACCGACCGCGCGCTGCGCACGGGTGCGCCGATCGCGCCCTTCCACCAGCTCAACGTGGTGCGCTGGTGCGGCCTCGCGCCGGGCGAGGAGCCGGGGTCGGGCACCGTGCCCGACGAGCACCAGGTGGGCGTGGCCTGGCACCCGATCGAGCGGCTCGACGAGGTCGACGTGCGCCCGCGCGAGATCGCCGCCTGGCTCATGGCCGATCCGAGCAGCCGCCCGACCTGGATCGGCGCCGTCGCCCCCTGACGGAGCGCCCCGGAGAGATCCCCGGGCGGCGCCGCGTCACTCGACCGCGGACAGGTCCTTGTCCTCGTCGGCTCCCGGCTCGTTGGGCTGGACCAGGATGCGGATGGGCTTCACACGGGCCCACACGATGAAGGCGACGCCGACGACGACCATCACGATGCCGGCCCACAGGTTGGCGTTGATGCCGCCGGTCTTCGCAGACTCGGCGTCGGTGAAGTCGAAGATCCCCATCGCGAGGACGAGGAGCCCGAACAGCCCGATCAGGGTGCCGATGAAGGTGCGGATGTCGAAGGCACCCGCGGACTCGACGTGCGCCTCCTGGGGAGCGTCGGATGCTGGTGTGCTCATGGTGGCCTCCTTCGGACGGCTCAGGCGAACAGGACGTTCAGGACGATGACGAGGCCGAGGGCGAGCAGCGCCATCGGCACGGGACGCCCGTAGATCGGCAGCTGCTTCTCGTCGGGGTCGACGAGATCGGCCTGCGGGGTCTCGGAGTACACGAGACCCTTGAGCTCATGGACGGGCTTGGGCCGCGTGCGGAGCGTGACGAGGACGGAGACGACGATGTCGACCACGAAGGCCGTCGCCGCCGACAGGAAGGCGAGGCCCTGGCCGGCGCCGAGATCGAACCAGTGGCCGAACGTCGACCCGCCCCACAGCACCATCGCCGAGACGGTGCCCGCGACCAGGCCGGTCCAGCCGGCCGCCGGCGACATCCGCTTCCAGAACATGCCGAGGATGAACGTCGCGAACAGCGGCGCGTTGAAGAACCCGAACAGGGTCTGCAGGTAGTCCATCAGGTTCGAGAACGAGGCCGCGATGAGCGCCGTGAAGATCGCGATCACGCACGCCGCGGCCGTCGCGATGCGGCCGACACGGATGTAGTGCTGGTCGGGCTTGTCCTTGCGGACGTACTGCTGCCACAGGTCGTAGCTGACCACGGTGTTGAACGCCGAGATGTTCGCGGCCATGCCGGCCATGAACGCCGCGAGCAGACCCGCGATCGCGACGCCCAGCAGGCCGTTGGGCAGCACGTCGCGCATGAGCAGGAGCAGGGCGTCGTTGTAGGAGATGCCCATGTCTCCCGCCGCCGCGTCCTTCGCGAACGACAGCTGCTTGAACTCCTTGAGGTCGGTGACCAGGACGGCCGCGATCATGCCGGGGATGATCACGATGAAGGGCACGAACATCTTGGGGAACGCACCGATGATCGGCGTCATGCGCGCCGAGGTGATGTCCTTGGACGCCATCGCGCGCTGCACCTCGACGAAGTTGGTGGTCCAGTAGCCGAAGGACAGCACGAACCCCAGGCCGAACACGATGCCGATGATCGACAGCACGGGGTTGGCGAAGCCCGAGAGCTGCTCGCCGGGCCACGTGTGCAGCTGCTCGGCGCCGAGCATGCCGTCCGCCCCGACCCGCTCCTTGAGGCCGTTCCAGCCGCCCACGCGGTGCAGCCCGATCAGGGTCAGCGGCAGCAGCGCCGCGACGATCACGAAGAACTGCAGGACCTCGTTGTAGATGGCCGCCGAGAGGCCGCCGACGGTGATGTAGAACAGCACGAAGGCCGCGGCGAGCACGAGGCCGACCCACATCGGCCAGCCCAGCAGGCGGTTGACGATCGTCGCGAGCAGCGAGAGGTTCACGCCCGCGATGAGCAGCTGGGCCACGGCGAAGCTGATCGAGTTGACGAGGTGGGCGCCCGTGCCGAAGCGCATGCGCATGAACTCCGGGACGCTGCGCACCTTCGAGCCGTAGTAGAAGGGCATCATCACGACGCCCAGGAACAGCATCGCCGGGATCGCGCCGACCCAGAAGTAGTTCATGGTCGGGAAGCCGTACTGGGCGCCCGTCGCGGACATGCCCATGACCTCGACGGCGCCGAGGTTGGCCGAGATGAACGCGAGACCCGTGACCCAGGCCGGCAGCGACCGGCCCGAGAGGAAGAACTCGATCGAGTTGGAGACGCCGCGCTTGGCGTACCAGCCGACACCGAGGACGAAGACGAAGTACAGCGCGACGATCAGGTAGTCGATCCAGTGCGCGTCGAGTCTGACCGAGACCATGGCAGCTCCTGGGGAAGGGAACGGGACGGCCGCCGGGCTAGGGATGGACAGGCCGCTGACGCGCAACCGTACACCTCGGTGCGATGCAGGTCACGGAACCACCCGACCGGGGGTTAGGGTCGAGGCGTCCCCGGCCACCGCCGTCCAGGAGGCACCGTGTCCCCGTCCCTTCCCCCCGACTCTTCCCCTGACTCCTCCGCCGGCTCCTCCGCCGGCTCCTCCGCGGCCGCCGTCCAGGAGGACCCGCCGCCGCCCGTCCAGGTCGAGGAGCACCCCCGGTCCCGCCGTCGCTGGACCCCGCCGACGATCGCCCTGTGGATCGTCATCGCCGTGCTCGGCGGCGTCGGCTGGTTCATGGTCGCGATCGCCCGCGGCGAGACGGTCAACGGCGTCTGGTTCGTCTTCGCCGCCGTCTGCAGCTACCTCATCGCCTATCGCTTCTACTCGCGCTTCGTCCAGAACCGGCTGGTCCGGCCCGACGACACGCGCGCGACCCCCGCCGAGTACGCGTACGACGGCAAGGATTACGTGCCGACCGACCGGCGCATCCTGTTCGGCCACCACTTCGCCGCGATCGCGGGCGCCGGGCCGCTCGTGGGGCCCGTGCTCGCCGCGCAGATGGGGTACCTGCCCGGCACCATCTGGATCATCCTCGGCGTCATCTTCGCGGGCGCGGTCCAGGACTTCCTCGTGCTCGTGATCTCGACCCGTCGCCACGGGCGGTCGCTCGGCAAGATGGCCCGCGACGAGCTGGGGCTGGTCGGCGGGATCGCGGCGTTCATCGCGACCCTCTCGATCATGCTCATCATCATCGCGATCCTCGCCATGGTCGTGGTCAACTCGCTGGGCGAGAGCGCGTGGGGCGTCTACAGCGTGGGTCTGACCATCCCGATCGCCGTGCTCATGGGTGTCTACCTGCGCTACCTGCGGCCCGGCAAGGTGTTCGAGGTGTCGGCCATCGGGGTGGTCCTGCTGCTGCTCGCGATCGTCTCGGGCCGCTGGGTGTCCCAGACCGACTGGGGCCAGGCGCTGTTCCACCTGGACCGTCCCGTGCTGGCCGGCATCATCATCGTCTACGGCTTCGTCGCCGCCGTGCTGCCGGTGTGGGTGCTGCTCGCCCCGCGCGACTACCTCTCGACCTTCATGAAGATCGGCACGATCGTCATGCTCGCGATCGCGATCGTCGTGGTGCGGCCCGTCATCACCTCGCCCGCGGTCTCGGAGTTCGCCTCGCGCACCGACGGCCCCGTGTTCACGGGGGCACTGTTCCCGTTCCTGTTCGTCACGATCGCGTGCGGCGCGCTCTCCGGGTTCCACGCGATGATCGGCTCGGGCACGACGCCCAAGCTGGTCGAGAAGGAATCACAGATGCGCATGATCGGCTACGGCGGCATGCTCATGGAGTCGTTCGTGGCGATCATGGCGCTCGTCGCGGCGGTGTCGATCGACCGCGGCATCTACTTCGCGATGAACTCGGCCGCGACTGCGACGGGCGGCACCGCCGAGGGCGCGGCCCAGTTCGTGAACTCGCTCGGGCTCACGGGCGTGGACGTCGATGCCGCGACGATCGAGCAGACGGCGCGGGACGTGGGCGAGGAGTCGATCGTCTCCCGCACGGGCGGGGCCCCGACCCTCGCGGTCGGCCTCGCCGGGATCATGCACAAGCTCGCGGGCGGCCCCGGCATGATGGCGTTCTGGTACCACTTCGCGATCATGTTCGAGGCGCTGTTCATCCTCACGAGCGTGGACGCCGGGACCCGGGTGGCCCGCTTCATGCTCGCCGACCTGCTGGGCGGTGTGAACCGCCGCTTCCGCGACCCGTCGTGGCGCATCGGGGCGTGGATCACGACCGCGCTCATGGTCGCGGGGTGGGGCTCGATCCTGCTGATGGGCGTGCTCGACCCCCTGGGCGGGATCAACACGCTGTTCCCCCTGTTCGGGATCGCCAACCAGCTGCTCGCGGCGATCGCCCTCGCGATCTGCCTCGTGGTCTTCGCGCGCAAGGGCCGACGATGGAGCCTGCTCATCATCGCCGTCCCGCTCGTGTTCACGGCCGCGGTGACCATCACCGGCTCGTACCAGAAGATCTTCTCGCCGGACCCGAAGGTCGGGTACTGGGCCAACCACCTCGCCTATCGCGACGCGCTCGCCGCCGGCAAGACCGAGCTCGGACTCGCGACGACGGTCGACGACATGCACGCGGTCGTGTTCAACACCTTCGTCCAGGGGTCGCTGTCGATCCTGTTCGTCGTGTGCACGATCATCGTGCTGCTCGTGTCGCTGTGGCGCACCGGGCAGGCGTTGCGCGGCATCAACCTGGTCGACACGGAGGAGCCGCGGCATCCCTCGCAGTTCTTCGCCCCGAGCGGCATGGTCGCGACGCCGGCGGAGAAGGAGCTCGGCGCGCGGTGGCGGCAGTGGCTGGACCGCCATCCGGAGAAGGACCTCGAGTCGGCGGGGCACCACTCATGAGCGCGGGGACGGTGCTGCGCGAGATCCGCCGTGTCGCTCGGGGGATCCTCGGCTCCGACGCCTACGACGCCTACCTGCACCACCACGCCGTGACCGGCTGCCGGCACGAGCCTCTCAGCGAGCGGGAGTTCTGGCGGCGCCGGTACGACGAGCAGGGGAGGCGCCCGGAGGGGCGCTGCTGCTGAGCAGGGTCAGGGTCACGAGCGCGGCCGTCCAGGCGAGCGGCGCGACCGCCGCGGGGCGACCCGTCGCGATCACCTTCTCCGGGAGCGAGCCGCTCGTGGTGCGGTGTGCGGCGAGCCAGTCCAGCAGCTCCGCCGCCCCGCCTGCCTGCGCGAACATCGCGGTCTGGGGCGTCCACGAGACCCCGTCGCGACGCCACAGCGCTCCCGGCGCGACCCCGCCCGCCGGCCGGGCCATCGCCGTCTGCGCCGCGCCGAGGTGACGCCGCACATCCGGGTCGTCCTCGAGCGCGTACGGGGGCAACAGGAAGAGCATGCCCGCGTCCGCCCCCGTGCGCCCCGCGTAGCGGGAGTAGCCGGTGGGACCGAAGCGGGTGCGGATCAGCGCGCGCAGCGCGTGGGCCCGCTGCTCGGCCGTGTCGGCGAGGCCGCCGTCGCCGCTCGCGCGGGCCTGTCGGGCGCCCCGCTCGAGTCCCGCCGCGACGAGCGCGCACGTCGCGACCGTCGGACGTCTCTCGCGCAGCTCCCAGTAGTCGGGCGAGGCGGGCGGCATCGGCGTCGCCCCGTCCGTGAGGTCGAGCAGGAGCGTCGTGCAGCGTCGGGCGGCGAGGGCGACCCCCGGGTCGTCGCGCAGCCAGGGCGCGGTCGCGCCCACCTCGTCGAGCGCCCACAGGTACCAGCCGGTGCCGTCGAGCTGCCGGGGTCGGGCGTCGGGCGGTCGGGTCTCTCCGGGCACGTAGCGCGCCTCGAACCAGCCATCGTGCGCACACAGCCGCGCGAGCTCCCGCACGATGCCCGCCGCGCGATCCGTGAGCCCGAGCCGGGCGAGGGCGCAGGCCACGTGGGCGCTGTCGCGCGGCCACACGAACCACCAGCCCGCCGACCACGAGGCGACGGGCGCCGCGAGGCCCGCCGAGAGCACGTGCAGGTCGAGCGCGGCCCCGAGCAGCAGGTCGTGACGTGCGGCGGCGAGGCCGTGCGCGGCGGTCGCGGCGTCGACGGCGTCGCGCACGGCGCGCTCGTCGGCCTCGAGGACCTCGAGGGACTCGGCGCCGACGGCGATCCGGGTGCCGGCGATGACACCCCCGGATCCGGGGGTCACGCCTCGGCGTCTGCCGGGCCCGGTCAGCACGGCCGTGTCGGTCCACAGGGTCTCGATCGCCCAGCGCTCCCGGTCGGGATCCTCGCCACCCGTCGTCGCGAGCACGGCGGCACCCCCGATCCCGAGCGCGGTGCGGAGCACGCGGCGGCGCGACGGGGCCGGCATGGTCCGTCAGTCGCCGCGGACGAAATCGGCGAGGTGCTCGGCGAGCTGCAGACGGGAGGGTTCGTGGCAGTACATCATGTGCCCCGCCTCGTAGTAGGCGATGCGGATGCGCTCCTCGTAGTCGTCGCGGTCGATCGCGAGGTGGGCCAGCACGTGCTCGGAGGCATGGAACGGAGTGGCCGCGTCGTGGTAGCCGTGGGCCACGAACACCCGCAGGGCGGGCAGCTTGCGCAGGACGCGCGCGAGGTCCGAGGCCACCTCGACGGAGCGGTTCTCGAACTCGCGGTAGCTCCACGGGTGCACCCGCTCGGACATGATCTCGTAGACGACGTCGCTCACGAAGCCGAGGTCATGGCGCAGATAGCGATTGATCCCGGCCGTGTAGGCCGGGGCCAGCTGGTCGATGGACGGGTCGGTCTCCATCTGCGCGGCGTTGGCGTCGCCCGCCGGGGCGGAGAAGCGCCCGTCGATACGGCCCACCACCCGCCGCTCGTCGCGCAGCAGCTCGGCGAGGTAGGCGAGATGCTCGGGGCGCAGGTCGGCGCGCTCGACCCAGGCCGGGTCGACGCCGATCAGGGCGCCGATGCGCTCGGCCGCCTCGCTGCGCTCCTCGGGGGGCAGCCGCAGGCCCTGGGCGAGCAGGCCCGGGTACTCCTGCTCGGCGAAGGCCTCGGCCTCGTCGACCACCTGCTCGAGGCTGCGTCCGGGGTGCTTGCCGTGGGCGTGCGCGATCGCCGCGTAGGTGGGCAGGTAGTGGAGGAACGGGGCGTCGTTGCCGGGGGTGAAGAACACCGTGCCGAAGTCGAGCACGGGGGAGAGCAGGACGATTCCGCTCGTCGCCACGAAGTACCGGTCCATGAGGCGCGCGGCGATCGCGGCGGCGCGCGTCGTGCCGTACGACTCACCCAGCAGGTGGATCGGGCTCGTCCAGCGATCATGACGGGTGAGCCACTCGAGGATGAAGCTCGCGATGAGATCGCGATCGGCCGCGAAGCCGTGCAGGCGGCCGGGCGCGGCGCCGGGCGAAGGGCGCGAGAACCCCGTGGTCATGGCGTCGACACACACCAGGTCGGCATCCCGCAGGATCGTCTCGCGATTGTCGGTCAGCGCGTACGGCGGTGCGGCGGGGCTCCCGGCGTCACCGGCGAGCACTCGGCGCGGGCCGAGGAGGCCGAGGTGCAGCCACACGGTCGAGGAGCCGGGTCCGCCGTTGAACGCGAACACGACGGGGCGAGCGGAGGGTTCCTCGCCGGTCTCGACGACGTAGCTGACCGCGAAGAGTTCGGCGAAGGGGCTCGATCGCGTGTAGGCGTCCCCGTGCGGCTCCTCGTGCAGCACGTAGGTGCCGGCGGTCGCCGTGTAGCGGAGGGTCTCGCCGCCGAGCGACAGCTCGTGCGCGGTGACCGTGAGGTTGTCGTGGGGCTCCTCGGGGCGGGGCTCCTCCGGGCGGGGCTTCGGGGCGGGCGGATCATCGTGCGGGCGGGCGGCATCGGACATGCCAGCGATGGTACGGGGCTAGGTGTGGCGCCGTGGGGCGGAGGTGCTCGGGCACCCGGGGCGAACCCGGCCTCGTGCACGTCCGGCGGCTGGGTCGGGACTCCGACGGCAGAGGAGGGGCGAGGTGGAAATCCGCTGGGCGGTGCGCACCGCGCCTGCCAAGATCGACCGATGGCGACACGACTGACCTGGAGAGACCTGCCGGACACCCTGCGCGCCCGTGTCGAGACGGTGCTCGGGGAGCACGTCGTGGCGACGCACGGGGCGACGGGCGGCTTCTCGCCCAGCACGGCGGAGATCGTGCGCGGGGCGTCGGGGCGCGCCGTGTTCGTCAAGGCGGTGCGGGGTGTCGACAATCCCGACTCGCTCGTGCTGAACCGCCGGGAGGCGGATGTGCTCGCGGCGGTGCCGGCGACCGCCCCGGTGCCGGCGCTGCTCGCGGTGTTCGAGGAGGGGTCGTGGCTCGTGCTCGTGACCGAGGCGGCCGCCGGCGCGGTGCCTGATCTGCCATGGGATGGGGGAGAGCTCGACGCGGTGCTCGCGGCGCTCGACGAGCTGCAGGAGGCTGCGACCCCGTGCCCGGTGCCGGGCCTGCCGTCGATCGGCGAGCTGCTGGGCGAGGACCTGCTGGGCTTCGATCGGGTCGCGGCGGATCCTCCGGGTGATCTGGACCCGTGGGTCGCAGTGCATCTGGAGGAGCTGTGCGCAGCGGCGTGGGAGGGGCTCGCTGCTCATGAGGGCGACACTCTCGTCCACGGCGACCTGCGGGTGGACAACCTGCTGATCGCGGGGGAGGGACTGGGTGCGGGGGATGGGCGGGGCGGCACCGTGCGGTTCGTCGATTGGGCGTGGGCGTCGCGGGGGAGCAGGGTGGCCGATGCGGTGCAGCTGCTCGCCTCGGTCGATGACCCGGACGGCGTGTTCGATGTCGACGGCCGCCTCGATGACGTGCTGGATCGGCACGGCGTGCCGCGCGAGGTGGGGACGGCGATGCTCACGGCGATCCTGGGTTTCTTCGTCGATGCGGCACGGGTCCCGGACAGCGCGACCGTGCCCGGACTGCGGGCGCATCGGACGCGGCGTCGAGATGCGCTGCTCACGACCGTGCGGGGGCGATGGGAGCGGTGACCGGGGTGCCCGCGGCGACCAGAGGGTCTGACGGCTGGTCCCGGTGAGGTGCGGGTGCTCGCGGAAGGTCGGCGGGGCCGGGGCCGGGGCCGACTCGTCGATTGCAGCGACGTCGAGGAGATGGAGCGCGGAAGCTCTACGGGTCGGCCGGCGGGGGTGCCTCTGTACCGGGGTCGTCCTCGGCGTCGGGTACGGCTGGCGGCCCATCGCCGGAGTCCGCGGCGCCCTGAGACGTGGCGTCGCGTGGTCCGAGGGGTGGGAGGTGGCAGGTCGTCCTCGCTCCCCCGGGGCTGGCCCAGGTCACCGTCGGCGCGCTGTGGTCGTCGCGTGCAGGGGTGACGGTCCAGCCGGCGTGGTCCTTGAGGAGGTTG
>DAMDHZ010000006.1:42721-56309 GCA_032101665.1 Brachybacterium sp. | reverse complement strand
CCACCGAGCCGGGTACACCGGTCGACTCGCCTCCGAGCGGCTCTCCGGGGACCACGGAGCAGGCCGGCGCGAGAGCCACTGGGCGTGCCCGGCTGCAAGCCTTCGGAGGCTTCCTCACCGCGATGGTCATCCCGAACGTGGGCGCCTTCATCGCCTGGGGGCTGATCACGGCGCTGTTCATCCCGACCGGGTGGACCCCGAACGAGCGCATCGCCGCGCTCGTCGACCCGATGATCACGTACCTCCTCCCGCTCCTGCTGGCCTACAGCGGCGGACGTCTCGTCCACGGGCACCGTGGCGGCGTCATCGGCACCCTGGGAGCAATCGGCGTGATCGTCGGCGCCGACATACCGATGTTCCTCGGGGCGATGATCATGGGTCCGCTGAGCGCGTGGCTCATGAAGAGGTTCGACAGGCTGATCGAGGGACGGATCCCCCCGGGCTTCGAGATGGTCGTCAACAACTTCAGTCTCGGGTTCCTCGGGCTCGGCCTCACGCTCGCCGGCTTCCTGGGCATCGGCCCCATCATCAGCGAGATCAACACGATCATGCTCGCCGCGATCAACTGGCTCGTGTCGACCGGATGGCTTCCGCTGCTGTCCCTCCTCAACGAGCCGGCCAAGGTCCTGTTCCTCAACAATGTGATCGATCAAGGCATGTACTACCCGCTCGGCCTCCAACAGGCCGCCGAGCACGGCAAGTCCATCTTCTTCATGGTCGCGTCGAACCCAGGGCCTGGCCTCGGCCTGCTCACCGCCTTCTGGTTCTTCGGCCAGAACCGGGTGATCCGTGACAGCGCCCCCGGCGCGATCATCATTCACTTCCTGGGCGGTATCCACGAGATCTACTTCCCGTACGTGCTCATGAAGCCCGTCACGATCCTGGCGATGATCGCCGGCGGCATGGCCGGCATCCTCACGTTCATGCTCACCGGAGCCGGGCTCGTCGCCGGCCCGAGCCCGGGCTCGATCTTCTCGTACCTCATCCTCACCCCGCGCGGGAACTACCTCGGCGTGATCGCCGGCGTGCTGATCGCGGCGGTGGTCTCCTTCCTCGTCACCTCGGCGCTCCTGAGATTCGGTCGCGGCCGAGAGACGGTCGCCGACGATGCTCTGGCCCAGCAGAGCGCCCGCTCCCAGGCCATGAAGGCCGAGGGCAAGGCGGTGCTCGGCTCCTCGCTCGGCGAGGACGTCGCCCCCGCGACGACAGGTGTGGCCGGGGTGTCGGCCGCCGCGGCCCAGCACGCGCCACGCATCGACTTCGCCTGCGATGCGGGCATGGGCTCCTCGACCATGGGGGCGAGCATCTTCAAGAAGAAGCTCAAGGAGATCGGTCGCGAGGACGTGCTGGTCACGAACCACTCGATCGAGAACATCCCCGAGGACGCGGACATCGTGGTCGTCCATCGGAACCTGGCCGACCGCGCGCGGAGAGCGCGTCCGCGGACGCAGATCGTCACGATCGAGAACTACCTGAACGACCCCGCCATCGGCGACCTGCTGGTCGCCCTCACACAGGACAAGGAGAGTAACGATGCGCGCTGAGGCCGCAGTCATCCGAGGGGCGGGGCGGGTCGAGGTCATCGACATCAACCTCCCCGATCCCGGGCCGCGAGAAGTCCTCATCGAGGTCGTGTCCTCGGGCATGTGCCTGTCCACCACGAAAGCCCTCACGCTCGGTGCCACCCACAAGCGAGTGCCCGACGACGTCGCGGAGAACCCGGTGATGACGGGGCACGAGTTCGCGGGCAGGGTGGTGGAGGTCGGGTCCGAGCTCAGGGACCGCTACGCACCCGGGGAATCGGTGGTGATCCAGCCCGCGATGGGGCTCGACAACGGCTACTCGCCCGGCTACTCGTATCCCTATTACGGCGGCGACACGACCTACACGATCGTGCCGGAGGTCGCCGTCGACAAGGGATGCATCCTGCACTACGACGGCACCTACTTCGGAGCGGCCTCGCTCGCGGAGCCGATGATGTGCATCATCGGCGCGTTCCATGCCAGTTACCACACGGAGAACTTCGTGTACGAGCACCAGATGGGCATCCGCGCCGGCGGACGTCTCGCGCTGCTCGGCGCGGGCGGAGCCATGGGCATCGGGGCGATCGACTACGCCCTGCACGGCCCGTACGCGCCCGAGGTGATCGTGGCCGTGGACACGGACGCGGGCCGGATCGCACGGCTCGCCGAGCTGTTCGACGCCGAGGAGGCCGCCGCCCGTGGCACGAGGCTCGTCCTGCTCGACTCCACGGGGACCGATCTCGAAACGGCGCTCCAGGCCGCTGTCGGCGGACGCGGCTTCGACGACGTGTTCGTGATGGCCGCCGTTCCCGCCCTCATCGAGGCGGCCGACGCGGTCATGGCCACCGACGGGTGCCTGAACTTCTTTGCCGGCCCGACGGACAAGGACTTCAGCGCGAACATGAACTTCTACTCGGTGCACTACGAGCGCACGCACGTCGTCGGGACGAGCGGCGGCAATGCCGCCGACATGGCCGAGGGCATCGCCTTGACCGAGCAGGGGAGGATCAACCCCTCGAAGATGGTCAGCCACGTCACCGGCCTTGCCGATGTACCGCGGATGATCCGCGATCTTCCCGAGTATCGTGCCGGCAAGGTCATCGCCTACCCGCACGTGGAGTTCCCGGTGACGGCGATCTCCGAGCTGCGGGAGCGGGCCGCAGCCGACCCGCGGTTCGTCGGCCTCGCCGACATCTGCGATCGACACGCCGGGATCTGGAGCGAGGAGGCCGAGCGGTACCTGCTCAAGACCTTCGGTGGAGAGACGGGACCCGCCGCCGTCGAACGCTGAGGAGCCCGAAGCGAGGAGGCCCCGCCGGGCAGGCACCGGTGGGAGCCTCCTCGCCCCACTAGGCTCGACGGGTGACCGAGCAGACCCGTGCCCCCGCCCTTCCCGAGCCGCCCCGACCCGAGGCCCGACCCACCGAGCGCACGTTCCACGGCGACACCGTCGTTGACGAGTACGAATGGCTGCGCGGCAAGGAGGACCCGCAGGTCATCGCGCACCTCGAGGCGGAGAACGCCTACGCCGACGCGCGCACCGCCCATCTCGCCGATCTCCGGTCCCGCCTCGTCGACGAGTTCGTGGGCCACACCCAGGAGACCGACCTGTCCGTGCCCGTGCGCCGCGACGGCTGGTGGTACATCACCCGCACCACCGAGGGCCACGACTACCCGGTCTTCACGCGGGTCCGCGACGAGGGCTCGATGCCCGAGGTCGTGCCCGGGACGCTGCTGGAGGGAGAGGAGGTCCTGCTCGACGCCCAGGCCGAGGCGGCGGGCCACGAGTTCTACTCCCTCGGAGGCTTCCACCCTTCCCCCGACCAGGACCTCCTGGCCTACGCCGTCGACGTCGCGGGCGACGAGCGCTTCGACATCGTCGTCACCGGTCTCGACACCGGTGAGATCGTCGACGACGCCGTGCGGGGCGCCGGCTACGGCCTCGCCTTCAGCACCGACCAGCAGTGGCTGTTCTACGCGCGCGTCGACGACGCGTGGCGTCAGCACCAGATCTGGCGCCACCGGCTCGGCTCGAGCGCCGAGGCGGATGTGCTCGTCCTCGAGGAGCCGGACGAGAAGTTCATGATCGGCTTCGAGACCTCGCGCGACGCCTCCACGCTCGTGATCCAGTCCGCCTCGACCACGACGACCGAGGGCTGGCTGCTCGACCTCGCCGACCCCACGTCCGCGCCGCGTCCCGCGGGTGGCCGCCGTCAGGGCGTCGAGTACGCCCTCGAGCACGCGGGCGATCAGCTGCTCGTGGTCCACAACGACGGCCACGAGGGCTTCGCGCTCGCGACCGCCCCACTCGAGGATCCCGGCGCGTGGACGACGATCCTGAGCGCGGGCGAGGGCGAGCGCTTCGAGGGCGTCGACGCCTTCGCGGGCGCCGCGGTGATCGAGCTGCGCTCGAGCGGCCTCGCGGCCGTGCGCGTCGTCCCGCGCCGCGAGGACGGCTGGGACGTCGAGGGCGCGTGGAGCATCGACCACGGCGGCGAGCTCGACTCGGTGTGGCTGGGCGAGAACCTGATCTGGGACGCGACGAGCCTGCGCTACGAGCTCACGAGCCTGCTCACCCCGTCGACCGTCGCCGAGGTCGACCTGGCCACGCGCGCGACGACGGTGCTCAAGCGCACGCCGGTGCCCGGTTTCGACCCCGAGCTCTACGTCGAGCGGCGCCTGTGGGCCACGGCGGCCCACGGCACCCGCGTCCCGCTGTCCGTCGCGATGCGCCGTGAGGTCACCGCCGACGGCGGCAACCCCGGCTACCTGTACGGGTACGGCAGCTACGAGATCTCGATGGACCCGTCGTTCGTCGCGACGCGCCTGTCGCTGCTCGACCGCGGGGTCGTGGTCGCGATCGCCCACATCCGCGGCGGCGGGGAGATGGGCCGGCCCTGGTACGAGCACGGCAAGCTGCTCGAGAAGAAGAACACCTTCAGCGATTTCGTCGCGGCCGCCGACGCCCTCATCGAGGACGGCTGGGTCGCACCGGATCGGCTCGCCGCCGAGGGGCGCAGCGCCGGCGGCCTGCTCATGGGCGCCGTCGCGAACCTGGCCCCGGACCGCTTCCGGGCGATCATGGCGGGCGTGCCGTTCGTGGACGCGCTCACCACGATCCTCGACCCCTCGCTCCCGCTCACGGTCGGCGAGTGGGAGGAGTGGGGCGACCCGCTGCACGACCCCGAGGTGTACGCGTACATGAAGGAGTACACCCCGTACGAGAACATCCGGGCGACCGAGTACCCGGCGATCTTCGCCTCGACCTCGCTCAACGACACCCGCGTGTTCTTCGTCGAGCCCGCCAAGTGGATCGCCCGGCTGCGGGAGACCGTCACGTCGGACCAGGTCGAGCGGCCCATCGTGTTCCGCTGCGAGATGGTCGCCGGGCACGGAGGCCGCTCCGGGCGCTACGCCAAGTGGGACCAGCGGGCCGACGAGCTCGCGTGGCTGCTCGACCAGATCGGCGCGACCGAGCGGATCTGAGCGCGCGGACGGGGCGCCTCGGCTGGCGCCCGATGGCGCCGCGCTGGAACGAATGGCACGTTCCTGTCGCGCCCTCGAATCCAGGGGCACGTTGACGTCGCTCTCCCGGGCGAGAGCGACGTCAACGTGCCCCTGGATTCCGCGTCCCGACGCGGACGTACCTCTGGATCCGGCGTTCCGACGTCAACGTGCGCCGCGATGGAGTGCTCGCGAGCACTGAGCCGACCACGGAGCAGTGGCTCCTGCCGAGGATCGCAACCGCCGTGAGACCGCCGGCGCAGCTGGCACCCGTGGCGTGGCCCCCGCTCAAAAGGCCGGGATCACCGAGCCGTCGGTGTAGGTGCTCGTGATGAAGGAGCGCACGTCGTCGGAGTGGATCAGCTCGTCGAGCTTCTTGAGCCCCGCGTTGTCCTTGTCGGCCTCGCGGCACACGACCATGTTCGCGTAGGGGCTGCCCTCGCCCTTCTCCAGCACGATCGCCTGCTCGGAGGGCTTGAGGCCCGCCTCGAGCGCGTAGTTGCCGTTGACGACCCCGGCGGCGAAGTCGCCGAGCGAGCGCGGGATCTGTGCCGCCTCGATCTCGGTGAACGTCAGGTTCTTCGGGTTGTCCGCGATGTCACCCGTCGTGACCTCGGTGGGCTCGACGCCGTCCTTGAGGGTGATGACGCCGTTGTCGGCGAGCAGGCTCAGGCCGCGGCCGCGGTTGGCCGGGTCGTTGGCGATCGCGACCTCCCCGCCCTCGGGAAGCTCGTCGAGGCTCGTGATGGACTGCGAGTACAGCCCCATGGGCTCGACGTGCACGCCGTCGAAGGCGTGGAAGTCGTAGCCCTTCTCCTTCTCCTGGGACTCCAGGAAGTTCGGCGTCTGGTAGAAGTTCGCGTCGATGTCACCGTCGTTGAGCGCCTGGTTGGGGATCTGGTAGTCGGTGTAGGGCGTGATCTTGAGCTCGAGGCCCGCGTCCTGGGCGAGGTTGTCCTGGATGAACTGCAGGATCTCGGCGTGGGGCTTGGGCGAGGCGCCGATGGCGATCGTGGTCACGCCGTCCTTCTCCTCGGGGCCGCTCGCCTCGCCGCCGCCCGCGCCGCACGCGGACAGGGCGAGCGCGGCGAGGCCGGCGCCGGAGACGAACAGGGTGCGGCGGTTGATCGGTGTCACAGGGGTCTCCTCGGGTGTGGGGATGCGATGCGGTCGGCGACCGCGGGAGGGGTCGAGTGGGACGGTGGCGGGCCGGGCGATCAGGCGTTTCGCGCGCGGTGGTCGACGGCGCGGGCGAGGGCGGAGCCCAGGAGCTGCACGGCGATCACGATGACGATGAGCAGGACGACGGTCGCGACCATCACCACGTTGTCGTAGCTCTGGTAGCCCATGCGGTTCGCGAGATCGCCGAGGCCCTTGCCGCCCACCGTGCCGGCCATCGCGGTGTATCCGATGACAGCGATCGTGGTGGTGGTGAGCGAGCCGATGATCCCGGGCAGCGCCTCGGGTACGAGCACCTGGCGGATCACCTGCCAGCGGGTGGCGCCCATCATCTGGACCGCCTCGATCTTGCCGGCGGCGACCTCGCGCAGGTTGATCTCGATCATCCGTGCGAGGAACGGGATCGCGGAGATCGTCAGGGCGAACATCGCGGCGTTGGGCCCGGTCACGCGCCCGACCACGAAACGGGTGACGGGGATCAGCGCGATGATCAGGATGATGAAGGGGAACGAGCGCCCGATGTTGACGATGAAGCCGACGACGCGGTTGACCCATCGGGCCGCCGCACCGCGCGAGCGCTCGGTCTCGAACAGCAGGATCCCGAGCGGTAGGCCCACGATGGTCGCGAAGACCATGGTGCCGAACGTCATGTAGAGCGTGATGAGCGTGTTGGACCACAGGCTCGAGTTCGAGTCCCAGGTCGTGAAGACGGGGTTCTGCCACCAGGGCGTCATCGGGTCACCTCCTGGGCCACGACGCCCTCGGCGTCGAGCGCGTGCAGGAAGGCGTCGAGGCCCTCCCGGCTGATGGGTGCGCCGGAGTCATTGCGCAGGGCGAGCTGCACGCGCCCGACCTGCCGGCCGCCGATGGTCTCGATGGTGCCGGCCACGATGGTGGCGTGCGCGCCGCGCTCGGCGGCCAGGCGCACCAGGTCGTCGCTCGTGCGCAGGGTCTCGGAGTTGCCGTAGTCGCAGTTGACGACGAGGGCGCTGATGCCGGTCGGGGCGGGTGGCAGCGGGATCAGCTCGGAGGAGAGCGGGCCGTGCGGGTCGCTCGCGACGTCGAGGAGCCGGCCCGACTGCACGACGCGGCCGTTCTCGAGCAATGTCACGGCGTCGCACACTTCGCGCACGACGGACATCTCGTGCGTGATGATCACGACCGTGATGCCGAGCCGGTCCCGCAGGTCGCGGATGAGCGTGAGGATCTGGCGGGTCGTGGAGGGGTCGAGCGCACTCGTCGGCTCGTCGCACAGGAGCACCTTGGGCTCGGCGGCGAGGCCCCGGGCGATGCCGACGCGCTGCACCTGGCCGCCCGAGAGCTGGGCGGGATGGTTGTGCTCACGCCCGCTCAGGCCCACGAGCTCGACGAGCTCGGTCACCCGCTGCTCGCGGCGCGCCCGCGGCACCCCCGCGATCTCGAGCGGATGGGCGATGTTCTGGGCTGCGGTGCGGGAGTCAAGAAGGTTCGCGTGCTGGAACACCATGCCGATGTCGCGACGGGCGGCGCGCAGCGAGGCGCCGTCGAGCGCGGCGATGTCGGTCCCGTCGATACTCACGCGGCCCGAGGTGGGCTTCTCGAGACCGGTCAGGCAGCGGATGAGCGTCGACTTGCCGGCGCCGGAACGGCCCACGATGCCGTGGATCTGACCGGCGTCGACGGTGAGGTCGATGTCGTCGAGCGCGACGACGTCGGCTCCGCCGCCGGGCGCGGCGAAGACCTTGGTGAGGCCGTCGAGAGTGATCACGTGGGCAGTCAACCAGAGGGAGGCAGTGACCCCTGCATACGTGTTCACATAACGACCACTTTCAGTGGCCATCGTGCCCGATGTCACCCTCGGTCGAGCCGGGCACGAGGCGTGGGGTGGTCCGCACCGCGCGGTGTGGAGGGGGCAGGAAGGGTGCGAAAGAGCCCGCACGGGGGCGGAGAGTGAGTGGCGCTGGCCGAGCGTGGGTCGAGATCTGCGGCCAGGTCGTTACCTGGCATGGAGTTCTGAATTCAGGTCGTCACCAGGTGTCGAGTTCTGCATTGGGGCAACAGCTGGCACCGAGTTCCGCGTGCGAGTCGCCACCTGCCGCCCGCTTCTGCATCGGCGTCATCACCAGCCATCGAGATCTGCGTCCGGGTCGTGACCAGTCATCGGGTTATGCGCTCGCGTCGCCATTGCGGAGGGGTAGCGACCGTTGCGCAGAACTCGGCGGACAATGGAGACCGCATAGGCCCGACGCCCGTGCGCCACGCCTTCGTCATCCACGGGTCGTCGGCGTGTATTCCACCCGACACCGCGATCTCGACGGTCCGACCACCGTCGGTCGCGACGAGGCCTCGTCGTCCCCCATGTCGTGCCACATCACACTCCCTCCGCCCCTCGGCCCCTGCCCCCGCCCCCCATGAGAAATGTCAGGGTCGATCCGTGCGGCGTTCACGGCAGGGCGTGAGAAGCCGCCCTACCGGGCGTCGCGCCGCGCCGGGAGGCTGGAGTCACCGCAGTCAGCCACGGAAGGACCCCTGCGATGACCACCACCGAGAGCACCCCGGACGGCGCCGCCCACGACGCCCCCGACGGCGCCGTCCGCATCGCCGGACGCACGCCGACGCGATCCCGTCCTACCTCCCCTCATCCGAGCGCCGTGCCCCACGGGCCTGCGGCCGCCGCCGACTCCGTCGTCATCTCCGCCTCGGGTCTCGAGCGGCGCTACGGCTCCCACCGCCACGGCCACCTCGCCGTCGCCGGCATCGACCTCGAGATCCACCGCGGCGAGCTGTTCGCGCTGCTCGGCACGAACGGCGCCGGCAAGACCTCGACCCTCGAAGTGCTCGAGGGCCTCGCCCGACCCACCGGCGGCAGCGTCCGCGTGTTCGGCACCGACCCCTACCGGGACCGTGAGGCCGTGCGTCCACGCCAGGGCCTCATGCTCCAGAGCGGCGGCTTCCCGTCCGACCTCACGGCCCGGGAGGCACTGCGCATGTGGTGCGCGACGCTGAGCGCCCCGCGCCCGCTCGACGAGGTGCTCGAGGAGGTCGACCTGTCGCACCGGGCCTCGGCGCGCATCTCCGCGCTGTCGGGCGGCGAGGTCCGCCGCCTCGACCTGGCCTGCGCGGTCGCGGGTGATCCCGAGCTGCTGTTCCTGGATGAGCCCACCACGGGTCTCGATCCGGAGTCGCGAGCCCGCACCCAGGCGCTCATCGCCCGCCTCCGTACCGGCGGCACCACGATCGTGCTGACCACCCACTACCTCGACGAGGCCGAGGCGCTCGCCGACCGTCTCGCGATCATGCACCGCGGGCGCATCGTGCGCCGCGGGGCCCTCGCCGACGTGATCGCCGGGCACCCCGCGCACATCCGCTTCCGTCTCGCCTCCGGCGTCGAGGAGCTGCCGTCCCTGACGGGCGACGTCGCCATCGACGGACGCGATCGGATCGTCATCACCACCGCGACTCTCCAGGACGACCTCGGTCGCCTGCTCGACTGGGCGCGATCGCGCGAGATCGACCTCATCGATCTCGATGCGCGCGCCCCGAGCCTCGAGTCGGTGTTCCTGTCCATCGCCGGGTCCGAGACCCACGCCCCCGCCCCCATCGAAGGAGCCCTCGCATGACCTCCCCCGCCCTCACCCGTCCGGTCGCGCCGACCGCCCGCGCAGGTCGCACCCGCTGCTCGCACCGGCTGCTCGGCCTCGCGCGCGCCGAGCTCACGCTGCTGCTGCGCAATCGCATGCAGCTGTTCACCGCGCTCGTGATGCCGCTCGTGATCCCCCTGATGTACATCCCGCTCAAGAACTCGGGCATCGGCGGTCCCGCCCTCGCCGGGGCCCTCGGCTCGATGTACGTGGTCGCGCTCCTGTTCGTCGTCTACTACAACCTGCTGTGCGCGTACGTCGCACGCCGGGAGTCCCTCGTCCTCAAGCGCCTGCGCACCGGCGAGGCGTCCGATGCGACGGTCCTCACCGCCACGGCGGTGCCCGCGCTCGTCATCGCGCTCGTCATGCTGACCCTGATGACCGCCCTCGCGGTCCCGCTGCTCGACCTGCCCGCCCCCTCGCACCCACTCCTGCTCATCGCGGCCGTGGCCCTCGGAGCCGCCGTCTTCGTGCCCCTCGCACTCATGACCGCCAACCTCACGCGCACGGTCGAGTCCGCGCAGGTCACCTGCCTGCCCTTCATCGCGATCGCGGTCGTGGGGGCAGGGTCGGCCCTGCCACTCGATCTCATGCCCGAGTGGTTCCGCCGCATCATCGACGTCATCCCGACCGCGCCGCTCGTGTCGCTCGTGCGCCTGGGATGGCTGGGCGCCGACGAGACGGGAGCGGTGCTCGGGAACGCTGAAGCCTGGCGCGAGGCCGCCCCGCAGGCCGGGATCCTGGTGATCTGGTTCGTCCTGGGCTGCTGGTTCGTCTCCCGGCGTCTGCGCTGGGAGCCGCGCGGCTGAGCGCCGCTCTGCGCCCGACGGGCGGGTGCACCGCCTCGCTCGGTGCACCACCTCGCCCGGCACCGCCTCGGCCATCACGCCCATGGAAGGATCGACCGCATGACCGCTCCGACGGCGCCCTCCCGCTCCTGGCGCGTGTACCTCTGGTACACCGTCCTCGGCATGGTCATGTTCGTAGTGCTCATCCCCCTCTTTATCGCCGGGTTCCTCGAGACCTACGAGCCCGGCGCCGCCGCCGCGCTGCTGGCGCCGGCCTCGCTCGTCGTCCTCGCGGCCCAGATCGTGCTCTCGGGGGTCTCGACGTGCTGCGGCGTCCTGCGCTGGGCCCGCTCGACCCCGCCGCGGCACCGGATCACCGATCGCACCCTGCTGCTGGTGACGGGGGCGAGCCTGGTCCCGCTGCTCGTGGCCGTCGTCGCCGCCCTGGTCTCCCCCGCGGCCGGGCCCGCGACGGCTCTCACGTGCGCCGCCGTGGTCACCGCGGATCTCGGCTCGCGCGGCCGTGCCGTGCCGGTCGCGGTAGCCGGCGTGCTCGTGGTCGGCCTCGCCCAGCTGCTGCCCGAGCACCGGTCGCTCGTGACGGTCTGCGCCGTCGTCGTGATCACGTGCGCCCTCCTCATGCGCATGACCCTGTGGCTCGGGGCGCTCGTCCGCGAGCTCGACGACGCCCGCACCTCCCAGGCCTCCCTCGCGGTCGCCGAGGAGCGGCTGCGCTTCGGACGGGATCTCCACGACGTCGCGGGCCGCGACCTCTCCGCGATCGCCGTCAACGCCGAGCTGCTGACGCGGCTCGTCGAGCGGGGCGACGGCCGGTCCGCGGAGCAGAGCCGCCGGATCGCCGCCCTGGCGCGGTCCTCGCTCGCCGAGATCAGGTCGCTCGCCCGCGGATACCGCGAGGCGGACCTGGCCACCGAGCTGCACGGGACCGTCTCCCTGCTCCGCTCCGCCCACATCCGCGTCGATGTCCACGGCACGGCCGACGACGTCCCCGCGGAGCACCGGACCGCGGCGGCCTGGGTGCTGCGTGAGGGCGGCACCAACATGCTGCGTCATGCCGAGCCGACGTCCGTGACCGTCGTGCTCGATCCCGAGAGGCTCCGTCTGACGAACGACGGCGCCGCCGTCGACGTCGAGGTCGTCGAGGGCAGCGGCCTGACCGGGCTGCGGGAGCGCCTGGGCACATCGGTGCTCACGACCAGCCACATCGACGGCGTCTTCACCCTCGACATCCGTTTCGACCCCGTCACGCCGTCACCGGCTCCGGCCCGATCCACGCCCTCGGAGGCCTCATGACCCCGCCGAACCCGACCGCTCCGCTGCGCGTGGTCCTCGTCGACGACGAGCACCTGATCCGCACGGCGCTCGCGACGATGCTCGATCTCGAGGGCGACCTGCAGGTCGTCGGCCAGGCGGCGACGGTCGCGGACGGTCTCGCCCTCGTCGCGTCCGAGCAGCCGGACGTCGCCGTCGTCGACCTCCAGCTTCCCGACGGCGACGGTCTCGAGCTGTGCGGCGCCGTGGCGCGCCGCTCGCCCGCCATCCGGTGCATCGTGCTGACGTCCCACGCGCGCCCGGGCTATCTCAAGCGCGCGCTCGAGCAGGGCGTCCCCGGCTTCCTCCCCAAGACGACGTCGGCCGACGCTCTCGCGGCCGCGGTGCGCAGCGTCGCGGCGGGCCGGCGGGCGATCGATCCGGAGCTCGCCGCGGAGACGATCGCCGCGGGCGATTCCCCGCTCACCCCCCGGGAGGCCGACGTCCTCGAATACGCGGCCGACGGCGCCGGGGTCGCGCAGATCGCGCGGCGCGCGCACCTCGCCGAGGGCACGGTGCGCAACTACCTCTCGAGCGCCCAGGCCAAGCTCCAGGCCGCCAACCGGCACGAGGCGGTCGCCGTGGCCCGCCGTCACGGCTGGATCTGAGAGGCCCCGGGCGCCAGCACCTGAGGGCTCACCCATCCACGACGCCCGTCGTTCCCCGCTCGTCGCCTACGACGCTCGCCGGACGACGGCGTCTTCCCCGCCGGCCCGTCGACGGCGCACGATGTGGTCATCGTCCCCCAGCCGAGGAGCCCGCGATGAGTCCCCAGCCCACCGGCATCCGCACCTCCGACGGTCGTGTCGCGATCTCGCGCCGTCTCGACGCGGCACCGCAGGAGACCTGGTCGTGGATCACCGATCCCGACCGCACGGCCCAGTGGTTCGGGCGCTGGAGCGGAGACCCCGCGAGCGGCCGCGTCGCGGTCCAGCTCTCGGCCGAGGAGGGCGCGCCGACCTCGACCACGCTCATCCGCACGTGCGAGGCACCCCGGCGCCTCGTCATCGAGAACGGCCTCGGCTGGGTGCTCGCCCTCGAGGTCGAGGCGGACGGCGCGGGCAGCGTCCTCACCCTGAGCCAGGCGATGGACGACGCGGAGTTCGCGGCCTCCGTCGGGCCCGGATGGGAGTTCTACCTCGACCGCCTCGTCACCGCCCGGGTGGGTGGCGACGTCGATGCGATCGTCTTCGAACCGGACTACGTGCCCGGCCAGAGCGCCCACTACCGGGCCCTGTTCGCCTGAGGCGCCGGCACCAGTGCTCGTGTGCGACGTGGGGCCGACGGCGCAGCGCGCGGTGGCTCATCCCCGCGCCCGGCGCCGCTCCCGGAAGAACGCCCGCAGCAGATCACCGCACTCGGTGCCCCGCACGCCCGTCGTGAGCTCGACCCGATGGTTCAGGCGCGGCTCGCGCACGAGGTCGTAGAGCGAGCCCGCGGCCCCGGCCTTGGCATCCATCGCGCCGACCACGAGGCGCTCCACGCGCGACAGCACGATCGCGCCGGCGCACATCGTGCACGGCTCGAGAGTGACCGCGAGGGTGCAGCCCGTCAGGTTCCAGCGGCCGATGGCACGGGCGGCGGCCCGCAGGGCCAGGATCTCGGCGTGGGCGGTGGGGTCCTCGTCGGCCTCCCGCCGGTT
>DAMDHZ010000006.1:33476-42711 GCA_032101665.1 Brachybacterium sp. | reverse complement strand
CGGGCGAGCTCGACGCCGTCGGGATCCACGACGACAGCTCCGATCGGCACGTCCGGGCGCGCGCGGAGCGCCGCGGCGCGGGCCTCGTCGAGGGCGAGGCCCATCAGCTCGTCGTCGGTCATGCGGTCTCGCCGGGAGGGTGCACGGCGTAACGCGTGCACACGAATGCCCGGTTGCGGGCGACGTCTCGCAGCTCGAGGTCGAGGCGACCGGTGAACAGCGGTCGCCCCGCGCCCAGCATGACCGGGGCGATCGAGACGACCACCTCGTCGAGCATCCCGGCCTGCGCGCACTGCGCGGCGAGATCGCCGCCACCGACGATCCACACGTCCTTGCCCTCGGCGGCGGTCTCGAACCGGGGGCGAAGAGCCGCGACCTGTCCGGCGACGATCGAGACGTTCTCGGCGACGGCGGCGAGGTCGCGGTGGGAGAGCACGAAACAGGGCTGGGTGTAGGGCCAGGACGCGTCCGTGAGGGCGTTCCGGCAGATCCACTCGTACGTCGTCGCGCCCATCACGATCGCGCCGATATCGGCGATGAACTCCCCGTAGTTCATCGGACCCGTCTCGTCGATCGGCTGGGAGAGCAGCCAGTCGAGGTTGTCGTCGGGGTCGGCGATGAATCCGTCCAGGGTCATGGCCGTGTAGTAGCGGTATGCGCTCACCGGTCTCGGGGCTCCTTCATGGGTTCGATCATCGGCACGGGCCGCACTACGTCAGCGCATCGGGCCGATGACGGGTGCGGGACCCGAACTCGTTGTCGATCCCGACACTGTTGTCGTCGACAATAGAACGATCGTCCCGAACGGGAGGATGCCTTGGGACCGAGCCCTCGGTCCTCCTTCCGCGCCCTCGCGCTCGGGTAGATTCGCCTCATGCGCGTCCTCGAGATCGACCACCCGCTCGTCGCCCACAAGCTCACCGTGCTGCGGAACAAGGACACCCACTCCTCGGTGTTCCGCCTGCTCGCCGACGAACTCGTGACTCTCCTGGCCTACGAGGCCACGCGCAACGTCGCCGTGGCCCCGGTCGAGATCGAGACCCCCGTGACGACGATGACGGGCACCAAGCTCACCAATCCCAAGCCGATGGTGGTGCCGATCCTCCGCGCGGGTCTGGGCATGCTCCACGGCCTCACCACGCTGCTGCCCACCGCCGAGGTCGGGTTCCTCGGGATGGTGCGCAACGAGGAGACCCTCGAGGTCACCACCTACGCCAACCGCCTCCCCGATGACCTCACGGGCCGGCAGTGCTTCGTGCTGGACCCGATGCTCGCGACCGGCCACACCCTGATCGCCTCGGTGAACTACCTCCACGAGCGGGGCGCGAAGGACATCACATGCGTGACGCTCCTGAGCGCGCCCGAGGGGCTCCGGACCCTCGAGGCCGCGATCGGAACCGGTGTGGACCTCACCGTCGTCACCGCGGCCATCGACCAGCATCTCAACGACAAGGGGTACATCGTGCCCGGCCTCGGGGACGCGGGAGACCGCCTGTTCGGCGTCGTCGACTGACGAGCCTCGTCCGGTGCGGGCGCACGCCGCCGCCCTGCCGACGCGGGACCGCTGTTCACACACGTTCACACATCCCACGATGTGAACTCCTGCTTGTCCGTCCCTGCGCCTCAGGGCAGTCTCTACCCATGACCTCCTCCGCCCGGCTCCGTGTCGAGGCCACCGTCCCGGTGGCCTCCGCGATGATGCCCTCGATGCGGATGATGCACATGCCGATGATGCGCATGATGCAGCGTCAGCCGAGCCTCTGAGCGCTCGAGAATCCTCCGGGGTCGGCTGACAGGAGCCGGTCGAGAGGCGCGGGCTCCAGGTGCCACCGGGAGCACAGTCCCAGGCCGGACGCGACCCTCTCCTCCGCGAGGACGACGCAGACCGCCGATCACGGGATCCCGGGCCCACCCGCCCGCATGGCGCCCTCGGCGCCCGCGACCCCGGAGATCCTCAGATGACCATCGCCCTCGATCGCCCCACGACCGCCCCGCACACGGCTCCCCTTCGCTCCGCCGGAAGCCGCCCGACCGGCGCCCAGCGCACCGTGACCCGCGCCCCGTTCGCCGCCCCGGCGGCCCCCGCGGCACGAACGGAGTCCTCGACCGTCACCGTGACCCTCACCATCGCGCTGCCCGCCGGCACGCCCGACGTCGAGTCGGCCCGCCTGGCCGACGCGCTCCGCGGGCAGGCGCTACGGCTCACCGCTGGGCGTCGCGCCCGCGCCACCGTCGACGTGACCTCGCCGCATCCGTTCACGTCCACCACGGGCTCCGCCCAGCGCGCCCTGCCCCCCGTGGCGCGCGCCTCGGCGCCCGCGAGCCCGGTGCGTGAACGGCGGGCGGGCGTGGTCTCGCCGAACTCGCCGGCGCGCCGCGACATCGAGACCGCCCGGCGCCGCGCCCTGCAGGCGACCGCGGTGAGCCCCGCCCCCGCGCCGGTCGCGGGCGACACGTCCCTCGTGATCGACCTCTACGGGCGGCGCGTGCGGCTCGACGGGGCCGACCTCGATCTCACCTACAAGGAGTTCGAGCTGCTGGCGCATCTCGCGCGCCACGCACGCCGCATCGTCGGCCGCGAGGAGCTCATGGAGTCGGTGTGGGCGGATGCCGAGGCCGACACGGGTGAGCGCACGGTCGACGTGCACATCCGCCGGGTCCGCTCGAAGCTGGGCCGCTATCGCAAGCTGATCTCGACCGTGCGGGGGTCCGGCTACCGCCTGGATCCCGGCAGCGACGTGGCCGTGCTCGACTGAGATCGCGCCCGCGCGAGGGCAGGGAACGCCCGGCATGGACGACGGCGGCCGACACGCAGGTGTCGGCCGCCGTCGCCGCGCAGGGGCGCCGCGAGGGCGTCCCCGGAGTACAAAGCGAGCGGCCCGGAACTCTCACTCGACCGAAGTCGGGGGCTCACGGGCCGCTCGCCGACCTGTCGTCCGTCAGGGGTGGTGCGGGCGAACAGGCGAGACGGACCATCAATTCGGGGGGAACTGACGACGGTCCGTCCAACCGCTTCCCTCAGGGGGGGGGTCGAGAGAAGCGGCGCTCATATCCAATTCTCAGGAGCAGCGCCAGCGGGAAGGTGCGAGCTGCCCGCGCTACGGTCACAAGTCTAGGGCGAAATTTCCACGCCTGTAAACGGCCGCCTTCTCCTGGTGGTCAAGATCTCCCCAAGGTATCCCCGTGATCCGGTCGTCCGGGGCGCTCGGGGGACCAGACCAGGACGGTCGCGTCGTCGTGCGTCTTGCGCTCGGGAAGGGTGCCCGCGGCGGCTCGTCGGGTCTCCTCGCGACGCACCTCGCCGATGAGCTCCGCCGCATCGCCGGCGTCCCGGCAACGACGCGCCACCGCGGCCGCGTCGCCGAGGCCCAGCAGGTCGATCGCCCTGGTCACGCCGTCGGAGACGATCACGGCCGTCTCGACCTCGGCGAGCGGGAGGGAGCCCACGAGCGCCTCCTCCGCCGCGCGCTCCTCGTGCCGTGCGACCCAGAACCCGCCCTCCCCGTTGCGCAGCGCCTCGATGGCGTCGGGGACGCGCTCGCGACGCACGACGTCCTCGATCCGCGTGTCCGTCACGCGCGTGACCTCGCCGTCGGTCCCGATCAGCAGGAGAGACGAGTCGCACAGGATCAGATGCTCGAGCACCTCACCACGGGCTCGCGCCGCGACCACCGTGGCCGAGGGGCTGCCGGCCTCGAGGTCGCACTCGTCCTCGTGCAGGCGCCGAACCCGCCTGATCGCCGCGCCGAGCGCCGCGCGCATCGAGACGGTCTCGTCGGCCAGCTCCTCGACGAGGGCGTCCACGAGCGCATGGGAGTACCAGGCCACCGTGTGATGGCAGCCGGCCCGGTACCGCGGCGGCACTCCCGAGCCGTCCGCGAGGACGGCCACCCGGGCGTCGAACCGGGCTGCATCCTCGTTGGGGGCCTCGGCCGAGGACGGGTCGGTGACGATGAAGGAGCGCATCGCCCCACGGTATCCACCGCCGCCATCGCGCCGCATTCGTCTGTCACGCCTCCGCCCTACCCTGGAGCCATGCCCGTCCACCGCCTCCACCTGATCGTCGACGACGATCTCGGCCCGGCGCTGTGGGCACGCGAGCAGACCGGACCGGGTCGTTCGCGCGCCCTCGAGGACCTCGCCCCGATGATCGACGACGCACCCCTGCCGATCGCGCACGCGCTGCGACCGCTCGCCGGCCCCCTGCGCCATCGGGCGCGGCTCGGCGGCACCTCCCGCCGGGTCCCGGTCCGCGCCCTCGCCCCCGCCCGCCTGATCGAGCTGGTCGAGTCGATGCGCGAGATGCTGACCGCCGACGACGGCCCCTCGACGGCTCCGCTCCCCGACCGCGTGCAGCCGCTCGTCGAGGCCGACAGCTCCCTGCGCCTCGCGGAGGACCTGATCGCGATGCCCGATCTGCTCGCGGCACTCGTGGCCGATGATGCCGCCCGGACGCTGGTCGCGGCCCGTCACGTGCTGCCCGTGCTCACGGAGCGCTACGACACGGTCCATGCCCGCTGGGCCCCCGTCACCGCCGACGGCACGTTCTATGACTCGCCGCTGCTCGCCGCGCTCGTCGACGCGCGCGCCCGTCCGGTCCTGGGCGCGCTGCTCGGCGACGAGGAGCACGCCGACCCACGTCGTCTGCTGGCCGCGCTCGCCGACGACGAGGTGACGGTCGACGCCGATGTGCCCGCCTCGCGGCGCCTGACCGAGGCACTGCGGGCCTTCGCAGGCTCGGCGCGGGAGACCGTGCAGCTGTCCTCGACGGACCTGGGCCTCGTGGTGCGTCTGCACGAGCCGCCGCTCGGCACCGCGTGGCCGCTCCAGACGTGCCTGCGCGAGAAGGACGGCACCGTGCATCCCGTGGCCGACCTGCGCGCCGTCGGCGACCTCACCGGGGCCGGGGCGATCGAGTCCGCCGGACAGGTCGTGCGCATCGCCCCCACCGTGCGCAGTGCCGCGTGGGACGACACGGGCGTGGACTGGCTGCTCACGACGGCCGAGGCCTCGGCCTTCCTCGCCCATGACGCCGACCTGCTCGAGGCCGCCGGGGTCACCGTGATGCTGCCACGAGAGTGGACGAAGGCGCGGGCGAGCGTCCGCGCCCAGGTCACCGACCCGACCGAGAAGAAGAAGGGGAAGGGCCTCGGCCTGCACGCCCTGGCGTCGTTCCGGTGGAGCGTCGCGATCGGCGACGTCGAGCTCACCGACGAGGAGATGCAGGAGATCCGCGAGGCGCAGTCGGAGCTCGTGCGGCTGCGGGGGCAGTGGGTGCATCTGGACTCGTCGACCCTGCGGGCCGCCGAGCGCTTCCTCGACGCCTTCGCGGCGGCCCGCGTGCGTCACCGGGACCCGACGGACGCCGCCGGCACCGGCTCGGGACTTCTCGGCGAGCCCGGGCCCGGGCGGAGCAGCGTCCCCGTCCCCTCGCCCGCGGTCCGGCCCTCCCGTCGGGACCAGGAGGCCTTCGCCGTCCATGACCCGCGCAATCCCGTGGGGCCGGGGGCCGTCGAGGGCGATCTCACGCTGCGGGACTGGTTCGGACTGCTCGCATCCTCGGACGCGGAGGGCGCCGACGTCGGCGAGCTCACGGTGAGCGGCGAAATGGGCCGCCTGCTCGACGCCCATGAGGCCCAGCCCGCGCTGCCCGCTCCCGCGACCCTGCGGGCCCAGCTGCGGCCCTATCAGCAGCGCGGGCTGGACTGGATGTGGTTCCTCGACTCCCACGGGCTGGGCGGGATCCTCGCGGACGACATGGGACTGGGCAAGACCATGCAGGTGCTCGCACTGCTGTGCCGCGAACGCGAGCTCGCGGCGGGTGAGCGCGTCGGGCCGACGCTGCTCGTGTGCCCCATGTCCGTCGTGGGCTCGTGGCAGCGGGAGGCCCGCACCTTCGCGCCCGAGCTGGCTGTCCACGTCCATCACGGCGGGGACCGGGTGCGCGACGCCGCGTTCGTCGAGGGCGTCGCCGACGTCGACCTCGTGCTCACCACGTACTCGCTGCTCACGCGCGACCTCCCCCTCCTGCAGAGCGTCCGCTGGGGTCGGGTGGTCCTCGACGAGGCCCAGCACGTCAAGAACCCGCAGACGGCGGTCTCCCGTGCGGCTCGCGCCCTGCCCGAGGGACGGCGGCTCGCCCTGACCGGGACCCCCGTCGAGAACCGCCTGGCCGATCTGCACGCGCTCATGGAGGTCGTCAATCCCGGGCTGCTCGGACCGCTCGACGGGTTCGAGGAGCGGATCGCCCGGCCCATCGAGTCCGAGGGGGATCCCGCCGCCGTGTCCCGGCTCGCGCGCCTGACGAGCCCCTTCGTGCTGCGTCGCGTCAAGACCGACCGCTCGATCATCGCCGACCTGCCCGCCAAGACCGAGATCACCCAGCGCGTGAACCTCACGCCCGAGCAGGCCGGGTTGTACGAGGCCCTCGTGGACGAGATGCTCGGACAGCTCGGCGGCGCCGATGAGAACCAGCGACGCGCGCTCGTCGCGTCGACGCTCACCAAGCTCAAGCAGGTCTGCAACCACCCCGCCCACTACCTCGGCGACGGCTCGTCGATCCTGCGCGGCGACGCGCACCGCTCCGGCAAGCTCGAGCTCGTCGACGACCTGCTCGAGGCCGCCTTCGCCGAGGGCGAGAAGGTGCTCCTGTTCACCCAGTTCACGACCTTCGGCCGCATGCTCGTGCCCTACTGGGGCGAGAAGTTCGGGATCGACATCCCCTTCCTGCACGGCGGGGTCTCCAAGCTCGACCGGGACGCGATGGTCGCCGACTTCCAGGCGCGCACGGACACGCCCGGCGCGATGCTGCTGTCCTTGCGGGCCGGCGGCACCGGCCTCACTCTCACGGCCGCCAACCACGTCGTCCATCTCGATCGCTGGTGGAACCCGGCCGTCGAGGACCAGGCCACCGACCGCGCGTTCCGCATCGGCCAGCGCCGCGACGTGCAGGTCCGCAAGCTCGTGGCCGCCGGCACGGTCGAGGAGCGCATCGACACCGTCCTGAGCGACAAGAAGCAGCTCGCGAACCTCGCGGTCTCCTCGGGCGAGGGGTGGATCGCGAGCCTCGGCGATGCCGACCTCGCCGCCCTCCTCTCCCTCGACGCCGACCAGGTGGGCGACGCACCGGAGGACGACGAGACGGGGGCCGGCCCGGCGAGCGGGGAGTCGGGAGCCGGATCGGCCGGCCACGGTCCGGGGGCCGGACCGTCGGGGGCGGGTGGCGGCCCCGATGCCGACGACGAGGGGCCCACCCATGAGAGAGGTGCCGCATGAGCATCACCCTGCGGTCGCGTCGCGGCCCGATCGGCACCTCGTGGGCCGCCGGCATGTTGCGCTCGAGTCTCGGTGACGAGCTGCGCCCGCGCACGGCCAACGCCGGCAAGCGCATCGCCCGGGCGGGTCTCGTCGACTGGTTCGACATCTCCCCGGGCCTCGCCCGCGCCGAGGTGCGGGACGAGACGACGGGGCAGGCCGTCATCGCGCGCCTGGAGTTCTCGCCGCTCCCGGCCGGGGATCGCGCCGTGCTCCTCGACCTCGCCCACGCCCACCCCGAGCTTCCCGCCCAGCTGGTCGCCGGGGAGTACCCGCCGGACTTCGAGGTCGAGCTGAGCCGGCACGAGATCTCGTTGCTGCCGCACGGAGCCTCCGAGTACTCCCATGACTGCTCGTGCCAGGACTGGCCGGGGCCGTGCGCCCACGTCGCGGCGCTCGGCTACGTGCTCGTCGAGGCCGTGGACGTGCGGCCGATCCACCTGCTGACCCTGCGCGGGCTGAGCCTCGAGGACATCGCGCCACCGGCCGTCTCCGCCCGTCAGGCGGCATCGGAGAGCGCCTCGGCTCCCGCCGTGGATTCGGGTGACGGCCAGGAGGACCTCGAGGGGGACGACTCCGACGATCCTGCCGCACCCCGCTTCGATCCGACGCGCGGAGACGCGACCCTGCTCGTCGAGGCCCTGGGGCCGGACGTGGCCCGTGTGCTCGCCCGCTTCTACGGGGCGGCGGAGCCGAGCACCGCTCAGCGCGGGGAGGCCCCGCCCACCGACGGCTGAGACCTCGGTGTGGTCCACCGCATCGGGCCGGCTCGATGCCCGCTGCCCGCGGCCCTACAGTGGAGGCCATGACCTCGTCCGACACCGCCCTCGACCGCTCGACCGCCGTCCGGACGAGGCTTCCCGAGCCGACGCGCACGAGGATCGAGGAGCTCTTCTCCACGGCGGTCGCCGAGAACCGGACCGCGGGGATCACGTGGGCCGTCGTGGGCGGCCACGACGATCCGCAGGCGGTGCTCGCCGACGGGAGCGCCGGTGACGCCGAGCTGCGTGACGGCGTGCCGGCACCCGGGTCCGCCCCCATGTCGCCCGGCTCCATCTCGCGGATCGCCTCGATGACCAAGTCGTTCACCGCGGCCTCGATCCTGCGCCTGCGCGATGACGGCCGGCTGCGCCTGGACGATCCGGTGGCCGATCACCTCCCCGAGGCGGAGGGGCTCTCCGGACCGACGGCCGACTCACCCGTGCTCACCCTGCGCCTGCTGCTCACGATGAGCGCGGGCCTCGTCACCGACAACCCCTGGGGCGACCGGCAGGAGGCGATGACCCGCGAGGAGTTCGCGGCCGTCCTGCGTGCCGGGCTCGGGCACGTGAGCGTTCCCGGGACGGGCTTCGAGTACTCCAACACCTCTTTCGCCCTCCTGGGGCGAGTGATCGACGAGGTCTCGGGAGTCCCGTACGCGCGGTACATCGCGCGCGAGTTCCTCGCTCCCCTGGGTATGGCGGACACCGGATTCGCGCTCGAGGACGTCGACTCCTCCCGGGTCGCGGTCGGGCACCGGATCGGTGACCGCGAGGACCGCACCCGCTTCGAGCCCGTCCCCTTCGACCGCCCCGGGGTGTACGGCGCGATGGCCGGACTGTTCTCGACGACCTCCGACATCGCCCGCTGGGTGCGTTTCCTCGCCGCCGCCGATGCCCCGGACGCCGCCGAGCGCAGCCAGCTGCTGCTCGGTACGGCGAGCCGCCGCGAGATGCAGCAGATCCACCGGGTCCAGCCCACCGCGCCCCTGCCCGCCGGACCGGACGGCATCTCCCCCGGTTTCGACCGTGTGCGCGGCTACGGCTACGGGCTCGTCATCGAGCGCTTCGCCGATCTCGGGGAGGTCGTGTCCCATTCGGGCGGCTACCCGGGCTACGGCTCGTCCATGTGCTGGCATCGCGACAGCGGGGTCGGGGTGGTG
>DAMDHZ010000006.1:0-33466 GCA_032101665.1 Brachybacterium sp. | reverse complement strand
GCAGCAGGTGCTGCGGATCCTGCGCGACGAGACCGAGCTCCTGACGTCGCGCGCCCCTCTCGCCGCCCCGCGCGCGCTCGCCGCCGCGGAGGCCGCCATGCGCTGGCTCGCGACGGCCGATGACGCGGTCGCCGATGCATGGTTCGCCGACAACATGGATCTCGACAGCTCGCGCGCCGAGCGTCTCCGCCGCCGCGATGCCGCTCTTGCGGGCGCCGGTCTCGAGGTGTCGGTCCTGCAGGAGCTGCGCCCGGAGGACGCGCGCGTGCTGACCCCGGCCCAGCTGCGCTGGGAGATCCCGGCGCGACGCGAGGGCGCACCGGGCGTACGCGTGGACGTCCTGCTCGATCCGCGGCGCGATGCCCTCGTGCAGTCGATCGACGTGCTCCGCCTGCGCGAGGCCTGAGGACAGGGCCTGAGGACCGGACCGCGCGATCGGCGGCCCGACAGCGGGGGCTCCCCTCGCCCACGTGCGGTGTGCACCGGTGATCTCGGATCCATGGTCGCGGAAGGGACGCTGGTGATGTGCTGTGGCGATATCGCCACAGCACATCACCAGCGTCCCGTGCAGGACACGAACCCTCGCGACACGTGGCTGTCGACCGTCTCCCGGTACGCCGCGCGCTGGGCCCAGATGCGCTGAGGCCGAGGGCCGGTGGAGACGCATCGGATCTTCTTGGCCATGGTCGGAGCACGGGAGAGTTCCTCTCGATACTCGATGGTGCGGCCGGCGATGCTGACAAGGCACTGTTCGATGAGGAGCAGAGCACGGCATTCATGAGCGCGTGGGCGGCATGGGCGCCGAAGGACGACCGATCCTTTGTCGATCCTGGCTCACCCGTGTTCTCGAAGAAAGCGGGTGGCAGCGGAGGGGGCCGATGACGTCACCGATGCCACGGTGGGCTACGCCATCGTGGCGGCCGACTCCCATGACGTCGCTGTCCGGATCGTCAGCGACCACCCTCATCTCGGACTGGCCTCGGGCAACTCGACCGAGACCTTGGAGTGTCCGGCCGTTCCGAGCCGGATGACATGCCCCAGCCGCGGAGAGCCTTGGATCGAGGGGCGTAGGACAGGGTCGACAGCCCGCCACCGCTGAGTCGGAAAACGCCCGCGAGCAGCGCGAACACGACGGAAAGTCCTATTGCGCGTAGGCGTAGCTCCCGTCGTCCTGGCGCGTGCACGAGATGTAGCTGCCGTCCGGGAGGGTGGCGACCACGCCGAGCTCCGCCTCGGTGCACGCCTGCCCCGGAGTGACCTGCGCGATCGCCGGGCCGGTGCTCCCCGTCGCGCTCGGGGTCGGCTCCGCCGGGGGCGTGCCCCTGTCGGAGAAGATGAGCAGCAGGATCACCGCGAGCGCGATGCCGGCCAGGACGGCCACGACGAGACCGGCCGCCGCGGCTGCGATCGTGCGCCGGCTCGAACCGCGCGGCAGCACGCCGCCGATCGCACGGCCGACGCCACCGCGCACGGACCCGCTCACCGAGCCGCCCGTGGGCCGCGGGCCGGTCTGGGGGCTGGGCGACGGGAAGCCACCCGGCGAAGGAGCGCTGCGCGGCATCACGGCGGCGGGAGCCGGAGCAGCGGAGACGGATGGCCCCGAGCGTGAGACGGGCTGCCCGGAGCGTCCCGGCTGGGCGGCGAAGCCGGCGTGCGCGCCACGCGGCGCCTGCACCGCAGGGGCGGGCTGCGCGGACCGCGGGGGCTGCCCTGCGGACGCGACGGAGGGCACGGCACAAGGTGGCTGTCCGGCGACCGGTGCCCTGCCCCCGGCGAGCGGGGCGGAGCGGGCGGGGCTCCCGGCTCCGCTCGGGAGCTCGCCGCGGCGGGCGGCCTCGGCGGGCCCCGGTGCGCCCGGGGCGGGCATCGTGGGCGAGCGCACCGCACCCGGTGCGTCCGGGGGCAGCGGCACGAGCGTGTCATCGGCGCGGAACACCGAGCCGTCGGCGAACGTGAGGGGGAAGGAGTCCGGGACGCGCGGGAGGGCGGCACGCACCGTGGCCGCGTCGTGGTAGCGGTCCGCGGACCGGGGAGCGACCATGCGCCGCAGCACGGCGGCAAGCTTCGGCGAGACGCCGCGCAGATACTCGTCGAGCTCCTCGGGGCGGAAGGGTCCGTCGTGCAGCGTGAGCGGACCGTTCAGGGCCATGAGCGCGACCACGCCCGCCGCGTAGATGTCGTGCGAGGGCTCGGGCTCGGCCAGGTCGAAGAGCTCGGGCGCCATGTACCCGGGGGTCCCGTTGATCATGCCGACGTGCGTGAAGCGCACGTCGGTCTCGTGGACCGCGATGCCGAAGTCCGCGAGACGGGTGTGCGGACGCTGCCGCCCCGTGGCCTCGAACATGAGGTTGGCGGGTTTGACGTCCCGGTGGATCCAGCCCTGGGCGTGCACGAGCGAGAGCCCGTCGAGCAGCTGGTCGAGGATCACCACGGCGGCCGGCTCGGCCACGGGGCCGTGGGACCGCACGATCGACTCGAGCGTCCCGCCGGAGACGAGCGGCATCGCGATGACCACGTGCTCGTCCTCCGCGCCCCACCCGTAGGGAGCGAGCAGATGCGGGTGGTCGAAGGCGACGCCCTTCTCCCGCACGAACCGCATGAGATCCGCCGAATCGCGCTGGCGCAGCACCTTGGCCGCGCACAGCCGCTGGGCCTTCGCATCCCAGGCACGCCACACGGACCCGGAACCGCCCTTGGCGATCAGGTCGATGAGCGCGAAGCGCCCCACGATGACGTCGGCCATAAGGGCCCCAGCATATCGACGCCCTGCGCCCCGCCGTCGCCCGTGCACAGCACACGGCTCCCCCGCACCGGACGCATGGTACGAGCGCCCACCGGGTACACTGCCCGCGACGCCCGCCGACCCGGCGACGGAGGAGGCACCGATGGACGACGCGCTGTGGCAGCTGCCCCTCTCCGACGCCGCGCTCGTCGCGATCTTCGCCGGGGTGGTCGTGCTCGTCACCGTGATCGCCGCGGTGTGGGCGGTCGCGGTTCCCGAGTCCGAGCCGCGTCCCGACCTCGATGCCACGGCGCGCATCATCGAGCGGCGTCACCGGGACGCCGCCGAGGTGTCCCATGCGATGGACGACGAGACGGGTCGCACCGATCCCGCCGTGGTCTGGACCCGGTGAGCGCCGTGCTCGCCGTCGGCCGTCGCACCGTCCCGTCCCGCCGCCGCGCGGCCTGGCCGGCGGCCGTCGCACTCGTCGTGGCCGCCGCGCTGCCGGGCTGTGAGCCGTCCGGGTCGACGACCGATCCGTCGTCCTCCGCCGCTGCTCCCGCGGCCGACGCCCCGCGCGACGTCCTCGCCGAGACGGACCGCTCCGTCTGGACGGTCACGGACTCGGCCACGCTGCTCGCCCTCGACATCGACTCCTCGGCCGTGGACACGGCCGCCTGGGACGCCGACGGCATCGACTCGGCGGCGATCGAGGCGACCCGCAGCGCGCTCGCCGACTACCTCTCCGTCTCGATGTTCGACCCCGACGCCCTGCGGGAGACCGAGGATGCCGACGACGAGAAGGCGATCGTCGACGCGGCGCCCACGGTGTGGAAGGACAAGCTCACCGAGCAGTGGTCGACCGACAACCGCCGCTTCTACGCGATCGAGTTCGCCGAGCCCTACCGTGTGATCGGAACCCCGCGCGGCGCCCTGACCTGGCGTCTGGCCCAGATCGACGACAGGCACGCGCTCACGCTCGGCGGCACCGTCGCGTACTCCGTGATCGACACCCGGACGGGCGACACGGGAGCCTTCGCCGTGCGGGTCGGCGTCGTCGCGACGCCCGCGGCCGCGGGCTCGGACACCCCGTCGACAGCGACGATCCGCGTCACCCTCAACGGGCAGGACATCTGCCAGACCGATCAGGGCGATGGCACGATCGTCCCGGCCATCGGCACCGCCGAGGACGCCCAGGCCGCGCAGAAGGCGGTCATGGACTCGGTGATCGCGAACCCCGACGTGAGCCCCGAGGCCCTCGCCGACGAGGACTCGGACGAGCTGCGCGGGGACGTCACGACCGCGGTCGTCTGCGACTAGCTCGCCGCCCCGCGCACGGGTGAGCGGATCGGCGTGCCGCGGTGCGCGCCGTCAGCCCCGCACGCCGCACGCCTCGCGCACGAACGCGATCTGGCGGCGCATCGCCCACTGGGCCGCGGGCCCGTCGGTCATCACGGCATAGGCGTGCTGACCACCCGGCTGCTCGGTGAACGCGACCGGTATCCCGGCCGTGCGCAGATCCCCGGCGAGCGCCCGCGCGTCTCCCAGCAGCATCTCCTCGGACCCCGCGAACAGCAGGACGGGTGGCAGCGCCTCGACCGATCCGAAGCGCGGGCTCACCCGCGGGTCGTCCAGCGCATACCCGCCTGCATACTCGCGCGCACAGCGGGCGAGCGTCGGGGCCGAGAGCACCCGGTCGCGGCCCTCCCGAGCGGCCACGAGCGGATCCGCGAGGGTCAGGTCGGTCCACGGGGACAGGAGGATCACGCCCGCGGGCAGCGCGATCCCCTCCTCCCGGAGCGCGGCGAGGACGGCGAGCGCGAGGCCGCCGCCCGAGCTGTCGCCGCTGAGCACCCAGCCGCCGTCGCGCAGGTCGGCGCGCTCGCGCAGGGCCCGGATCACGGCGAGCACGTCGTCGAGGGCCGCCGGGAACGGCGACGCGGGAGGCATCCGGTAGTGGATCATCGCTGCGGCCGCCCCCGAGCGGCGGCGCAGCTCTTCGAGCCAGCGCCAGTGCTCCGGCTGCTCGCCGGTCACGTGGGCGCCGCCGTGGAGGTGGACCACGGCGGCGGTCCGCGAACGGGGACGGTCGATCCAGGTGACCGGGACGCCCGGCGCGGTCTCACCGACCCCGCCGATCCGCTCGCGCGAGACGAGCGCGGCCGGGACGAGCCGCCGCGAGGGCTTGGTGGGCCGCTGGGTGCGGGTCACGAGCGCATGGAAGGCCGCAACGGGCACGGACCCCATCACCCGCATCGCGAGGCCGTCGCGACGCCGGATCTCGGAAGGGGCGAACGGAGGCGGCGTCGCCTCGACGGTGCCGTGCAGGGCGAGGGGATCGGCCGACGTGCGCGGCCCGGGGCTCGGTGCGTGGCTCATGGCTCGCATCCTTCCATGTTCCGCGCGGCGTCGGCCGGGACGGCGGCCGTTCGCGGCGGTCTCAGGCCCGCAGCTCGTCGTCGACGAGATGCGGTCCCGCGGCACGCCACCCGATCACGCCCATCGCGAGACTCGCGGCGGTCAGCGCGAGGAGGATCGCGGACCAGCCGCCGAGGATCTCGTGGAAGAGCCCGACCGCGAAGGGCCCGAGGGCCGCGAGGAAGTAGCCGACGGGCTGGACCATGCCCGACAGTCGCGCCGTGACGAGCGGATCGCGGCTGCGGGAGGGGATCAGCGCGATCGCGGTCGCGAAGGTCCAGCCGCCGATGCCCAGCAGCACCGTCCACAGCACCGGTGCCGCCGCGGGAGCCAGCAGCAGGCCCACGTACCCGGCGGCCGTCAGGAGACCGAGCGTCAGGAGCACGGGTCCCAGGTTCCGCACGCGGGCGACGGCGAGCGGCATGGCGAGCCCGCCGATGATGCCGAGACCCGAGATGAGGGCCGTGAGCGCTCCGGCGGAGGTCGGCGCGAGGCCCGCATCGGTGAGGATCCGGGGCAGCCAGCCCATCTGCACATAGGCGTTCATGGACTGCAGGCCGAAGGTGACCGTGAGCGCGATCGCCGTGGTCGAACGCAGCAGGCTGCCGTGAAGATGGCCGGCGGGCGAGAGCGGCGGGAAATCGTGGCCGGTGCGCCGCCAGACGACGGACCAGACCACGACGGGCACAGCCGCCAGGATCGCCCACACCAGGAGCGAGCGCCGCCAGCCGTCGGGGTCGGATCCTGCCATCGGCACCGACAGCAGCGATCCGGCGCCGCCGCCGATCGCGAGCATGACGGTGTAGACGGTCATGAGCTGCACCCCGCGGCGGCCGCCATGGCGCTTGACCCAGGCGGGCACGAGGACGTTGCCGGTGGCCGGCCCGATGAGGGCGAGCGCCGACAGCACCACGAACAGCGCGAACGAGCCGACGAGGGGCCGCAGCAGCAGCCCGAGGGTCGTGACGACGAAGGCCAGCACGAGGGCGCCCGTGAGCCCGAGCCGCCGCGCGATCGGCACCGCGAGCAGGCCGAGGACCCCGAAGCACAGGCCGGGGAGGGCGTTGACGACGCCGCCCGCGGTCTCCCCGAGGCCGAAGGCGGCGGTGATCCGGTCGATCAGGGGGCCCGGCGCGGCCGCCCCCGGGCGGAGGTTCACGGCCACCGTGAGGATGGCGACCACGGCGAGCAGACCGCCGACGGTCCCCGCGCGGAGGCGGCGAGGGGCCGGCTCGGGATCGACGGCGTCGGGAGCGAAGGAGTCGGGGGCGACGCTCATCGCTCCGTTGTAGCACCCCGGAGCCGACGGGCGCCCGCCCCGCGAGGATGCGGGACGGGCGCTCGGTGTGGGAGACGGCGACCCCTGGTCACCGTCGCGGTGGTCACTCGCCGGTCAGGCCGTCCTTGAGGTTCTTGCCGGCGTCCTTGACGTTCTCGCCGGCCTGCTTGGTGCCGGCCGACGCCTGGTCGCCGACGCCCTCGCCCTGGAGGTCATCGTTGTCGGTCTTGTCGCCGACGAACTCCTTGGCCTTGCCGCCGAGCTCCTGGGCCTTGTTCTGGATCTTGTCACCCGCATTCATGGGGATCCTCCTTCGCGTCGGTGGAAGCGCCGTATGGCGCGGGACACATCGATGATAACCACCGGCCCCTGGGCGGCCCCGACCGCCCGGTCGCTCCGCGGAGGGTCCGCGACCACGAGACCCGCCGTGCCGCGCGACCTCGTGCGCTCGGACGTCGAGGCCGGCACGCTCGGCCGCACGAGCGGCGAGGACTTCTACCGCGACGACGACTGAGCGGCGGCGCGATACGGTGATCGTCCTCCGCCGGCCCCAGGAATCGTCCAGAGGAGATGACCACCGGTGACCACTCCCGCTCTTCCCACCGCCCCCGCGCCGGGCGCCCCGGCCGTCGTCGTCGTGGACGTCGCGACGCTGTGGAGCGACCCCTCGGCCGCCCGCCCCGGCATCGACGACGCCGCGCTCACGCGCCCGACCGACCTCGACGCCTGGAACGCCGCGATGCCCGGAGACGAGGAGCGCGGATGGCTGCTCCCCCATCTGGAGACGCAGGCCCTGTTCGGCACGCCCGTGCTCGTCGATGAGCTGCGGGAGGGGTGGGCCCGCGTGGTCGTGCCCTCACAGCGAACCTCGCGGGACGAACGCGGCTATCCGGGCTGGGTGCCCGCGGTGCAGCTCGTGACCGATCCCGGCTTCATCCGCCTGGTCGAGTCGGCGCCCTCGGTGCACGTGACGGCCGACCGCGCCCGCCTGCATGACATCGAGGGAGCGCCCGGTCCGGTCCCGGCTCTCGTGCCCCTGAACACCGTGCTGCCCGTCGCGGGGCGCGAGCCGGAGGCGGCGCGCGTCGCGCTGCCCGGCGGGGGCACGGCCCTGCTCGCGGAGACCGATGTCGTGGTGCGCGAGAGCGGCGAGCGGGCCCCGGTGGGGACCGTGGACGACGTCATCGCCACCGGCGAGCGCTTCCTCGGCCTGCGCTACCTGTGGGCGGGCATGAGCCCGTGGGGCTTCGACTGCTCGGGCTTCGCCTGGGCGATCCTCCTCCGCCACGGTGTGACGATCCCGCGGGATGCGGGCGATCAGCTGCGTCTGTCGGGGCTGCCGCGCATCGACCGCGAGGATCTGCGACGCGGCGACCTCGTGTTCTTCTCGGGCTCGTCGGGCGGCGACTCGATCCGGCACGTGGCCGTGTACGTGGGCGAGGGTCGGATCCTCCACTCCCCCAACTTCTCCCGGGACGTCTCCGAGGAATCGCTCGCCGACTACGACGTGCGCGACGAGTACGCGGGAGCGGTGCGGCCGATCCCGTGAGGCACAGGGCCCGACGCCCGGGCATACCTCGGGGTCGAGGGCCCGGCATGTTCCGGGCCTGTTGAGAATCGGCGCTCCGGGGACGGGCGAGCCTCGCCAGGACCTCGCTCGGCCGCAGGGCGCCGTCTTCTCGCAGAGAGCACCTCGGTCGTCCCCGAGGCCGGCTCAGGCGGCCAGGTCCCCGAGCAGCTCGCGAGCGATCCGCCGGATCTCCTCGTCGGCCTCGAGCGGGGCGTACCCGCTGGTCATGACCGCGAGCACGCGCGCGTCCGGCAGCGTGGGATCACCGATGAGGGCGACGTCGTGGCGGTAGCCGTCGACCTCGCCGGACTTCGAGCCCACGACGATCCCCTCGCGCACGACCGTCGCGATCACCCGGATCTGCTGGGCGCGCAGCGCGCCGAGCGCGAGGGCTGTCGAGGCGCGCGACACGGCGTCGCCGCTCACGATGGCCCGCATCGTGGTGGCGAGATCGGCGGCGGTCGTCTCGTTGGTCAGGCCGCGTCCGATCGCGGACGGATCGCCGATCGCGCGCTCGATCCGGGTGTCCGTGAGCCCCAGATCACCGACCAGGCGGGCGATCGCCTCGAGCCCGACGAGCGCGATCACGGCGTTCGTCGCCTCGTTGCTCGACCGGTCGATCATGCGCACGAGCAGCTCGCGCACCTCGATCGGGGTGCCGTCGGGCGGATGGCTCGGGTCGAGATGGTCTCCCTCGAGGGTGAAGGGCGCGCCGTCGGCGCCGGTGAAGGTCCGGCTGGCGGGAACCGTCGCGGCGAGGTCGAGCTCGCCGTGCTCGGCGGCCCGGAGGGCGGCGAGCAGCACGCAGAGCTTGATCGTGCTGGCGGCGTAGAACCGGCGATGCGGGTCCCGTTCGGCGAGCACCGAGCCGGCGGCATCGAGCAGGCGGAACGACAGCCGGTGGCCCTCGGTCGGCTCGGGCGGCGGCATGGTCGTGGGAGCGGGACGGTGCTCGGATCCTGCGGCGGGCATGCCTCGACCGTACCGGTCCGGGCCGGCGCGGGGTCTCCGTCCTCGTGTGTGCCGGCCGACTCGGCGTCCTAGCATCGTCGGCATGCAGCCGATGCCCCGCTTCTGGGCCCACGAGAACCGTACCGCGACCGGCGTCGACGAGGCCGGGCGGCCACGGGAGTTCACCCTGTCCTCATGGGGCGGATCCCTCCGCTCGATCGAGGACGCCGCCGCGGTCGCGCGTCGCCGGCTCGAGGCCCTGGCCCGTCACGTGGCGGGCAGCCCGCTTCCCTCCGACTGGTACTACCCGGCCCAGGTGGTCCGCGAGGAGGTGCTCGAGGACCTGGTCGGGCCGGACGGCGCCCTCCTGGGCCAGATCACCCGCAATCGCTACGGCGCGCAGGTCCTGAACACCGACGCCGTGCTCATCGCCGACATCGACCTGCCGGCTCCTGCCGGGCGCCGCCGCGGGCTGCGTGGCTTGTTCGCCAGAGCGCCGGAGGCACCCGCCGTCGACCCCGCGGAGCAGACCGCCCGGGAGAGCATCGCCGCCTTCGCCGCGCGCCATCCGGGCTGGGGCGTGCACACCCATCGCACCGCGGGAGGTTTCCGGGTGCTCGTGACCGGGACCGGCGTCACCCCGGTGGACGGGGACGCCGAGCGGATCCTCTCGGAGCTCGCCTCGGACCCGCTGTACGTGCGTCTGTGCGCGGCGCAGGGCACCTACCGGGCGCGCTTGACACCCAAGCCCTGGCGGATCGGGATCCGGGGTCCCGCCTCCGCCCTGCGCTGGCCCGTCGAGGGTGAGCGCGAGAGACGCTACCGGGCGTGGGTCGAGGAGTACTCCCGTCGCAGCGGACCGTGGGCCGTGTGTCGTCGCGAGGCGTGGAACGGGGTCGAGCCGAGCGCGGCCGAGCGCCTCGTCCTCGAGCTGCACGACCGCGTGACCGCCGCGGACTCGGGTGCCGCGCTCGCCTGAGAACGGCCATCGCGCGGGGCCCTAGGGTGGAGGGCAAGAGCACCGCGTGCGCACGGCGGCCCGTCGCGCGCACCTCGCGAGAACGGAGGCACCCCATGGCCATCGCCACCATCAACCCCGCCACCGGAAAGACCGAGAAGACGTTCGATCCGCATGACGGCGCCGAGGTCGAGCGCCGCATCGCCCAGGCCCACGCGGCCGCCCAGACACTGCGTGGCACGACGTTCGACGAACGCGCCAGATGGGCGCGCGCGACCGCTGACGTGCTCGAGGCCGACACCGAATCCCTCGCCGCCGTCGTGACCACCGAGATGGGCAAGCCGATCGCCCAGTCGCGTGCGGAGATCGGCAAATGCGCCACCGCGCTGCGGTTCTACGCGGACAACGCCGAGCGCTTCCTGGCCGACGAGCACCTCGAGGACCCGTCCGCGGTCGGAGCCTCGCGCGCCGAGGCCCGCTACCAGCCGCTCGGCACGATCCTCGCGGTCATGCCGTGGAACTTCCCGCTCTGGCAGGTGATCCGCTTCGCCGCGCCGGCGCTCATGGCGGGCAACACGGGGATTCTCAAGCACGCGTCGAACGTGCCGCAGACCGCTCTGTACCTCGATGAGCTGTTCGAGCGCGGAGGTTTCCCCGAGGGCTCCTTCCGCGCCCTCCTGGTCGGCTCCGACCAGATCGAGGCCGTGATCGACGATCCGCGGATCGCGGCCGTCACGCTCACCGGCTCCGAGCCGGCCGGTCAGGCGGTCGCCGCGCAGGCGGCGCACCGCATCAAGAAGTCGGTCCTCGAGCTCGGCGGCTCCGACCCGTACGTCGTGATGCCGAGCGCCGACATCGACGAGGCCGTGTCCACCGCGGTGACCGCCCGTACCCAGAACAACGGGCAGTCGTGCATCGCCGCCAAGCGGTTCATCGTCCACGCGGACGTCTACGACGAGTTCGCTGAGAAGTTCGTCGCGGCGATGGGCCGCCTCACGGTGGGCGACCCGATGGACGAGTCCGTCGACGTGGGTCCGCTCGCGATGGAGAGCGGCCGCGACGACCTGGTCGAGCTGGTCGACGACGCGCGCGAGGCGGGGGCCTCGATCCTGCTGGGCGGTGAGGCGCCGGAGGGGCCGGGGTGGTTCTACCCGGTCACGGTGATCGCCGACCTTCCCGACTCCGCGCGGCTGGTGCGCGAGGAGAGCTTCGGACCCGTCGCCTCGCTCTACCGGGTGGCAGATCGGGAGGAGGCCGTGCGGGTCGCCAACCAGACGCCGTTCGGGCTGTCCTCCTCGGCCTGGACGACGGTCCCCGAGGAGCAGGAGTTCTTCGCCGATCGGCTGCAGGCGGGCGGCGTGTTCATCAACGGGATGACCGCGTCGTCGCCGCAGCTGCCGTTCGGCGGGATCAAGCGCTCCGGCTACGGCCGTGAGCTCTCGGCCGCGGGCATCCGCGAGTTCTGCAACTTCAAGACGGTGTGGATGGCCTGAGGCGGGGAGCTCGGCATGCGGCCCGCGGCAGAGCACCGGTCACCGGGCCCGAGGCAGAGCACCGGGTACGTAGCCGGGTGCGTGGTGCCGGGTGCCGGGTGCCGGGTGCCGGGTGCCGGGTGCCGGGGACAGTGGCCCCTCACTTCGGTGTACGTGAGAGCCGCAGCCCTCGAGAATCGGAGGGTTGCGGCTCTCACGGACAGATCTGTGCAGGCGCCGAGCCACCCTGGGCAGGAGCCGCCGAGCCAGGCCGCGCCGCCGCGTCCGGCACCACACACGCGCGGCAACACCGACGATGGGCGACGCGGCAACACCGATGTGACGCAGAGAGCCGCAGCCCTCGAGAATCGGAGGGGTGCGGCTCTCTGCGTCACATCCGTGCACGGCACCGGGGAGAGTCGCCCGTTGGGGCGGACCGTCTCGTCCGCAGACAAAGAACGAGACCGACTGGGCACCCGGCTCTCAGGCCTGCTCGTGTTCCCGCTTCTCTGCGCCAGTCGTAGGCTACGGGGCCGATCTGACGGCCGCCCGAAGCCGACAGCACGGCGCGGTGTGTGCCCCGGCGGTCAGGCGGCGTAGCCGCCGCCTCCGCCGGCCATGTCCTTGAACCGCGAGTAGCGGCCCTCGAAGGCGACGGGGATGGTCTTGGTGGCGCCGTTGCGGTGCTTGGCCACGATGAGGTCCGCCTCGCCGGCCCGCGTGGACTCCTTCTCGTAGTAGTCCTCGCGGTGGATGAGGACGATGAGGTCGGCGTCCTGCTCGATCGAGCCCGACTCGCGCAGGTCGCTCATCATCGGTTTCTTGTCCGTGCGCTGCTCGCTGCCGCGGTTGAGCTGCGAGATCGCGATGACGGGCACCTCGAGCTCCTTGGCGAGCAGCTTGAGGGCGCGCGAGAACTCCGAGACCTCCTGCTGGCGCGACTCGACACGCTTGCCCGAGCTCATGAGCTGCAGATAGTCGATCACGACGATCTTCAGGTCATGCTTCTGCTTGAGCCGCCGGCACTTGGCGCGGATCTCCATGAGCGACATGTTCGCCGAGTCGTCCATGTACAGCGGGGCGTTGGAGATCCGGGACATGGCGCGCGCGAGGGCCTGCCAGTCGCGGTCGTCCATCGAGCCGTCGCGCATGCGGTTCATCGGCACCTGCGACTCGGCCGACAGCAGTCGCATGGTGATCTCGGTCTTGTCCATCTCGAGGGAGAAGATGCAGGCCGTCTGGTTGTTGTGGATCGCGGCGGAGCGCAGCACGTCCATGCCCAGGGTCGTCTTGCCCATCGCGGGGCGTCCCGCGAAGATGATCATCTGTCCCGGATGCAGACCCTGCGTGAGCTCGTCGAACTCCGAGAAACCGGTGGGGATGCCGGTGACCTGGCCGCCGCGGCCCTGCGTCGCCTCGATGACGTCGACGGTCGGCAGGATCACTTCGCCGAGCGGCACGAAGTCCTCCGACTGGTTGCGCTCGGTGACCGCGTACACCTGGGCCTGGGCCTCGTTGATGACCTCCTCGACCTCGCCGCCGTCGGACGCGTAGCCGAGCTGGACGATGCGCGTGCCCGCCTCGACAAGGCGGCGCAAGGTGGCTCGCTCGGCGACGATCTCGGCGTAGTAGCCGGCGTTGGCGGCCGTGGGGACCATGTCGATGAGGTCCGCGAGGTAGGCGCCGCCGCCCACCCGCTGGAGCTCGCCGCGCTTGGTGAGCTCATCGGAGACGGTGACCAGGTCGGCGGGCTCGCCGCGACCGTAGAGGTCGATGATCGCCTCGTAGATGAGCTCGTGCGCGGGGCGGTAGAAGTCGGAGGCGACCACCTGCTCGACGACGTCGGCGATCGCGTCCTTGGACAGCATCATGCCGCCCAGCACGCCGCGCTCCGCGGCCAGGTCCTGCGGGGGCGTGCGCTCCAGCCCGCGATCGGGGCCGGTCTCGAAGGCGTCGGTGGAAGTCACCGGATCAGTGTAGGGAGAGGGCCTGACCGTCGACGGCTCGAGAGGGCGGGTGCCGGGAACGTCACGCCGAGCGCCGCCGCAGGGTGAGGGAGGCCAGCACGAGCACGCCCACCACGACCGCCGCCACGATCCCCAGATCGGTCCAGTAGGTGGCGGTCAGGTCGCTGTGGTCGCGGAGCTCCTCGAGCGCCTCGACGCTGTAGCGCAGAGGCATCGCGTCGGAGACCGGCTGGAGCCAGCCCGCCATGTCCTCACGCCGACCGAACAGTCCGCACAGCAGGATCTGCGGGATGACCAGCACCGGGAACATCTGGATGGCCTGGAACTCGGTGCGTGCGAACGCGGAGGCGAACAGCCCGAGGGCGACCCCCATCAGAGCGTTGACGACGCCGACGAGCAGCACGGCCAGGACGGGGCCCGCGATGTCGAGGTCGAGAACCCAGAAGCACCATGCCGACAGGATCGCGACCTGCGCGGCGGCGAGTAGGCCGAAGGCGAGCGCGTATGCGCCGATCAGGCCCCAGGGCGTGATGGGCGTCGTCATCAGGCGCTCGAGCGTCCCGGAGGTGCGCTCGCGCAGCATCGCGACCGAGGTCAGCAGGCACATGAGGATGAGCGGGAACACGCCCATCATGTCGAGCTGGAGGCGGTCGACGAGCGGCTCGGCGCCGTCGAACAGGGCATAGGCGATCGAGATCAGCACGACGGGCAGCACCGCCACCAGGGCCAGGGAGCGGTGGTCGTGGCGGAGCTGCGTGAGCAGGCGGATCGCGGTCGCGAGCATCGGCGTCATCGCGCGCCCCGCTCGTCCGGCCGCGATCCGTCCGACTCCCGCATGCTGTCCGTCTCCTCGCGGATGAGCGCGAGGAAGGCAGCGTCAAGGCTCTCGGCGCCGGCACGGTCCCGGATCTCACGGGGCGTGCCGGCGGCGAGGAGCGCACCGTCGCGCAACAACAGGATGTCGTCGCAGCGCTCGGCCTCGTCCATGACGTGGGAGGAGACGACGACGCACGCGCCGCCGGCAGCCCGTTCGCGCAGCCGGTACCATAGCTCCTCGCGCAGCACGGGATCCTGGCCGACCGTGGGCTCATCGAGCACGAGCACGTCCGGGGAGCCGACGAGCGCGCACGCGAGCGAGACGCGGGACGTCTGGCCGCCGGAGAGGCTTCCTGCCAGCCGCCTCTCGTACCCCTCGAGCCCGACGGCGGCGATCACCTCGGGGAGGCGCGTCGCGGGCGCGCCGACGACACGGGCGAAGTAACGCAGGTTGTCGAGCACGGAGATGTCGCGGTAGATGCTCGGCGCCTGGGTGACGTAGCCGATCCGGCGGCGCAGTGAGGCGCTGCCCGCCCTCTGGCCGAGCACGGTGACGCGCCCGCCCGCGAGCTTCTGGGTGCCGACGATCGCCCGCATGAGCGTGGTCTTCCCGGCGCCGGAGGGGCCGAGCAGGCCGGTCACGCGCCCCGGGACCATGGAGCAGCTCAGATCGTCCAGGACGACGGTCTTCCCGCGCACGACGGTGAGGTGCTCCACCTCGATCGCCGGGCTGTCGTGAGACGCGGCGGATGCCGGAGCGGGCTCGCGGTGAGGCGTCACCCGCCTCTCCCCGGCCGGCCTCTGCTGAGCCGCGGACCCCGATCCCGACATCGCAGCGGCCCAGGTCGTGCGAGGCTCATGCGCCGGGCCATCCGCCCGGTGCGTCGGCCGGTGGCCTGCCGACCCGTTGGGCTCGTCGCCAGTCATGTGATCCTGTGACCCACCCATGGCTCTCGCGCGTCCATTCCATCCCGGGCCGAGCTCAGGCCTTCTCCGGGACCCCCACCACGTAGGCCGCCTGGCCGACGTGCTCGGTGGCGTCGATGATCACGCTCATCAGGCGCACCCCGCGCGTGACCGGCGGATCCCAGTTCTCGTCGATGACCTCGCCGAGGTCGTCGTCGCTCAGACCGCCCAGGTAGTCCTGGAGAGCCTCGGTGGCCTCGGCGACGTAGTCGAGCAGCGGACCCGGCTCGTCGACCGTCACGCCCCGGGCCTCGTCCTCGCTCATGCCGTAGCCCATGGCCGAGCCGATGCCGTCCAGGCCCAGCTTCTCCTCGAAGCCCTGGGCGGTCCACACCTGCTCCTGGCCGCTCAGGTCCGCCACCTGGGCGTCGATCTCGCGTCCGACGTGCCACAGCAGCCACGCCACGGAGTTGGCGTGCCCACCGACGTGCGCGTTGAGCACCTCGGCCGTCAGCGAGTCCCGCAGCGCCTCCGCGGCCTCGTTCGGTCGGCCGGCGGCGTCCTTCAGAATGTCGATTCCGTTCATGTCGCCACCGTACGCCGGGTGGCCGAACAGCGCTCCACCCACAGCTCCGGCCGGCCCGCCATGGAGCCACCGTCTTTCACGGCCCCGTGGCACCCCGCCACGATTCCCGCGGTCGACCGCCCCTGTCTCAGTCGTACGTGACGATGTCGGCCTGCTCCGGATGGCGCTGCAGCCAGCTCTCGACGAACGGGCAGATGATCCGCACCCGCTCGCCGCGCTCGCGCGCATCGTCGAAGGCGCGGCCCACCAGAGCGGAGGCCACGCCGTGCCCGCGTTCGTCGGGGTCGGTGACGGTGTGGATCAGCTCGAACACGTCGCGGCGTCGCGCGAACGTCAGCAGACCGACCTCGCGACCGTCCTCGAGTGCCACGTAGCGGGAACCGCCGGAGTCCTCGTGCACGTCGATGCTCATGATGCCCTCCTGCCGCCGGTGCGATGATCCCCAGTCTTCCAGACGTCTCGGGCCACCTCAGTGGGCGGGGCTCCCGGCTCCGGGGTCGGCCTCACTCCTCGGCGAGTCCCTCGAGGCGCTCCACGTCGGTGCTCAGCCGGTGCTCGTGGTCCGCCTCGCCGAGCTCCCGCCACCCTTCGAGGGCGCGGCGGGACGCGGCGAGCGCGGCTCCGCGCTTGCCCAGGCGTTCGAGCATCGCCGCGTCCCGGTCCTCCAGATACACGCCCCAGTAGCGAGCCCGCTCCGCCTGACCCTCCGGCGCCGCGGCGATCGCGGCCACGACCTCGGCACGTCGCGCGGCATACACCGCGGCGTCCCCTGCACCCGACGTGGCAGCGGCGATCATGCGACCCACGTGCGCATCGACGGTGTGCTCCCAGAGAACCGCCTCCGGGACGACGGGCCATCCACGGGTGCGACGGATCCGGGTCAGGATGCCGCAGGCCTCCGCGTCCGCGATGTCGGGCAGCGAGGCGTCGAGCGCCAGACGCAGGGCGAGGCCGCGGGCCTCGAGCTCCGACCGCAGGTGGCGGCCGCGCTCGGCGCGCGTCGCCCCCAGGTCGTCGCCGAGGTACTGCGCGTCGGAGGCCGCCCGCCCGAGGGCGTCCACCGCCTCCCGCAGCCGCCCACCGCGGCGGTGCACCTCGGCCGCCAGGCGGTGCACCCGCAGCAGGGCATGGTGATCGCGGTCGGCGCGGGCCAGCCGCCGGGCGTCCACGAGAGGGCGTTCGGCATCGTCGGGCCGGCCGACGGCGACGCGGGCGGCGGCGACCACGAGCAGGGGCGCGACCCGCTCGGTCTGCGTCGGCAGGGTGCGCAGGAGCGAGTCGAGACGGCTCCCGGCATAGTCGGCCTGTGCGGGCCGACCGCTCGCGACGAGGTCCTGGACCAGCTCGCAGATGACCTCGACCCGCAACCGGGGATCATCCACCCGATGCAGGTCACGCAGGGCGTCGGCGGCATGGCGCGCGGCCGCGAGCGGATCGCTCGCCCGCAGCGCCCAGGCGAGGATGGCGCGCGCCGTCGTCGCGCTGCGCTCGACGTCGTCGTCCGCTGCGCGGCGCGCGAGATGCCCGAGCACGTCCTGGGCCTGGAACGCCGCCTCCTCGGCACGATCCTGCAGGCGCAGCACCTGGGCGTAGCGCAGACGCAGCAGCGGCTCGGGATCGCCGAGGATCGCGTGCCGGACCTCCGGATAGGCCGACAGCGCGGACAGGAAGCGTCCCTCCTCGTGCTCGAGGCCTTCCTCGCCGAGCACGAGCGCCTCAGCGGCCGTGGGCGCCCGATCCGTGAGGCCCCGCACGACGACGAGGACGGCCTCGTCGACCTCGGCCTCGTCGACCACCGCAAGCGGGTCCGCCCGTCGTCGGCCGCGCCGCGCCGCGGAGTCCGACACCGCGTCCGCCGCCGGATCCGCGAGGCCGAGAGCGACCACGGCCGCCCGTGCGTGCTCGCGGTGCCCGGAGCCGTCGATCAGCCCGACCATCTCGCGCAGGACGTCCGCGGCGTCACGATCCTGCCCGCCCGCGTGCAGGGCGCGGGCGTGCGCGACCAGCAGCTCGACCCGCTCCGGGAGCGGCGCGGGCTCGGTCGCGAAGGACTCCGCGATCATCCGGGCCTCCCCCAGACGCCCGAGATCGGACAGGTCATGGACCCGGTGCGCGGCCTCGAGGACCGTGGCTGGGAACGGCAGGGGAAGTCCCGGCGGTCGAAGCGCCACGCGCAGATCGTCCCAGGTCAGCGGCTCCTCCGAGGCGCTGCCGAGGGCGGCGGGGCTCTGCTCGGAAGCGGAGTCGGCGCCGGGAGCGGTCATGTCTGGAATCTATCAAGGAGGCGGGCTTCCACTCCCCTGCCCGACGGCCATCTCCGGACTCGCTCGGCCCGCCCCGGGGCGGCGCACCCGGGGCTGGATCCAGGCCTTCTCTCACGGCATCGTGACCGGTCACACCCGAGGTCACAGGCCGAGCGCGGCATCAAACAGAACACTTGTTCGCTATGATTGCGGCCATGCCCGACCCCAGCCTGATCCTCGGCCCGGATCACCTGTCCGCAGGGCGCTCCCCCTCCCCTCGCACGCGCGCCGCCTCCCCGGTGGTCGAGCATCCCCCCGGATACGTCGACGGCCGCGTGCACTCCGACCCGGCCGATCCGCAGGTCCTGCTCACCGCGTTCGACGTCGCCGCCTACACGCGGCAGGCACGGGGCCGCATCAGGATCGACCCGGCTGCCCTCGAGCCTCTCGACGAGCGCCTGCGCGCCGACCTCTCCTTCCTGTGGCGCCTGGACTCAGCGGGCCTGTCCGAGATGCGCGCCGTCCTCTCCTCGTGGACCGCGAACGAGGCGCGCGTGACCGCGTTCCTCGCCACGTGGGCCTATGAGCGCTACTGGTTCGCGCGGGCGGTGCGGGATGTGCTCGTGGCCGACGGCGACCCCCTGCCCGAGCCCACGCGGCGGCCCCTGTCCTCCCGCCTCAAGGGCATGTACGTGTCGCGACTCCTGCCGATCGTGGCCCCGGTGTGGACGTCGGCCGTGGGCGAGACGGCGACGGCCGGCCACATGGCGCGACTGGCGGTGCAGGAGGCGAGCCTCCGCGCCGCCTATCGCGCGCTGCTGCCGCGCCTGCAGGGCGAGGCCCGTCGCGGGGTCGAGGAGATCGTCGAGCGGCGTGAGGAGATCATCCGCTTCTTCCGTCTCGAGGCGAGTGCACGGATCCGGCGATCCGGTGCGGAGGCTGCCGCCGCGCGGGTGCATCTGGGCGGGACCTGGCGCCCGCTGCGGGTGGTCGGTGTCGCCGACGCCGATGAGATCCGCGCGATGGCCAGCATCTTCGACACGGTCGATGCGCGGTGCGAGCTGCTCGAGGCCGATGCGACGATCCGGGATCTGCTCGCCGAGGCGCCCGCCGGGGATCCCCGCGAAGTGGTGACGTCGTCGCTGCTCGGGGCTCTGGGGCGGACGCTCCTCGCGCCGCTCGATCCCTCCGCCCCGCCCGGACTGCTCCGGCGCGGAGCCCCCGCCTCCGGCCCCGAGTCCCGCGAGTGGGCCGTCCCCGGGGTGCTCCATCGCCTGCTGAGCCTCTCCCTCCGCTCACGTCGCGATCAGCTTCTGTCCGCCGACACCGATACCCGGAAGAATCACGCCCGTGGCCTTTGACATGGAGAAGTTCGCCGAGACCTCCGACCGCGTGCGCTGGGAGGATCTCGAGCTCTCGCGCTTCCGCGCCGAGCCGCTGGACGCGGAGACCCTGCGCTCCCTGCGCTACATGTGTGACGTCGAGTACCACACGTCCTGTTTCCTCCGGGAGATGCTCGTGACCCCCTCGCATCGCGAGGACGAGGCGGCGGGCTTCATGACGATGTGGAACCGCGAGGAGTTCTGGCACGGCGAGGCCCTCGCCGCGGTGCTCGGCGAGCACGACATCGTCGTCGACTACGACGAGATCAAGGCCAAGCGCGTCAAGCTCGGCTGGCAGCTGGCCCTGGGTCCGCTCAAGCAGTCCGTGCTCTCGAACCTCGTGGGCCAGGACTTCGTGGCGGTCCACATGACCTGGGGCGCCGCGAACGAGCTCTCGGCCGTCGCGGCCTACCGTCGGATGGCGGCCATGACGGATCACCCCGTGCTGTCCCCGCTGCTCAAGCGCATCGCCCAGCAGGAGACGCGCCACGTCGCGTTCTACACGACGCAGGCCCGCGCCCGCCTCGAGAGCTCCGAGCGGGCACGCTCGATCGTGCGCATGATCCTGGGCAAGGTCTGGCGGCCCGTCGGCTCCGGGATGATGGACGAGGGCGAGGTGCGCCACGTGATGGGCCATCTGTTCGCCGGCAAGCCCGACGAGCTCGACAAGCTCGACCAGCGCATCCAGAAGATGCCGGGCCTGGAGGGGCTCAGGATCTTCCGCAACGCCTTCGCCCGCATGGGTGTCGCCTGAGCGGACGCTGCGCCGGGTTCGCGGGCCGGGCCCGGCCCGCGCCGGCCGCACAGGGCGGCCGACGCGACCGGAGCTCACTCCGCGTCGGCTCGATGGCGCCCGTGGCGCGGGGGCGCTTCCTCTGCGCCCGACGGGTCTCCGTCCGAGTCCGCCGCTGACGTGCCGTCGCCCTCGGCGGCAGGAGCGTGGCCCACCGTGCCGACCACGCCGGCGACGACCGCATCCGGGCCGGGCGCGGCCTCACGCAGCCAGCGACGCTCGCCCGGGCCCTCCGCGATCCGGTAGAGCACGGGCACGATCACGAGGGTGAGCAGCGTCGAGGTCACGAGGCCGCCGATCACGACCACCGCGAGCGGCTGCGAGATGAACCCGCCCTCGCCCGTGATGCCGAACGCCATCGGCAACAGCGCGAAGATCGTCGCCGCGGCCGTCATGAGGATCGGCCGCAGACGCTTGGACGCGCCCAGGTGGATCGCCTCGTCGAGCGGCACCCCGCGGCGCCGGTACTGGTTGACCAGGTCGATCAGCACGATCGCGTTGGTGACGACGATGCCGACCAGCATGAGCAGGCCGATCATCGACGGCAGGCCGAGCGGCACCCGGGTGATGAGCAGCAGCCCCAGTGCACCGGTCGCCGCGAAGGGGATCGAGACGAGCAGGATGAGCGGCTGGATCAGGGACTTGAAGATCCACACCAGGAGCACGTAGGTCAGGAGCACGGCCGCGAGCATCGCGATGCCGAGCTGACCGAAGGTGTCGCCGATGTCCGACGCGGTCCCGCCCAGGGTCGCCTCGACGCCCTCGGGCAGATCGGCCTTGTCGATCGCCGTCTGGGCGGCCGAGCTGACGGCGCCCACGTCGTCCCCGGTCGGGGTGAGCGAGATCGTGACCGTCTCCCGGGTGTCCTGGGTGGCGATCTGGGGGCGGGACTGGGCTTCGCCGACCGTCGCCACGTCGGTGAGCGGCATCCCGCCGATCTGCATCGACCTCAGCTGGTCGAGGGTCGAGATCGTCTCCCCCTGCTCGAGGTAGATGTCGAGGTCCTGGTCGTCCAGCTCGATCGACCCGATCGCAGAGGGGTACAGCTGCTGGGCGACGAGCCCGACGACCGCCTTCTCCGTGAGCCCGCGCTGGGCGGCCTTGCCGCGGTCGACGGTCACGACCGCGGTGGGCTGGTCCGCCTCGAGGTCCGAGCCGACCTTCTCGACGTCCGCGGGAAGCGGGTCGAGCTCGGCGAGGATCGCGTCGTTCGCCTTCTGGCGCGCCTCGGCCGTGGGGCCCGTGACGAGGATGTCGACCGAGCTGCTGCCGGTCACGCTCGTGGAGTCCTGTTCCTCGATGTCGCCCGCGTCGGGGAGGTCCTCGAGCGTGGAGAGGATGCGCGCGCGCACGGCCTCCTGGTCGGCGTCCTCGTCGGTCGTGATCGAGTAGCTGATCTCGTTGGTCGCGCCGCCGCCTCCGGTGGGTCCGAACGCCGAGGCGCCGATGGTGGTCTGCACGGTCTGGACGCCCGAGAGGTCCTGCAGGGCCTTCTCGGCCTCGGCGGCCTCGGCGGACGTGTCCTCGAGGCTCGTGCCGGCCGGGAGCGTCTGGCTGTACGAGGCCAGGTTCTGCCCGGTGTCGCCCAGGAAGTTGATCTTGAGCAGCGGGATCATGAACGCGGTGGCCACCAGGATCGCGAGCGCCGCTCCGAGCGTGATCAGCCGGTGGCCGAGGCCCGCCTGGGTCCAGCGCAGCACGGGCGCGTACACGCGGTGCAGCCAGGTGCGCTCCTCGCGCTCCTCCGCGGCGGCGCGCACGCGCTCGACCTCGGCCGCGTCGTCGGGGTCCGCGGGCACGGTCGCGTTCCTCGGGACCCGCAGGAACCAGTACGCGAGCACCGGGACGATGGTGAGCGACACGAGGAGAGAGGACAGCATCGCGATCGCGACCGTGAGCGAGAACGGACGGAACAGCTCTCCCGCCATGCCGGAGACGATCGCGACGGGCAGGAACACGATCACCGTGGCGAGCGTCGAGCTGGTGACGGCCCCGGCGACCTCTCCCACGGCGTCGATGATCGCCCGATGCCGTGCCTTGCCGTACGTGAGGTGCCGGGTGATGTTCTCGATCACCACGATCGAGTCGTCGACGACACGGCCGATCGAGATGGTGAGCGCCGCGAGCGTCAGCATGTTGAGCGTGTAGCCCGACACGAGCATCCCGACGAAGGCCATCAGGAGCGACAGCGGGATCGAGATCGCGGTGACGATCGTGGGGCGCAGCGCCCGCAGGAACAGCAGGATCACGCCGATCGCGAAGATCAGGCCCAGCAGGCCCTCCTCCGCGAGCGAGACGATCGACTTCTGGATGAACGGGGCCTGGTCGAACACGACGTCGCTCGCGGCGTCGCCGCCGATCCCCGGCAGGGTGTCGTCGAGGGTGGCCTCGATGTCGTGGGAGACGTCCACGACGTTGCCGTCGGCGGTCGCGGTCACCACCAGCACGAGCGACTCGCGTCCGTTCGTGCGGGAGACCGAGGTCACCTCCTGCTGCGTCTGCTCGACCGTCGCGATGTCGCCGAGGGTGACGGCGCTTCCGGTGCCGGGCGCGCCACCCTGACCCTCGCCGGTCTCGTCGCCGCCCGAGGAGGGCATCACGACGATGCCCTTGAGGTCGTCGAGGGAGGTGAGCGGGTCGCCGACGCTCACGTCGAGGCTGCGGTCGCCGTCGGTGACGGTGCCGCCGGGCACGCTGAGCCCGTCGTTGTCGAGCGCGGTCGTGATGTCGGAGTCGGTGAGCCCCTCGGCGGCGAGCTTCGCCTCGTCGGGCGTGATCTGCACGATCTGGGTCGGTGCGCCCGCGAGGGCGACCGATGAGACCCCGTCGACGCGTTCGAGCTCGGGGACGACGTCGTTGCGCAGACGCTCGGCGAGCACGGCGGGATCGTCGTCGGACGAGATCGAGAGGACAGCTGCGGGGATGTCGCCGGAGCCGCCCGAGATCACCTGGGGGTCGGCATCGTCGGGGAGCTGGTCCTCGATCTGACCGAGCGCCGCGTCGACCTGGTTCGCGCTGCGCGCGACGTCGGTGCCGTAGGTGAGCTCGACCGTGACCATGGAGACGCCGGGCTGCGAGGTCGAGGAGGTCTTCTCGACGTTCTCGAGGCCGCGGACGGACTGTTCGATCGGCGTCGACAGCCGCGAGGAGACCTGCTCGCTCGTGGAGCCCGGCGACGTCGTGACGATCTGGATCTGCGGCAGCGACACCGAGGGGATGAGCTCCTGGCGCAGCGACGTCATCGAGATCGCCCCGATCACGGCGACGGCGATGCACACGAGGGCGATGAAGGAGCGGTTGGCGAGGCTGACGGTCGCGAGGCGGCGCATGGGGGCCTTCCGGCAGTACGGCGATGGGCGTGGGATCCACGCCGTCGCCGCGCACCCCCGCCGACGGCGGACGCGGGATGCGGGAGGAGCGGGAGCCTCCGCGCACATTCGATCACGGCCGCCTGGGACGAGGGACCCGACGAAGGGAGGGGATCGGGCGCGATCTCCGCCACGGGCCCGGGACGGCTCGCGGGTAGGGTGGCGTGCGCCATGACCTCGAAGAACCCGGCCACCTCCTCTCCCCGCGCGGTCGTCGACCGCGACATCCTGCGCCTGGCGATCCCCTCCCTCGGCGCCCTCGTGGCCGAGCCGCTGTTCGTGATGGTGGACTCGGGGTTCGTCGCGCGCGTGTCGACGACGGCGCTCGCGGGGCTCGGCCTCGCCTCGACCGTGCTGACCACCGTGGTCGGGCTGTCGGTCTTCCTCGCGTACTCGACGACCGCGGCGGTGGCCCGGGCGTTCGGCGCCGGGCGGCAGAGGGAGGCGATCGCGCGCGGGATCGACGCGTGCTGGCTGGCCCTCCTGATCGGTGGCGGCTGCCTCGTCGTGCTCGCGGTGTTCGGGCGGCCCGTGCTCTCGCTCTTCGGTCCCTCGCCCGCCGTGCTCGAGCAGGCCGGGGTCTACCTGCGGATCAGCGCCGTCGGGCTTCCGGCCATGCTCTCGGTGCAGGCGGCTACCGGCCTGGTCCGCGGACTCCAGAACGCACGGCTGCCGCTCATGGTGGCGATCGGCGGAGCCGTCCTGAACATCCCCCTCAACGGTATCCTCATCATGGGCCTGCAGCTCGGGATCGCCGGCTCCGCGATCGGGACCGTCATCTGCCAGTGGCTCATGGCCGCGGTGCTGCTCGCGGTGATCGCCCGCAGCGCGCGCCGCCACGCGGTCGGGCTCGCGCCGCAGCTGCGCTCGGTCGCCTCGGCGGGCCGCGAGTCGGTGCCGATGTTCGTGCGCACCGTGAGCCTGCGCCTCGTGCTGATCGTGACCGTGCTGATCGCGACGCGCCTGGGCGAGGTGCAGCTCGCCGCCCACCAGCTCGCGTCGACGGTGTTCAATCTGCTCGCGCTCGCCCTCGATGCGCTCGCGATCGCCGGGCAGGCTCTCGTCGGCCGCTATCTCGGTGCCGCCGACACCGGCACCGTGCATGCCGTGACGCGCCGCCTCATCACGTGGGGCGTGGGCGGCGGCGTGGTGGTCGGGCTCGTGCTGCTCGGGGCGAGCTACGTCGTCCCGGGCCTGTTCACGCCCGATCCGGCCGTGCAGGCGAACCTGCGGGCGGCGCTGTGGGTGCTCGTGATCGCCCAGCCGCTCGCGGGATACGTGTTCGTGCTCGACGGGGTGCTGATGGGCGCCGGTGACGCTCCTTATCTCGCGCGCGCCGGCATGATCACGGCGGCCGCCGTGATGCCGGGGGCGGCGCTCGTGGCCTGGTGGCATCCCGTGGGGCCGCTCGGGCTGGCCGCGCTGTGGGCGGCGTGCAACCTCGTCTTCATGATCGCGCGCGCCGTCGCGCTCGGGATCCGGGTGCGCGGGAACGCCTGGATGCGCACCGGGGCGTGAGCGCGCCGCGCCCGCGCCCCGGTGGCCGGGACCGCGAGGGTCAGGCGGCGCTGCCCTGCAGAGCGCCGGCCCGCACCCGGGCCGCCGCCTCGACGAGATGGGCGAGGGAGGCCCGCGTCTCCTCGTAGCCACGGGTCTTGAGGCCGCAGTCGGGGTTGGCCCACAGCCGCTCGGCGCCCACGGCGGAGCGGGCCGCGGTCAGCAGCTCGGCGATCTCGTCGACGCCGGGCACCCGGGGCGAGTGGATGTCCCACACACCGGGGCCGATGCCGCGCGCGAATCGCTCGGGGTCGATGGCCGCGACCACCTCGCCGCGGGAGCGGGCCGACTCGATGCTCGTCACGTCCGCGTCGAGAGCGTCGATCGCGTCGATGACCTCGTTGAACTCGCTGTAGCAGAGGTGGGTGTGGATCTGGGTGGCGGGGGCCGCGCCGGCGGTCGCGAGGCGGAACGCGTCGACCGACCACGCGAGGTAGGCGTCCTGGTCCGCGTGCCGCAGCGGGAGCAGCTCGCGCAGGGCCGGCTCGTCGACCTGCACGATGCCGATGCCGGCGGCCTCGAGGTCCGCGACCTCGTCGCGCAGGGCGAGGGCCACCTGGTCCGCGGTCTCGCCGAGGCCCTGGTCGTCGCGCACGAAGGACCACGCCAGGATCGTCACCGGCCCCGTGAGCATGCCCTTGACGGGCTTGTCGGTGAGCGACTGGGCGTAGGCGGCCCAGTCCACGGTGATCGGCGCGGGGCGTGACACGTCGCCGAACAGGATCGACGGACGCGTGCAGCGCGAGCCGTAGGACTGGACCCAGCCGTGCGCGGTGGTCGCGAAGCCGTCGAGGTGCTCGGCGAAATACTGGACCATGTCGTTGCGCTCGGGCTCGCCGTGCACGAGGACGTCGAGGCCCAGCTCCTCCTGCAGCTCGATCACGCGGCGGATCTCCGCGCGCATCGCCGCGACGTAGCCGTCGTCGTCGAGGCGTCCGGCCGTGTGGTCGGCGCGGGCTCGTCGCACCTCGGCGACCTGCGGGAACGATCCGATCGTGGTCGTCGGGAGGACGGGCAGGCCCAGGGCCTCCTGCTGCGCGGCCGCACGGCGGGCGTAGTCGCCGCGCTCGAGGTCGGCGGTCGTCAGGGCGGCGGCGCGATCGCGCACCGCCTGGTCGCGGACACCCGGGAAGTCGCGGGCGACGGACCGCGGGCCGTCGACGCTCCCGGGCTCGACCTCGCCCGTCGCGAGGCGGACGACCTCGGCGACCTTCTCGTCGGCGAAGGCGAGAGTCGCCAGGAGCTCGTCGGGCAGGGCCGACTCGCGCTCGAGGGTATGCGGGACGTGCTGGAGGGACACCGAGGTCGCGACGACGACGGCCTCGGGATCGCCGCCGGCCGCCGCGACGCGCTCGCGCAGCTCGGCGAGGCGCGCGGCGGCCGTCGCCTCGTCGGTGCGCCACACGGAGCGGCCCTCGACGAGGCCTGCGACGAGCTGCACGTCACCGATGCCGGCGAGCTGCTCGGACGTGGGCAGCTCGCCACGGGTCGCGTCGACGTGGACGGCCTCGACCCCGCTTCCGAGCAGGGCGGGCAGCAGGTCGCCGATGCCGCCGTAGGGCGTGGTCACGAGGATCTTCGGCCGGTCGGCGCGCGCGGCGAGCACGCCGGAGGTGCGCTCGACGAGGTGGGCGAGCTCATCGGCGCCCACGCGCTGGTCGGCGGCGAGCGCAGGCTCGTCGAGCTGCACCCATGGAGCACCGGCGGCGGCCAGCTCGGCCAGGAGCTCGGCGTACACGGCCACGGCGTCGTCGACCCGGTCCAGGGGGTCGAAGCCCTCGGGGGCGTCATCGGCGGCCTTGGCGAGCAGGAGCAGGGTGAGGGGGCCGACGATCACAGGTCGCGTGGTCACGCCGTCCTCGAGTCCTTCTCGGAACAGCTCGACGAGGCGGTGCGAGGCGAGGTGGAGGTCGGTGTCGGGGCCGATCTCGGGGACCAGGTAGTGGTAGTTGGTGTCGAACCACTTGGTCATCTCGAGCGGCGGCTGCTCGGCGTCGCCGCGCGCGAGCGTGAAGTACCCGTCGGTGCCGATCGTGCCGTCGGCCCCGATCACCGAGGAGAAGCGGGACGGCACGGCCCCGATCGAGACGGCCGCGTCGAGCACCTGGTCGTAGAGGGAGAAGGTCTCGGGGATCGCCGCCGGCGCCGCGAGGCCCAGCCGGGCGAGGCGCGCACGCGTGGCGTGCCGCAGCTCCCGGGTGCGCCGTGCGAACTCCTCGGCGTCGATGCGGCCGGCCCAGGACGCCTCCTCCGCCTTCTTGAGCTCGCGGTCGGGGCCGATGCGCGGATAGCCGACGATCGTGGCGGCGGGCAGGGCGGCAGGGCTCGCGGTCATGAGGGATCTCCTGTGGTGGGGGTGGACGGCACGGGCGCGGACCAGCGGTTCAGGTCGAGGGTCTCGAGCACGTCGAGGGCCTCGGCGTGACGGTTGAAGGTGAACAGGTGCAGGCCCGGGGCGCCGTCGTCGAGGACACGGCGGATGAGGTCGACGGTGAAGGCGACGCCGATGCGTCGGCGCTCGGCGTCGTCCCGGGCGATCTCGAGGGAATGCAGCAGGGTGCGGGGCGCCTCGACGCCGGAGAGCTCGGCCAGGCGGTGCAGGCGTCGCGGATCGGTCGCGGGCACGAAGCCGGGCACGATGGGCAGCTGCACGCCGACCTCACGCGAGCGCTGGACGAGGTCGGCGTAGTCGGCGGGGTCGAAGAAGACCTGGGTGATCGCGAAGTCGGCGCCCGAGCGCTCCTTGGAGACGAGGACCTCGATGTCATGGCGCCGCGTGGGCGACTCCGGGTGGCGCCGCGGGTAGGCGGCCACGCCGATCGAGACGCGGCCCGCGCCGAGCGTCGCGGTGCGCTCACGCTCGACCGTGCGGATCAGCTCGACGAGGTAGCGCGCGAAGGGCACCTCGTCGTCGTCGGCCTGATGCGCGTCCTCGACGTCGCCTCGCAGCGCGAGGATCCCGCGCACCCCGCGGTCGAGCAGGGCGCGGACCACGAGCTCGAGCTCCTCGCGCGTCGAGCCCGTCGACGTCAGGTGCACGAGCGGGCGCAGGTTCGTGCAGGCGAGCACGTACTCGGTGAGCTCGAGCACCCGATCGAGGTTGGCGTGACCGGTGCGGCTGGTCACCGAGACGTAGTCCGGTGCGGTGGCCTCGAGCTGGGACACCGTCTCCCGCAGTCGATCGAAGGAGGCCTCGGACCGGGCCGGGAACAGCTCGTAGGACAGCGCCAGACGCCGGCGCGGCGCGGCGCGGCGCGCGAGCTCCGGGATCGTGGACACAGACGCAGACATGTCCGGGACGCTACGTGAGCGGGCGCGGACGCCCGAAGGTCGGTGACGGCGTGTGAACGCAGGGCCCAGCGGCCCTCAGTCGCGCTCGCCGGACATGGCGCGCACGAGCTCGGCGCGCGAGCTGACCCCCACCTTCCGGTAGATGCGCGTCAGGCTCATCTCCACGGTGCGGACCGAGACGTACAGGTCCTGCGCTATCGAGCGGTTGCGGTAGCCCTGCTGCACGAGGCGGGCGACGTGCGCCTCCCGCTCGTTGAGGGTGGAGAGGATCTCCGGGGCGGCCTCGGCCGTGTGCTCATCGTGGGCGGTGCACAGCTCGCTCGGCATGGCCACGCCGATGTCGGCGAGCAGCCGCTCGGCGGCGCGACGATGAGCGAGGGCCTCCGTGCCGTGACCTGCCTGTTCGAGACGCTCGGACGAGCACAGGAGGGTGCGTGCGTGCTCGTACTCGAGCTCGCACGCCGGCCAGGTGCTCAACAGCTCATCGAACAGCTCGAGCGCGCGCGCCTCCGCGGCGACGAGGGCCTCGCAGCGCGCGAGGGTGAACGTGGCCCAGCGGGAGGGTGCCGTGACCGTGCGGGCACGGAACTCCGCGAGGACCTCGCGGGCTTCGGCGCGGCGCCCCATCCGCACGAGGAACTCGACGTGGTCGGCGTGCAGGCGTACGAGCTGCGGATTGCCGACGGCCGCAGCCGAGCGGCGGGCCATGGCCATGCGGTCGAGCGCCTCGGCGCCGTGGCCCTGCATCCACGCCAGGCGGCCGCGCAGGGCGTGGACGCGGGCACCGAAGGCGGCGGGCAGCGCGCCGACCGGCGCGAGCGCGAGCACCCGTTCGAGGAGCGTGTGCGCCGCCTCTGCCCTGCCCTCGACGGCCAGCAGCTCCGCCTCGGCGACGTCGAGCTCGACGGGGAGGACCTGGAGTGCCCGGGCGCTCGCCCGGGCCCGGTCGATGCCCGCCCGCGCCTGCCGGAAGCAGTCGGAGCGCAGGTCGAGCATGACCTCCGCCCGGTCGACGACGATGCCCCACAGCGGGAGCGCGCCCGCCGTGCTCTCGCGCAGGCCGGCCAGGGTCTCGCGCGCGTCGCCGAAGCGCTCGGCGTAGATGAGCACGTGCAGCAGCACGGCGCGGGCGGCGAGCTCGCGCGGGACGGGCAGCGGACTCAGCCGCCGGCGGATCTCGTCATGGCCCGGCACCTCGCCCCCGTCGAGCACGATGCGGCACAGTCCGGTGAGCGCCTCGATGGCCGCCGCCAGCTCCGGGCGGGCCGTGGCGAACTCGCGGACCGAGGGCAGCTGCGCCTCCGCCTCCTCGAGCTCCCAGCGCAGCAGACGGGCCATGACCACCGAGCCGACCATGGCGAGGCATCCGGCCGGATCGCTCCGGCCATGGAGGTCGAGCTCGCGGGCCATGCGCTCGGTGCCCACCACGCGGCCCTGGAACAGGTCCAGCAGGGTTCCCAGGATGACGAGGCGCGACGGAAAGGAGACGCCCTGATACATCCGGTGGAGCGTGTCCTCGTAGCGACGCGCGAGGTCCAGCTCCGCATGCAGCACGAGGGTCATCGCGAACTCGGTGAGCGCGCCACCGACCTCGGTCCCACCCGAGTCCATGAGGGCGCGCTCGGCGAACTCGAGGGCCGCATCGAGCATGTCATCGGCCACGAGGGACGAGGCGGCGCCGAGCAGCTCGACGGGGCGTCCGTCGGCGGGCGGGGCGAAGAACCGATGCCACGCGGCGATCCTGTCGTCACGACCCTCGGCGGCCCGGGCGAGCTCGGCGTGCAGTATCAGGCGCCGCGCGCCGGACATGCCGGCGTACGCGGTCGCGCGCACCCGCGTGCTCGCGACCCGCAGGGCCGTGGCGGTGCGCTCGACCCAGCCGCCGGCGAGCAGCTCGTCGAGCCCCTCCGCGTCGACGCTGCGCGCGCTGGAGGCGACCGAGGTCGGCGTGCAGGGCGCGCAGGACAGGGCCTCGAGCGTGTGACGCGCGGTGCCGCTCAGGCGCAGCAGGTCTGCTCGGGTCCCCTCCATCGCCACCTCGCTCAAGTCCAGCGGCGCGGGCATGGGCTCCTCCCCCCGCAGAGTGCGGTCGGAGAGCCGGTCCAGGACGTCGGCGAGCAGCCCGGGGTTGCCGTCGGCGATCCGGATGAGCATCTCTGCGATGCCCGGCGACGTGTCGGACGGCGTGAGCGAGCGGGCGAGCTCGAGCATGCGGAAGCGGTCGACGGGGCCCAGGCGATGGCTGTCGGTGCCGCGGAACGGGCCCTGGTCGAGGCGGCTGCGGCAGCTCAGGACGATCCGCAGCCCCGTGCCGCGCACGCGTCGCACCAGGTAGCCCATCACCTGCTGGCTCTCGGGATCGAGGTCGTCGGCGTCGTCGATCAGCAGCAGGGTCGGGGGCAGCGGTCGGGACCACAGCCTCGCCACCAGAGCCGGGGCGAGGCGGGACGGGGCCTGCGCGGTCGTCCCGTCGCCCGCGAGGTCGCGCAGATCGGTACCGAGCCGGGCATCGATGCCCATCAGCACGCTCGTCAGCCCGGACAGCGCCCAGGTGGACTCGCCGGGGTCGACGGTGACGACCACCGAGGTCACCCCGGGGAGACGGGCGGCGCTGCGCAGGAGCGTCGAGCACCCGGAGCCCGCGGGGCCGATGAGGGCGAGGGCGCCGTCCTCGGCGCCGTGCGCGAGGTCGGCGAGGACCCGGAGGTCCTCCGGGCGGCAGATGAGCGTCGGATCGGGACGACGGGTGAGCATGGAGGCGACTCCGTTCTGCTCGCGGATCGGCAGTGCGGGAACGGACGTCCGTCGCGGAGGCTGTCGTCCCCGCGATCTCCTCTCCGTTCCTCCCCTTGCACTGCTCCGGGCACCCGGGCCTTCTCCGCGTCCCGACTGGCGGGCGCTCGTTCCCCCCGGAAGAGCGCCCACCGTCGAGCAGCCACCCCTGACTCGGAATCCATGATGCGCAGGGGATCGGCGGGACCAGTGGACGTGCCCGCAAGAAGTGCGGAAATTGCGGGAGCTGGATCACTATATCCCCCACATTCGACCCGATCAGGTGTCGGCGCTCACGACCCCCTCCGAAACCGGAGGGGCCGAAAAAGGTGCGTGACGTACATGAACGGGCTTAGTGAGACGCCTGGTCGACATAAGTTCTCCACGGGTTGTCTCTCGTCGCCGCGTCGGCATTCCCCGCCCGGACGACGACCCCTCCATGGGAGGCACCGTCGGATCCCTGCAGCGATCGCCGCGAACGGGCGTGATCAGGCGCTGGCGCAGGGCTCGCGATGTCCATCTGACGGAAATGGTCATGACGGTCGTCACCATCGGTTACGATCACTTCGTCTGCAGTACACCGTGCGTGCGGACGCCGTAGGGGTACGGCGTTCACAGACCCGTGATCGGGGGATCACTGGGACGCACGGTTTCCCGGGGGGTCGGGAGCGCAGACCTCCGCGAGCACACAGCTCACGGAGGGGGGATTTCGTTTCATGGGGGGAACCGTGAAGTACTGGGGGATCTTGTCGTGCGCTCGGGGCCGGGGGGCCTCGTCATGACCACGTTCGAAGACGCCGTGAGCACGACTCACGGCGACACGGTGACCTTGCCGCTGACCGCTCCGCGGGTCATGACCGAGCCGTGGAGCGCGCTCGTCGCGCCCCGGATCACGCCGACGCTCGAGCGGCGGCGCCTCTGGGAGCGTCGCTACCGGCTCCGCCTGCTCGGCTCGGACGCGCTCGTCATCGGTGCCGCGATCGGCGCGACCAGCGCGCTCCAGTTCGCAGTCGGCGCCATGGACGAGCCGACCGTGCGCAACGCGGTGCTGCTGGCGGTCTTCTGGATCCTCATGCTGGCGGGGCTGCGCACGCGCGATGCCTCGCTCATCGGGTCGGGCATCGCCGAGTATCGGGCGGTCGCCAACGCGGGGGGACTCGCCTTCGCGCTCCTCGCGGTCACCGGCGTCCTCCTGGACTGGCAGGATCTGCGCGCCGCGCTGTTCATCGCCCTTCCCGTGGGCGTGCTCGGCATGCTCTGGGAGCGCTGGGCATGGCGCCGCTGGTTGCAGGGCCGCCGCCTGGAGGGCGAGTTCACCTCGCGCACCCTGGTCGTGGGCGAGGAGGAGGACGTCGAGTACGTGATCGCCTCCCTGCGGGAGTCGGGCGCCTACGGGTACGACGTCGTCGGCGCGACTCTGTTCGACGGTCGCGAGAACGGCTCCGGCCGCCTCATCGTCGGCACCAGGTCCTACCGTGTGCTCGGTACCGCCGACACGGTGGCCTCGGCCGCCGCCGAGGTCGGTGCCGACACGATCGTCGTCGCGAGCCGTCCGGACGGGTCGCCCGACTTCGTCAAGCGCCTCGGATGGCAGCTCGAGGGCACGGCCGCCGAGCTCGTCCTCTCGAGCCGGCTCACCGACGTCGCCGGGCCGCGCATCTCTCTGCAGCAGGTCGAGGGGCTTCCGCTGATCCGCGTGAAGATCCCGACCTACGAGGGCGGCACGCACCTGCTCAAGCGTGCGCTCGACATCGTGGTCGCCCTCGTCGCCCTGACGCCGATCGCCCTGTTCACGCCACTGATCGCCCTGCTCATCAGGTTCGACTCTCCCGGGCCGATCTTCTTCCGCCAGACCCGGATCGGGCGCGACGGCACCGAGTTCGGCATGCTCAAGTTCCGCACCATGTGCGTCGACGCCGAGGCGCGTCTCGCCGAGCTCGCGGCGCAGAACCAGGGAGCGGGTGTGCTGTTCAAGATGCGCGAGGACCCGCGGATCACACGGGTCGGCGCGATCCTGCGCAAGTACTCGCTCGACGAGCTGCCGCAGTTCTGGAACGTGCTGCGCGGGGAGATGAGCGTGGTCGGGCCACGCCCGCCGCTCCCCCGCGAGGTGAGCGAGTACGCGGGCGCGGTGCACCGCCGGATGTTCATCAAGCCCGGCATCACCGGCCTGTGGCAGGTGAGCGGGCGCAGCGACCTCTCCTGGGACGAGAGCGTCCGCCTGGACCTGCGATACGTCGAGAACTGGTCGGTCATCAACGACCTGCAGATCATGTGGCGCACCGCCAAGGTCATGCTCAGACCGAGCGGGGCGTACTGATGGCCCGGGGCTCCGGCTCGGGCGGCGCGGACACGTGAGCGCCTGAGCCGGATCACATCGGGGCGGCCGGGGGCCGCCCGACGGCCTCGGCCGTT
>DAMDHZ010000005.1:48645-61174 GCA_032101665.1 Brachybacterium sp. | reverse complement strand
CCTCACCTTCGTCGACGGCGCGGAGGATCCAGCCCCTTCATACGGCGCCTCTCTGGGGCGTCTGCGGGATCTGCGTCGTCGGCTCGACCCGGCCGGGGTGTTCGTGGCAGCCCGGTCTCTGTGACGTGCGGATCCTCGCGGCGCCCCTGCTCCGGGGGGTGGGCAGGGCGCCATGGGGCCGTGCCGGGGGATGTGGTGGTGCCGTGCCCGGGGGAGGCCGGCACCACCACGCACGTGCGGGCGCGACGCGAGATGCGAGCGGATCAGACGGTCCGACGACCCTCGAGCCGCTCATGCCGCGATCCGGTCGGGGCGGGACCTCAGTCGCCGGAGCCGCGCAGCACGAGCGCCGCGGCGATGGCCGCGAGCCATACGTCCTTGGCGAGCGCGGTCCCCTCCTGGCTCGGCCGGATGCCGTCCGCCTGGGTCATCGAGGGGATCCGGAAGTAGGACGACACGAAACCGGCGGCGAGCGTGCCCAGAGCGGCGCCGGCCACCCGGGTGGGCACGAACGGCAGCAGCAGCGCGGAGCCGACGGCGATCTCGCCGTAGCTCATGAGCTTGCCGAACTGGTCGGGCGACAGCTTCGCGACCGCGGGCACCCCCTGGGCGGCCATCTGCTGGAGGCCCGCAGCGGCCTCGCCCTTCAGACCGAGCTTGCCGATCCCGGAGTTCAGGACGAACGCGCCGGGGACGGCGCGCAGGACGGCATTGGACATCTTGGCAAGCATGGATGCTTCCTTTCCTCGAAGTGCGGTGGTCGGACATCAGTGTGCCAGCACGAGCGGGCGGAGCGCGCCATCATGCGAACCGGCGGGCATCGAGGAGGGCCCGCTCCTACACTGCCGCTCATGTCTGCCGCGGATCATGCCCCCGTCCCGTCGTCCCTCTCATCGTCCCCCCGTCCGGCACCCACAGCTGGAAAAGACGATATGTCTCTATACACGGTGACAGTGGCGTGCACCGACGGCCCCGGCATCGTGCACGCGATCACGGGCGCCGTGCTCGCGATCGACGGCAACATCACCGAGAGCCAGCAGTTCGAGAGCCCCACCTCGGGGCGCTTCCTGATGCGCCTCCAGGTGCGCTCGTCCGCCTCGATCGATGCTCTGCGCGCAGCCCTTGCGCCCGTCTCCGAGCGCTTCGCGATGGAGACCTCCGTGGACGTGTCCGAGCGACCGTGCCGCACACTCGTCCTCGCCTCGACGGCCACCCATTGCGTGTCGGATCTGCTCACCCGGATGCGCGGCGGTCAGCTGAACATCGACGTCCCGCTCGTGCTCGCCAACCACCCCACGGTGGCGCCGCTCGCGGAGTTCCACGGTGTGCCCTTCGAGCATCACTCCATCGCCGGCCCCGATGACAAGGCCGCCTTCGAGCGGCGTGTGCTCGCGGCCGTCGACGAGCTCGACATCGAGCTCGTGGTGCTGGCCCGGTACATGCAGATCCTCTCCCCCGAGCTGTGCGAGGCGCTCGCGGGACGCTGCATCAACATCCATCACTCGTTCCTGCCGGGGTTCAAGGGCGCCAACCCCTACCGTCAGGCGTACCAGCGCGGCGTCAAGCTCATCGGCGCGACGGCCCATTTCGTGACGAGCGATCTCGACGAGGGGCCGATCATCGAGCAGAACGTCACCCGGGTCGACCACACCCGATCGGTCGCCGAGCTCACCGCGATCGGCCAGGACACCGAGATGCGGACCCTGCGTCAGGCGGTGTCCTGGTTCGCGCAGTCGCGCGTGCTTCTCGACGGTATCCGCACCGTCGTCTTCCCCTGACGGGGCGCGGTCAGAAGACGGGCCGGCCGCCGGTCACCCCGAGCACCGTGCCCGAGACGTAGGAGGCGTCGGCGGGGCTCGCGAGGAACACGTACGCGCCCGCGCACTCTGACGGCTGGCCCGCCCGGCCGAGCGGCGTGTTGCCGCCGAAGGACGTGTAATCGTCGGGCACGCGGGTCGCGACGTTGAGCGGCGTCCAGATCGGGCCCGGCGCGACGGCGTTGACGCGGATCCCCTTCGGGCCCAGATCGGCCGCGAGGTTCACGGTGAGGTTGTTGATCGCCGACTTGGTCGCGGCGTAGTCCATGAGCGGGACCGAGGGGTCGAAGGACTGGATGGACGTCGTGTTGATGATCGCGGAGCCCGGCCGCAGGTGGCTCACGGCCTCCTGGGTGATCCAGAACATCGACTCGAGGTTGGTGGCCAGGGTGCGGTGCAGGCGCGCGGACTCGATGCCCTCGATGCCCGCGGGCTCGGCGCGACCCCACTGGAAGGCGGCGTTGTTGACGAGCACGTCAAGTCGCCCCAGCTCCTCGACCGTCGAGGACACGAGCGACCGTGCGTGCTGCTCGTCGCGGATGTCACCGGGCAGCAGCAGCGCGCGCCGACCCGCCTTCTCGATCCAGGAGCGCGTCTCCTCGGCGTCCTCCTGCTCGGCCTCGAGGTAGGAGATCGCGACATCGGCGCCCTCACGGGCATAGGCGATCGCGACCGCGCGACCGATGCCCGAATCACCGCCCGTGATCAGGGCGACCAGGCCGTCGAGCCGTCCGTGCCCGACGTACGTCTGCTCGCCGTGGTCGGGCACGGGCACCATCGGTGCGGTCAGCCCGGGCGGTTCCTGGTCCTGGGGCGGGAACGACGGCTGGCCGTCGCTCGTCCCGAGCTCGTGGGCGCGATCGGCGGCCTCACTGCGTAGCGTGTCGTCGGCGGTCATCGACGTGCTCCTTCCGGTGGCATGACAGGTGCCCCCACGCTAGGGCGAGCGGTGCGCGCGGGCCAGGGACCCGGACCGGGTGGTCGGGGTGCCCGTCCGGCCATGGTTGTTGTGGAGCCTTCGTGAAGCTCCGGCACACCCTCTTCCTGCGCTTATCGACAAGCGATATGTTCTTGTCGTCCGACGATCAGTCGCCTTTTCCTCAGGAGCTTCGATGAACCCTCTTGGCGTGCGCGCGCTGCAGATCATCATCTGGATCGCGCTGGCAGGATCGCTCGTGGTCCAGTTCGTCCTCATCCCGCTCCTGTGGCACGACCTCGGCGGGCCGGGGATCGTTCCCCACCTCGCCGTGACGATCGTGTTCCTGGGTGTGGTGTGCCTGCAGGTGGTCGGGGCCAGCATCCTGCGCCTGCTCACGCTGGTGCGCAGCGGCAGGGTGTTCTCCCCGCGGGCGTTCCGGTTCGTCGACGCGATCATCGGCGCCGTGAGTGCGGGCGCCGGGCTGATCGCCGCGCTCGCGGGCATCGCCGTCTACCTCAACCGCACCCAGCCGGGCGACGCCCTCGCTCCGGGCGCGGTCGGGCTCGTGTGCGGCGCCGCTCTCGTGGCGGCGGGGGTCGCGCTCGTCATCTACGTCCAGCGGCAGCTGCTCGTCCAGGCGACGAGCACCGACGCGCGGGCGGCCCGCCTGCAGTCCGAGCTCGACGAGGTGATCTGATGCCGATCGTGGTCGACATCGACGTCATGCTCGCCCGTCGGAAGATGGCGGCCGGCGTGCTCGCGGAGCGGGTCGGCATCACCCCGGCCAACCTGTCGGTGCTCAAGAACGGCCGGGCACGGGCGGTCCGCTTCACGACCCTCGCCGCCCTGTGCGAGGCGCTCGACTGCCAGGTGGGCGATCTCCTGCGCTGGGAGCCCGAACCGGATCCGGAGCCCGCCCCCGCCGATCAGGTGCCGGAGGCGAGCCGCTCGAGGCCCACGCCCTGAGCGCGGGCGGCCTCGGCGTAGCGCATGCCCACGGGCACCTGGGCCATCTCGAACCACCAGCGGGCACGCGGCACGAGCCGCACGTCGTGCCACGGCACCTCGAGCGCGGGATCCTGCCACAGGGTGAGCCCGATGTCGGCCCGGCGCTCGAGGACGACCAGCACGAGGCGGCGCAGCTCGGACAGGCTGTGCACGCCGGGCCGGCACGAGGCGGGGATCGCGACCGAGTCGTCGAACGGGAGCGGCCAGAGGGTCTCTCCCCAGGCGAGCACGCTGTTCGAACCCTCGCCGAGCACGTGCGCGGGCATGCGCAGGTCGGTCGGGCGCACACGCTCACGGCCCATGCCGGTCGCGCGGTCGAGGCCGTGCCGGGCGACCCATGCCCCGGGCAGGACCGGCCGGCCGCCCACGGACACATCGACGAGCACGCCGTCTCGCACCGGCTCGAGCGGCCACGGGCGCTCCGGGAGGGCGTGGGGCGCGAGGTCGCGCTCGGCGTCGGCGAGCACCCGCAGCGTCGCGGCGTCCCCCGTCCGCTCGGTCAGGGGCAGCGTGAACAGCGAGCCGGGCAGGGGCGCGGTCATGTGCGGAAGGCCGCGGCGCTCTGACCCGAGAGCGCCTGGTCGAGCTGCTCACGGAAGCGGGCGTTGAGCGGCGGGAGCTGATCGAGCGGTGCCCAGCGGGCCTCGGTGTTCTCCCCGTCGGCGGGGTACGGCTCCCCCGCGACGTGCTCGTAGAGGAAGCACAGGTCGAGGTACTGGGCCGTGTCGCCGTTGGCGTAGGTCATCGGTGCGAGCGCCCGCACGTCGACGAGGCGCACGGGCCGCACGTGCAGCGCCGCCTCCTCGAGGACCTCGCGGGCCCCGGCCGCGGCGGGCTCCTCCCCCGGGTCGATGATGCCCGTGACGGGGGTCCAGGCGCCGTTGTCACGGCGGCGGACCACGAGTAGGTGCCGGCGCTCGGCGTCGAGCACGATCGCCGTGACGCCGGAGAGCCACAGCGGCGACTTCCCGACCTTCTCGCGCAGGGCGAGGACGAACTCCGGGGTGGCCATGCTCAGCGGCCCCGCCGGCGCTTCTCGCGGATGCGCACCCCGATCTCGATCGGTGACCCCGTGAAGGAGAAGTCCTCGCGCAGCCGGCGCTCGATGAAGCGGCGGTAGCCGTGCTCGAGGAAGCCGGTCGCGAAGATCACGAACCGCGGCGGCCGGGTGCGGGCCTGGGTCGCGAAGAGGATGCGGGACTGCTTGCCGCCGCGCAGCGGGTGAGGGTGTGCCGCCACCAGGGTGCCGAGGAAGGCGTTCAGACGGGCGGTCGGGATGCGCGCGTCCCATGACTCGAGGGCCGTCTCGAGGGCGGGGACGAGCTTGTCGGTGTGCCGGCCGGTCTGCGCGGAGATGTTGACCCGGGGCGCCCAGGCCACGTGCGCGAGATCCTTCTCGATCTCCCACTGGAGCTGCTTGCGCCGCTCGTCGTCGATCAGGTCCCACTTGTTGAAGGCGAGCACGAGCGCGCGCCCGGACTCGAGCACCATGTCGATGATCTTGAGATCCTGGGTCGAGATGGTCTCGGAGGCCTCGAGCAGGACGACCGCGACCTCGGCGCGCTCGAGCGCGCTGCGGGTGCGCAGGGAGGCGTAGAAGTCGGCGCCCTGGGACTGCAGCACCCGGCGCCGGATCCCGGCGGTGTCGACGAAGGTCCACTGCTTGCCGCCCAGCTCGATGCGCTCGTCGACGGGGTCACGCGTGGTGCCGGCCACGTCGTCGACGACCACACGGTTCTCGCCCGCGAGCTTGTTGAGCAGCGAGGACTTGCCCACATTGGGACGGCCGACGAGGGCCACACGGCGCGGCCCGCCGTCGGGGGCGAGGCCGCGCCCCTCGGCGGGGAGCACGGCCAGGGCGGCGTCGAGCAGATCGCCCGAGCCGCGCCCGTGGAGCGCGGAGACGGGGTGGGGCTCGCCGAGGCCCAGGTTCCACAGCGCGGCCGCCTCGAGCTCGGCGCGCGCGTCGTCGACCTTGTTGGCCACGAGCACGAGAGGCCGCTTCGAGCGGCGCAGCACCTTGAGCAGCTGCTCGTCGGTCGCGGTGATGCCCACGGTCGCGTCGACCACGAACATGACCGCATCGGCGAGCTCGACGGCGACCTCGGCCTGCTCGGCCACGCGGTACGCGATGCCCTGCACGCGGTCCTCCCAGCCCCCCGTGTCGACCAGCAGGAAGTCGCGGCCCGCCCACTCGGCCTGGTAGAAGACGCGGTCGCGCGTCACGCCGGGGGTGTCCTCGACGACGGCCTCGCGGCGGCCCAGGATGCGGTTGACGAGCGTGGACTTGCCGACGTTGGGACGGCCCACGACGGCGAGCACGGGCAGCCGGCGCACGGGGCCGGCACCGAGCTCCTGCTCGTCCTCCCCGGCGAGGATCCGCAGGTCCTCGTCGTCGAGGTCGTAGTCGTCGAGCCCCGCGCGCCAGGCCGTGGCGACGTCCTCGTCCGCGACGGCGGGGATCGCGCCCGTGACGGCCGGCGCGAGGTCCTCGGCGTCGTCCTCCTCGCGTGCGCTGCGGACCAGGGCGATCACGGCCTCGACGACCTCGTCGACGCTCAGGTCGGTGGTGTCGATGCGCTCGACGCCCTCGCTCGCGGTGAGGAACTGCGAGACCGTCGAGTCGTCGCGGTCGCGGCGCAGCACCTGGTCGCGCATCGCGGCGCGATTGGTCTCGTTCTCCTCGAGCCCGAGCTCGAGGGCGCGACGGTGCATGCGGGACTCCTCACTCGCGGCGAGCAGCACTCGGACATCGGCGTCGGGCGCCACGACCGTCGTCACGTCGCGACCCTCGGCGACGCACGAGCCCCGCTCCTCGGCGGTCGCCGTCAGGATCCCGCGCTGGCGGCCCTGCAGGATCGGGCGCACGAGGGTGTTGGTCGCGACGGCGCTCACGAGCGAGCTGATGCGCTGGGTGCGGATGTCCTCGGTCACGTCCCGGCCGCGCACGCGCACGGTCGCGCCGGCGGGGTCGGTGCCGAGCTCGAGATCGAGCGTCGCGGCGACGTCGGCCACGGCCTCGCGGTCGGCGAGGTCCACGCCGCCCTCGAGGCACGCCCACGCGACGGCCCGGTACATCGCGCCGGTGTCGAGGAAGCCCCCGTCGAGCGCGGCGGCCACGCGGCGGGAGACGGTGGACTTGCCGGAGCCGGCGGGTCCGTCGATGGCGATGGTCACGGGGTGCATCCCCCCAGGATAGGGGCGATCAGCCCTGGGCGACGCTCCACCCGCGCTCGGTCAGCGCGTCCGTGAGGAGTCCCTCGCTGCCGCTCGTGACGGACACGTGGGCCATGCCCACCTTCTTCCCGAAGGTGTGCTCGAGCGTGAGGTCCTCGAGGTTGATGCCGGCCTCCCCCATCTCGGTGAAGAGCCGGCCGAGCTCGCCGGGACGGTCGGGCACGAGCACCGTGACGGTCGCGAAGTGGTCGGTCGCACCGCCGTGCTTGCCGGGGATGCGCCGGACACCCTGGTTGCCGTCGGCGATGAGCGCGGCGATCGCGCGTCGGGACCCGCGACGCGGGTCGGGATCGCCCGTCATCGAGTCGAGCGCGCCCAGCACGCCGTCGAGCCGGTCGCGCAGCTCGGTCAGGATGGGACGGACCGCTCGCGCGTTCGCCGCGAGGATCTCGACCCACAGCCGCGGGTCGGAGGCCGCGATCCGGCTCGTGTCCCGCAGACCGGGGCCGGCGAGCTCGAGCGAGCGCTCGGGCGCGTCGACGAGGCTCGCGCCGAGCAGGCTCGCGACCACTTGCGGCACGTGGGAGACGTGCGCGACGGAGCGGTCGTGGTCGGCGGCGTCGAGCACGACGGGCACGGAGCCGATCTCGAGGGCGAGGGCGCGGACCACCGCGATCGACGCGGCGCGGCTCGCCGGGTGGGGCACGACGACGAAGGGACGCGCCTGGAAGATGTCACCGCGCGCGGCGATCACGCCCGAGACCTCGCGGCCCGCCATGGGGTGTGCGCCGACGTAGCGGGCGAGGTCGGCCTCGGCGAGCGGCCCGCCGACGGCCGCCCGGACGCCCGCCAGCACGATGGACTTGACGCTCGCGACGTCGACGACCGTGGCGTCGGGCCACTGGGCCAGCGCCCGGACGACGAGGGTCGCGGCGACGTCGGGCGGCGCCGCGACCAGGACCAGAGCGGGGTCGGGGTCCTGAGGACCCGCGCGGTGGCCCGCGCCCATCTCGATCGCGAGGGACTCGGTGCCGGGCGAGGCGTCCTCGAGCTGCACGTCGATCCCCGCGCCGCTCAGGGCGAGACCGAGGGAGCCGCCGATGAGGCCGGTGCCGATGATGCGCACGGGCGAGGGCACGAGCGAGGCCGCGGTCACAGCCCGACCTCCGCCATCAGGGTGCCGAGCTCGCGGCCGCTCAGCTCGCGCGTGGTCCCGGGGTCGAGGTCGGCCAGCAGCACGGGGCCGATGCGGGTGCGCACGAGCGCCGTCAGCTCGTGGCCCTGGGAGGCGAACATGCGGCGCACGATCCGGTTGCGCCCCTCGTGGAGCGTGACCTCGACGACGGCCTCGCGGCCGTCGTGGGCCACGAGCCGGGCCTGGTCGGCCCGCGCGGGGCCGTCCTCGAGCTCGACTCCCTCGCGCAGGGCCTTGAGCAGGCCGCGGGGGAAGGCGCCGGGGCACGCGAAGCGGCACACGTACGTCTTGGAGATCTCGAAGCTCGGGTGGGTCAGGCGGTGGGCGAGCTCGCCGTCGTTGGTCAGCAGCAGGAGCCCCTCGGTCTCGTAGTCGAGGCGGCCCACGTGGTAGAGCCGCTGCTCGCGACCGGCGACGAACTCGGTGAGGTCGCGACGTCCCTCGGGATCCGACATCGCCGAGACCACCTTGCGGGGCTTGTTGAGCGCGAGCGTGAGCTTGGAGGTGTCGAGCTGGAGGCGCCGGCCGTCGACGTGGATAGCCTGCCGGTCGGGGTCCACGCGCACGCCCTGCTCGGTCACGAGGGTGCCGTCGACGCTCACGCGGCCCTGCGCGATGAGGGCCTCGCACGCACGGCGCGAGCCGAAACCGGCCCGGGCGAGCACCTTCTGCAGACGCTCCCCCGTCGCGGCGTGCACATCGGCGCCCGGCGCCGAGTCCGCGCCGGGGCGCTCGCGGCCCTCGTCGTCGCGCAGGCGCACCGCCCGCGGCGGGGTGAAGTCGCTGCGCCGGCGCTGCCGCGACGTCGGCCGCCCGCGTCCCGTCATCGCCTCACGCGGCCGCGCCGCGCGCGATGAGCTCGCGCGCGAGCTGCCGGTAGGCCTCGGCGCCCTTGGTGGACGAGGCGAAGGTCGTGATGGGCTCCGCGGCGACGGAGGCGTCGGGAAACTTCACGGTGCGGTTGATCGTGGTGTGCAGGACCGTCTCGGGGAAGGCCTCGACGACGCGCGCGACGACCTCGCGGGCGTGCAGGGTGCGCGCGTCGAACATCGTCATCAGGATCCCGTCGATCTCGAGGCGCGGGTTGATGCGGTCCTGCACCTTCTCGATCGTCTCGACGAGCAGGGCGACGCCGCGCAGCGCGAAGTACTCCGGCTCGAGCGGGATGATGACGCCGTGGCTCGCGGCGAGCGCGTTGACGGTCAGCAGACCGAGCGAGGGCTGGCAGTCGATGATGATGACGTCGTACTCGTGCATCACGGGGCGCAGGACGCGGGAGAGCGACATCTCGCGGGCGACCTCGTTGACGAGCTGGACCTCGGCGGCCGAGAGGTCGATGTTGGCGGGAAGCACGTCCAGGTTCTCGGTCGAGGTCTCCTGGATCACGTCGTGCACGTCGTGCTGGCGGTCCATGAGCAGGTTGTAGACGGTCACGTCGAGCTCGTAGGAGTTCACGCCCGTGCCCGCGGAGAGGGCTCCCTGCGGGTCGAGGTCCACGAGCAGCACCTTGCGACCGAGCTCGGCGAGCGCCGCGCCGAGCGAGATCACGCTCGTGGTCTTCCCGACCCCGCCCTTCTGGTTGACCATCGAGATGACGCGCGCGGGGCCGTGACCGTCGAGCGCGGCGGGCTCCGGGAACTCCGGCAGCGGGCGCCCGGTGGGGCCGAGGTTGATGTCCAGCGTCTCGCTCACGTGGTCTTCCTGTCGTCTGCGTCGTCGGGTCGGGCGGGCACGTCCGCGGTCGACCCGCGGTGCCCCGGGCGCACGCGGGGCAGGGATGTCCAGGCCGGGAAGGGGCAGCTGCCCGGCCCTCCCGGGGCCCGGGCGCGCGCCTCCGGGGATCGTCCTCCTGCGCACCTCGCCGACCAAGTCTAAGCCCCGTCCACGGCTCGGGGATGTGCCGCTGCATGCGCCTCGCGCAGGGAGTCGACCGTGACCTGGGTGTACAGCTGGGTCGTGGTCACCGAGGCGTGGCCCAGGAGCTCCTGGACGCTGCGGACGTCGGCGCCGCCGTGCAGGAGGTGCGTGGCGTAGGAATGGCGCAGCGTGTGCGGACTCACGTGCTCGGCGAGGCCCGCCGTCTCGGCGGCGTCCTGCACGATGCGCCACGCGGCCTGGCGCGTCAGACGGGTCCCGCGCGAGCCGAGGAACAGGGCCGGGGTCCCCCTCCCTCGCGCCGCGAGCGCGGGCCTGCCTCGCGTGAGGTAGGCCTCGACGGCCTCGGTCGCGTACGAGCCGACGGGCACGACGCGATGCTTGTCCCCCTTGCCGCGTAGGACGGCCTGGCGCTCGGCGGTCGAGAGGTCGTCGAGATCGAGGCCCACGGCCTCCGAGATCCGGGCGCCGAGCCCGTAGAGCACCTCGAGCAGCGCCCGGTCGCGCAGCGCGCGCTCGACGGGGAGCAGCCCCGTGCGGGGACGGGCAGCGGCCCCGAGCAGGGCCTCGACGTCACCGAGCGAGATCGGGTGGGGAAGACGCAGGGAGCGGGCGGGCACCGGGAGGGCGGCGGCGGGGTCGCCCCGGGGCGTCTCGCCCTCCTCCTCGCAGAAGGCGTGGAGGCCGCGCACGGCGGCGAGTGCCCGGCCCGCCGAGGAGGCGGCGAGGGCCGCCCGTCCGTCGTCGCCGGCGCGGATCGCCTGCATCCAGGCGGACACGTCGGCGGGGGTCGCCCCGGCCAGCTCGATGCCCCGGGAGGCCAGGTGGTCGAGGTAGCGGGTGAGATCGCGGCGGTAGGCCTCGATCGTGTTGGCCGCGAGACCGCGCTCGACGCGCAGGTGCGCGAGGTACTGCTCGAGGGTGCGGGCGTCGCTGCGCCGGGTGGGCGGGACGGTCACCGCTGCTCCCCGATCGGGCGGCTCAGAACCGCACGAACGGGTCGATCGCGAGCGCGACGAACAGGAGCGTGAGATACGTGATCGACGCGTGGAACACGGTCATCGGACCGAGCGCCCTGCCGGTCAGCCCACGGTGCACGCGCACCGCGTAGCGGATCACGAGGAAGGCGAACCAGGCGCCGCACGCGATCGCGGCGATCGCGTAGACCGGGCCGGTGTGGCCGAGAGGGACGATCGCGAGCGAGCACGCGATCATCGCGAGGGTGTGGCCGATCATCTGGTGGGCGACGTTGCGGCGCGACGCGACGACGGGCAGCATCGGCACGCCGGCGGTCTCGTAGTCCTTCGTGAACTTCTCGGCGAGCGGCCAGTAGTGCGGCGGCGTCCAGAAGAAGATGACGAGGAACAGCAGCACCGCGGTCCAGGACACGGTCCCCGTGACCGCCGACCATCCGATCAGCACGGGCATGCAGCCGGCCACGCCTCCCCACACGATGTTCTGGCTCGTGCGGCGCTTGAGGATCATCGTGTAGAAGACGACGTACAGCAGGATCGCCGCGACCGCGAGCATCGAGGACATCGGGTTGACGAGCAGCCACAGCCAGACGGCCGAGAGCACCGACAGGGCGATGCCGAACACGAGGCCGGCGCGCGGGGACACCTCCCCGGTCACGAGCGGCCGGTTGCGGGTCCGCTTCATCTGGGCGTCGATGTCGCGGTCGAGGTACATGTTCAGCGCGTTCGCGCCGCCGGCCGCGAGGTACCCGCCCACGAGGGTCCACAGGATCAGGGTGGGACGCGGGAAGCCGCCCGCGGCGAGGAACATCGTCGGGATGGTCGTGATGAGCAGCAGCTCGATGATGCGGGGCTTGGTGAGAGCGAGGTAGGCACGCAGCACGCGGCCGAGCGGCGGGCGCGTGCCCACGGAGGCCAGGGGGGCCGACGTCGGCGTCGTGCCCGTAGCGCCCGGGGTCGTGTGCGTGCCCGAACCGTGAGTGGCGGTCACCGGCCACCGTCCTTCCGCGCGTGGAGACGCCGCCGTGGGGCTCGGCAGCCTGGCCAGTCTAGGGGACGCATGCCGCGGTCGGCGGGTGGGACGCGTCGCATCCGCGGTGCGTCGTGGCACGCCTTTCGCCGTTCGCGGATCACACGGAGGCCCGCGGACGGGGGCGACTACAGTGGGAGACGTCGGGCGCACGCAGCGACGTGCGCCCCGGTCTACGTGAGCATCACCCCCAGCGGTGTGCCGCTTCCAACGGAAGGAACATATCTGTGACCGAGAACTTCAAGGCCCCGGAGGGCTGGACCGAGCTGGACAAGCGCGCCGTGGACACCGTGCGCGTGCTCGCCGCCGACGCCGTCCAGAAGGCCGGTAACGGTCATCCCGGCACCGCGATCTCGCTGGCGCCCGCCGCTTACCTTCTCTACCAGGACATCCTGCGCCACGACCCCGCCGACACCTCGTGGATCGGGCGCGACCGCTTCGTGCTGTCGGCCGGCCACTCGAGCCTGACCCAGTACATCCAGCTGTACCTGGGCGGCTTCGGCCTCGAGCTCGAGGACATCGAGGCCCTGCGCA
>DAMDHZ010000005.1:46389-48635 GCA_032101665.1 Brachybacterium sp. | reverse complement strand
CCTTCGGCTCGAAGACCCCGGGCCATCCCGAGTGGGGTCACACCAAGGGTGTCGAGACCACGACCGGCCCGCTGGGCCAGGGCCTCGCGACAGCGGTCGGCATGGCGATGGCCCAGCGCCGCGAGCGCGGCCTGCTGGATCCCGACGCCCCCGCCGGCGAGAGCCCCTTCGACCACTTCACCTACGTGATCGCCTCTGACGGCGACATGCAGGAGGGCGTGACCAACGAGGCGTCCTCGATCGCGGGCACGCAGAAGCTCGGCAACCTGATCGTGCTGTGGGACGACAACGACATCTCGATCGAGGGCCACACCGACATCGCCTTCACCGAGGACACCGCGGCCCGCTACGAGGCGCTCGGCTGGCACGTCCAGAGCGTCGACTGGCGCGGCGGCTCGGAGTACGTCGAGGACGTCGCGGCCCTCAAGGACGCGTTCCTGGCGGCGCAGAAGGTCACCGACCGCCCGTCGTTCATCGCGCTCAGGACGATCATCGCGTGGCCCTCCCCGGACGCCCAGAACACGGGCGCGGCGCACGGCGCGGCGCTGGGCGACGACGAGGTCGCGGCCCTCAAGAAGGTGCTCGGCTTCGACCCCGAGAAGACCTTCGAGATCTCCGACGAGGTCCTCGAGCACACTCGCCGGCTCGGTGAGCGCGGCGCCCGGGCCCACGCCGCCTGGGACGAGAGCCTCGCCGCATGGCGCACGGTCAATCCCGAGGGCTCGGCCCTGCTGGACCGCCTCACGGCCCACGAGCTGCCCGAGGGCTTCGCCGACGCCTTCCCGGTCTTCGAGGCCGACGCCAAGGGCGTCGCGACGCGCGCCGCGTCGGGCCAGATCCTCGCCGCGCTCGCGCCGGTGCTCCCGGAGCTGTGGGGCGGCAGCGCCGACCTCGCGGGCTCGAACAACACGACCATGAAGGGCGAGCCGTCCTTCATCCCCGAGGAGTACGCGACCCAGGAGTTCCCGGGCACCCGCTACGGGCGCACGCTGCACTTCGGCATCCGCGAGCACGCCATGGGCGCGATCCTCACGGGCATCAACGTGGACGGACTGACCCGGGCCTACGGCGGCACCTTCCTGCAGTTCGCCGACTACATGCGCGGCGCCGTCCGTCTCGCCTCGCTCATGGGCGTCGACGACATCTTCGTGTGGACCCACGACTCGGTGGGCCTGGGCGAGGACGGCCCGACCCACCAGCCGGTCGAGCACCTCGCCGCCCTGCGCGCGATCCCCGGTCTGACGGTGGTCCGCCCCGCCGACGCGAACGAGACCTCGGCCGCGTGGAAGGCCGCTCTCGAGCGCCGCGAGGGTCCGATCGGTCTCGCGCTCACCCGCCAGGCCGTCCCGACCTTCGATCGTGACGAGTATGCCGCGGCCGACGGCCTCGCCCGCGGCGGGTACGTCATGAAGGACGCCTCGGACGGCGCTCCGCAGGTCATCCTCATCGCGACCGGCTCCGAGGTGCAGTACGCCGCCGAGGCCCAGAAGACCCTCGAGGCGCAGGGCACCCCGACCCGCCTGGTCTCGATGCCGTCGAGCGAATGGTTCGACGCGCAGGACGAGTCCTACCGGGAGTCCGTGCTGCCGAGCTCCGTCAAGGCCCGCGTGTCCGTCGAGGCGGGCATCGCGATGCCGTGGTTCACGTACCTGGGCGACGCCGGGCGCGCCGTCTCCCTCGAGCACTTCGGGGCCTCCGCGGACGCGGGCACGTTGTTCGCCGAGTACGGCTTCACGGCCGACCACGTCGTCGCCGCGGCCCAGGAGTCGCTCCAGGCCGCCCGCGGCTGATCCACCCGAGGAGGCGGGGCCCGGGCCCCGCCTCCTCCTCCCTTCGTCCGAACCCCGCGCCGTGCCCCCGCGGCGCATCCCGAGACAGGAGCTGCGCACATGACACAGAACCCCCGCACCCAGGCGCTGAGCGATGCCGGTGTCTCCATCTGGCTGGACGACCTGTCCCGCCAGCGGATGAACTCCGGCAACCTGCAGGAGCTCATCGACACCCGCACCGTGGTCGGCGTGACCACCAATCCCTCGATCTTCCAGTCCGCGATCGCCGGCAAGTCCGACTACGACGAGGACATCGCGCGCCTGGCCGGTGACGGCAAGGGCGTCGAGGACGTCGTCGAGGTCCTCACGACCGATGACGTCCGCCGCGCGTGCGATCTCTTCGAGGGCCTCTTCGAGAGCACCGACGGCTACGACGGCCGGGTCTCGATCGAGGTCGACCCGCGCCTCGCGCACGAC
>DAMDHZ010000005.1:45287-46379 GCA_032101665.1 Brachybacterium sp. | reverse complement strand
GACGGTCGAGCAGGCCAAGCGCCTGCGGGAGATCGTCGGCCGCAACAACCTCTACATCAAGATCCCGGCGACCCGCGAGGGACTGCCCGCGATCGCCGAGACCATCGCGAACGGCATCAGCGTCAACGTCACGCTGATCTTCTCGGTGGACCGCTACCGCGAGGTCATCGAGGCCTATCTGAGTGGGCTCGAGCGGGCGCGCGAGGCCGGCATCGACCTCTCGACCATCCACTCGGTCGCCTCGTTCTTCGTCTCGCGTGTCGACACCGAGATCGACGAACGCCTCGACGGCCTCGGAGCCGACGCCCAGGCGCTCAAGGGCAAGGCGGGCGTCGCGAACGCCCGCGTCGCCTTCGGCGAGTACCTCGAGGCCTTCGCCTCTGCGCGCTTCGGATCCCTCGAGGCCGACGGCGCACACGTGCAGCGCGCGCTGTGGGCCTCGACGGGCGTGAAGAACCCCGACTACTCCGACACCCTGTACGTCGACCAGCTGGTCGCCAACCCGACGGTCAACACGATGCCCGAGAAGACCCTCGAGGCCGTCGCCGACCACTCCGAGCTCGGCGCCCCTCTGGATGCCGCCGCCGCCCACGAGGCCGCGACCGTCCTCGAGCGCGTCACCGCGGCCGGCGTCGACCTCGGCGACGTGTGGGAGGTCCTCGAGTCCGAGGGCGTCGACAAGTTCGAGAAGGCCTGGGGCGAGCTGCTCGAGACCGTCTCGGCCTCCATCGCCGAGTCCACCCCGGCCTGACATCCGCCGGAACCGGAGGGGCCGCCCCGTGCGGGACGGCCCCTCCCCCGCGTCGAAAGGACCTCCATGAAAGACCGACCGAACGCGGCGGAGACCGCGCACGGCGTGAGCGAGCCCGCCCCCGGCGGCACGCGCGCCGTCCGCGGTGGCGAGCCGCCGCTCGAGAACCTCCTGCGCGACCCGCGCGACCGGCGCCTCCCCCTGATCGCGGGCCCGTGCTCGATGGTCATGTTCGGCGTGACCGGCGACCTCGCCAAGAAGAAGCTGCTCCCCGCCATCTACGACCTCACCAATCGCGGGCTGCTGCCGCCCAGCTTCGGCCTCGTCGGGTTCGGCCGTCG
>DAMDHZ010000005.1:14027-45277 GCA_032101665.1 Brachybacterium sp. | reverse complement strand
GGGACGACGACCGCTTCGCCGAGTACGTGCGCGAGTGCGTCCAGGCGAGCGCCCGCACACCCTTCAACGAGGACGTGTTCGAGCAGCTGCGCGGCGGACTGCGGTTCGTCACCGGCAACTTCGACGACAAGCAGGCGTTCGAGCACCTGACCGAGGTGGTCGGCGAGCTCGACCGCACGCGCGGCACGGGCGGCAACCACGCCTTCTACCTGTCGATCCCGCCGAGCGCCTTCCCCGACGTGTGCGAGCAGATCGCCAATTCGGGCCTGAACACGCCGCGCGACGGCTCGTGGCGCCGCGTCGTCATCGAGAAGCCCTTCGGCCACGACCTGCAGTCGGCCCGCGAGCTCAACGACGTGGTCGAGAAGGTGTTCCGCCCCGAGGACGTCTTCCGCATCGACCACTACCTCGGCAAGGAGACGGTCCAGAACATCCTGGCCTTCCGCTTCGCCAACCAGCTGTTCGAGCCGGTGTGGAACGCCAATTACGTCGACCACGTGCAGATCACGATGGCCGAGGACATCGGCATCGGCTCGCGCGCCGGCTACTACGACGGCATCGGCACGGCTCGCGACGTGATCCAGAACCATCTGCTGCAGCTGCTCGCGCTGACCGCGATGGAGGAGCCCGTCTCCTTCGACGCCGCGGATCTGCGCACCGAGAAGGAGAAGGTCTTCAAGGCCGTCGAGCTGCCGGCGGACCTCTCGCTGCACACCGCGCGCGGGCAGTACGTGGGGGGCTGGCAGGGCGGAGAGCTCGTCAAGGGCTATCTCGAGGAGGACGGCATCCCCGCCGACTCGACCACCGAGACCTTCGCGGCGATCCGGCTCGACATCGCGACCCGCCGCTGGGCCGGCGTGCCCTTCTACCTGCGGGCCGGCAAGCGCCTGGGGCGGCGCGTCACCGAGATCGCGGTCGTGTTCAAGCGGGCGCCGTTCCTGCCGTTCCGCGACACCGACACCGCCGACCTCGGCCAGAACGCCATCGTGATCCGGGTCCAGCCCGACGAGGGCGTCACCATCCGTTTCGGCTCCAAGGTGCCGGGCACCCAGATGGAGGTCCGGGACGTCACGATGGACTTCGCCTACGGCTCGTCGTTCACCGAGCAGTCCCCCGAGGCCTACGAGCGTCTGATCCTCGACATGCTGCTCGGGGATCCGCCGCTGTTCCCGCGCCAGCAGGAGGTGGAGCTGTCCTGGCAGATCCTGGACCCCATCACCACCTTCTGGGCCCGGTCCATGGCGCCGACGCCCTACCGGGCGGGCACGTGGGGCCCCGAGACCGCATACGAGATGCTCGCCCGTGACGGGCGGACCTGGAGGCGACCGTGATCACCACCCTCACCGATACCACATCGTCGGCCGTGGACAAGAAGCTCGTCGAGATGCGCGAGACCGGCGGGGTCACCGCGATGGGTCGCGTGCTCACGCTGCTGATCGTCGCGAGCGCCGGCGAGCTCGACGCACCGCTCGCGGCTGCCGTCCGGGCGAGCCACGAGCACCCCTGTCGCGTGCTCGTGCTCCGTGCCGACCCCGAGTCCGACACCGACGGGCTCGACGCGGAGATCCGCGTCGGGCGCGACGCGGGCGCGGGCGAGATCGTGCTGCTGACCGCTCGCGGCCAGGTCGCGACGGCGCTCGACACCCTCGTGACCCCGCTCCTGCTGCCGGACGCCCCGATCGTCGCGTGGTGGCCCACGGACGCCCCGTCGAGCCCGGCCCAGGACATCCTCGGGTCGATGGCCCAGCGCCGCATCACCGACGCCCGCCAGACCCGGGACCCCGAGGGCGTCCTCAAGCGCCTGCGCCGGGGCTACCGCAGCGGTGACACCGACCTGTCGTGGTCCCGCATCACCAACTGGCGCGGCCTCGTGGCGAGCGCCTACGAGGTGACGCCGGTGTCGGCCCCCAGCGCGGTCCGCATCGAGGGCGACGAGCACGATCCCTCGGTGCTGCTGATGGCGGCGTGGCTCGAGACCGAGCTGGGCACGTCCGTGGCGATCGATCCCCCGGCCTCCGACGAGATCGGGCTGTCGGCCGTCGTCCTCGAGCGCGCCGACGGCCAGATCGTCCTGCGTCGCGAGTCGGACGACTCGATCGTCATGAACCTGCCCGGGGACACGACCGACCAGCACGTCACCATGCCGCGGCGCTCGCTGTTCGAGTGCCTGTCCGAGGAGCTGCGCCGGCTGGACCCCGACGAGGTCTACGGTGACGCCCTGTGCCATGCCTTCTCCGGCATCGAGGACCCCTCGACGTTCGCGACCGGCAAGCCCGAGCCCACCACCTCGGTGAGCGACGGCCCGGCCGAGCTCGCGGCCGCGGCCGCCGGGGCGCTGGTCGCGCAGATCGCCGCGGCGATCGCCGAGCGCGACGTGGCCCACCTGGTCCTGACCGGCGGCGGCATCGGCACCCGCACCGCGACCGAGCTCGCGCGGGCACTCACCGCGGCCGGCGTCGACGTCGGCAAGGTCGACGTGTGGTGGGGCGACGAGCGCTTCGTCGCGACGGACTCGGCGGACCGCAGCATCAACGCCGTGCGCACCACGTTCCTCGAGGCGCTCGGCCTGCCCGAGCACCGGGTGCACCCGATGCCGTCGACCTCGAGCGGCATGGGCCTCGACGACGCCGCCGCGTGGTACGGCCAGCAGCTCGACCTCGCGGGGGGCGACGTGCCCTTCCACACCCGCGGGGAGGCGTTCTTCGACGTGCTCCTGCTCGGCGTGGGGCCCGATGGCCACATCGCCTCGCTGTTCCCCGAGCACGAGGACCAGCGGGAGACGACCCTTACCGCCGTGAGCGTCCGCAATTCCCCCAAGCCCCCGCCCGAGCGGATCTCGCTCACCTGGCCCGCCCTGAACTCGGCGCGCCATGTGGCGCTGCTCGTGTCCGGGGAGGAGAAGGCCGAGGCCGTCGAGCGGGCCCAGCACGGCATCGACCCGTGGCGCTGCCCGGCGTCCGCGGTGCGCGGGCTGGAGTCCACCACCTGGTACCTCGACACGGAGGCCGCCTCGAAGCTCTGAGGCGACCGCGCCCCCGTGCACGATCAGGGCCCCGACCGTTGCGGTCGGGGCCCTGATGTCGTTCTGGGGGTGCTGCTCAGCCGGTGACGAGCATGATGCGGGCCAGGACGCCCAGCCCGATGGCGCACAGCGCCCAGATCACGGCGACCGTGACGGTCAGCCGGTTCAGGTTGCGCTCGGCCACGCCCGAGGAGCCGGCACCGGCGGAGACGCCGCCGCCGAACATGTCGGAGAGGCCGCCGCCCTTGCCCCGGTGCAGGAGCACGAGCAGGACCAGCAGCAGGCCGGTGGCGGCCAGCAGCACCTGCAGGATGGTCTTGAGGAGCGAGAGATCCACGAGGGGGTGTCGCCTTCCGGTCGGAGCGAGAGTTCGACCAGGATACGGCACGGGCCGGGCCCCGTGAGGGTGCCCGGCCCGCGTCCGTGACGGATCGGACGATCCCGCCGGATCAGCCCTGGAAGAGGGCGATCTTGGCGAACTCGTCGGCCTTGAGCGAGGCCCCGCCCACGAGGGCGCCGTCCACGTCGTCCTTGGCCATGATCTCGCCGACGTTCGAGGACTTCACGGAGCCGCCGTACAGCACGCGCACGGTCTCCTTGACCTCGTCGTCGAAGAGGCTGCCGAGGGCGTCGCGGATCGCGCCGCAGACCTCCTGGGCGTCCTCGGGGGTCGCGACCTCGCCGGTGCCGATCGCCCACACCGGCTCGTAGGCGATGACCACGCGCGCGGCGTCCTCGCTCGACAGGCCCTCGAGGCCGCCCTCGAGCTGGGCGAGGGTGTACTCGACCTGCTTGCCGGCCTTGCGCTCGTCGAGGCCCTCGCCGACGCACAGGATCGGGGTCAGCCCCGCCGCGATCGCGGCCTTGACCTTGGCGTTGGTGACGTTCTCGTCCTCACCGTGGTACTGGCGGCGCTCGGAGTGGCCGACGAGCACGAAGGTGCAGCCGAGCGCGGTCAGCATCTCGCCGGAGACCTCGCCCGTGTAGGCGCCCGTGCCGATGTGCTCGGACAGGTCCTGGGCGCCGTAGGCGATCGGGTACTTGTTGGCGTCGATCGCGGTCTGGACCGTGCGGATGTCGACGAACGGCGGGATCACGGCGACCTCGACGGCGTCGGTGTCGCCGCCCGCGAGGGCGTCGCCGAGGTCCTCGACGAGGGACAGGCCCTGCTTGTAGTCGAGGTTCATCTTCCAGTTGCCCGCCATGAGCGGGGTGCGGGTGGTCATTTGTCGTCCTCCTCGAGGATGGCGATGCCCGGCAGCTCCTTGCCCTCGATCAGCTCGAGGCTCGCGCCGCCGCCGGTGGAGATGTGGTCGAAACGGCTCTCGTCGAAGCCGAGGTTGCGCACGGCTGCGGCCGAGTCGCCGCCGCCGATCACGGTGAAGCCGGCGCACGAGGCCACGGCCTCGGCGACGGCGCGGGTGCCCTCGGCGAACTTCTCGAACTCGAACACGCCCATGGGCCCGTTCCAGAACAGGGTCTTCGCGTCGGCGATCGAGGACCCGAACAGCTCGGCTGTCTTCGGGCCGATGTCCAGACCCTCCTTGTCCGCGGGGATCTGGTTCGAGGGGACGACCTCGGAGTCGACGTCGGGCCCGAACTCGGCGGCGACCACGGTGTCGACCGGCAGCACGATCTGAACGCCGTTCTGCTCGGCGGTCTCGAGATAGCCGCGCACCGTGTCGACCTGCTCGGCGTCCAGCAGGGAGTTGCCGATCTCGAGGCCCTTGGCCTTGAGGAACGTGTAGGCCATGCCGCCGCCGATCACGAGGCGGTCCGCCTTGGTCAGCAGGTTCTCGATCACGCCGAGCTTGTCGGAGACCTTGGCCCCGCCGAGGATCACGACGAAGGGCCGCTCGGGGTCGTCGGTCACCTTGCGCAGCGACTCGACCTCCTTGAGCACGAGCAGGCCGGCGGCCGACGGGAGCAGCTGCGCCACGTCGTACACGGAGGCCTGCTTGCGGTGGACCACGCCGAAGCCGTCGGAGACGTAGGCGTCGGCGAGGGCGGCGAGCTGCTCGGCGAACTCACGCCGCTCGGCCTCGTCCTTGCTCGTCTCGCCCGGGTTGAGGCGCAGGTTCTCGAGGATCGCGATCTCGCCGTCGCCGAGCGCGGCGACGGTCTGCCGGGCCGACTCGCCGACCGTGTCGGTCGCGAACGTCACGTCGGTGCCGAGCAGCTCGCCGAGACGTCCCACGACGGGACGCAGCGAGTACTTCTCCTCGGGGGCGCCCTTCGGCCGACCCAGATGGGCGACGACGGCCACCCGTGCGCCGGCGTCGAGCAGCGTGCGCAGGGTGGGCACGGAGGCGCGGATGCGGCCGTCGTCCGTGATGCGGGTGCCGTCCAGCGGCACGTTGAGGTCACTGCGGACGAGCACGCGCTTGCCGCGCAGGTCGCCGAGGGACTCGATGGTCTTCAGCACGATGATTCCTCTCGTGAGGGTGGGATGGCGGACGACGGGAGCCCGCCCGGCACCGGTTCCCCGGAGGGCCGGTGCCGGACGGGCTCCCGTGCGGTCCTGATGTCAGCGACGAGCGCCCAGCAGGGTCAGAGGCTCTTGCCGACGAGGGACGCGAGGTCCACCAGGCGGTTGGAGTAACCCCACTCGTTGTCGTACCAGGAGACGACCTTGACCTGGTTGCCGATCACCTTGGTGCAGCCGGCGTCGAAGATCGAGCTGTGCGGGTCCGAGACGATGTCGGAGGAGACGATCGGATCCTCGGTGTAGGACAGGATGCCCTTGAGCTCGCCCTCGGCGGCCTTCTTGACGGCGGCGTTGACCTCCTCGACGGTGACCTCGCGGCTAGCCTCGAAGGTGAGGTCCGTCGCGGAGCCCGTGGGGACCGGGACACGCAGCGCGTAGCCGTCGAACTTGCCCTTGAGCTCGGGGAGCACCAGGGCCACGGCCTGGGCCGCACCGGTCTTGGTGGGGATGATGTTCAGGGCGGCGGCGCGGGCGCGGCGCAGGTCCGAGTGCGGGCCGTCCTGGAGGTTCTGATCCGCCGTGTACGCGTGCACGGTGGTCATGAGGCCCTTGACGATGCCGAACTCGTCGTTGAGGACCTTGGCCAGCGGCGCGAGGCAGTTGGTGGTGCACGACGCGTTGGACACGATGGTGTGGGCGGCGGGGTCGTAGTCGCCGTCGTTCACGCCGATCACGAAGGTCGCGTCCTCGTTCTTGGCGGGGGCGGAGATGATGACCTTCTTGGCGCCGGCCTCGATGTGGGCCTTGGCCTTGGTGGCGTCGGTGAAGATGCCGGTGGACTCGATGACGACGTCCGCACCGAGCTCGCCCCACGGCAGGTTCTTCGGGTCGCGCTCGGCGAGTGCCTTGAACGTCTGGTTGCCGACGGTGATGGAGTCCTCGTCGTAGGTGACGTCCTCCTTCAGGCGACCGGTGATCGAGTCGTACTTCAGCAGGTGCGCGAGGGTCTTGTTGTCCGTGAGGTCGTTGACGCCCACGACCTCGATGTCGGCTCCCTGCTCTAGCATGGCGCGGAAGAAGTTGCGCCCGATACGACCGAATCCGTTGATGCCGACCTTGACTGTCACGGTTCCTCCTTGTGTCGCGGCCCCGATGGCCGCGGAACGGTGTGGCGCGCACGGGACGAACCGAACTGTGCGTTCGTCACGTGTGCACCCGAACGTCTAGAGCCTACCAAGGCGCGACGGGACCATTCGACCCTTCCGGGGGCTGGACGCCGGGAACGGCCGCCCGTCGCGCGCCGCTACCACGGAGGCGTCCGCGACGCCGCGACGGAGGTCCCCGAGGGCTCCGACCGGGCCGTGCCCCCGATCACACGGGCCGGAGGGCCGTGTCGGTCAGGGGGCCTCGGCGTCCTCGGGCGGGATGCCCGCTTCCGTGCCGGGCAGGCCCTGCTCCTCGGCGTGCTTGTCGGCCATCGCGAGCAGCCGACGGATCCGACCGGCGACGGCGTCCTTGGTCATGGGCGGGTCGGCGAGCCGGCCCAGCTCCTCGAGGCTCGCCTGGCGATGGGCCAGCCGCAGCTCGCCCGCGACCCGCAGGTGGTCGGGCACCTCGGGCCCGAGGATCTCGAGCGCGCGCTCGACGCGTGCCCCGGCCGCGACGGCCGCGCGCGCGCTGCGGCGCAGGTTGGCGTCGTCGAAGTTGGCGAGGCGGTGGGCGGTCGCGCGCACCTCGCGCCGGGTGCGGCGGTCCTCCCACGCGAGGACGGTCTGGTGGGCGCCCATGTGGGCCAGGAGCGCGGAGATCGCGTCCCCGTCGCGCAGCACGACGCGGTCGGCGCCGCGCGCCTCGCGCGCCTTGGAGGGGACACCGAGCCGACGGGCCGCGCCGACCATCGCGAGAGCCACCTCGGGGCCGGGGCATGTGAGCTCGAGCGCGGCGCTGCGGCCGGGCTCGGTCAGGGAGCCGCGGGCCAGGAAGGCGCCGCGCCAGGCCGCGGCGGCATCGGGCATGGCGCCCCCGACCACGGCGGGCGGCATGCCGCGCACGGGCCGACCGTGGGCGTCGAGCAGCCCGGTCTGGCGGGCGAGCGCGGCCCCGTCGGCGACCACGCGCACGACGTACCGGGTGCTGCGGCGGATGCCGGAGGGCGCGACCACCATGACCTCGCTGCGGTGGCCGTAGACGCCCTGGATCGCCGTCTTGAGGCGGCGGGCGGCGGCGGCGGAGTCGAGGTCGGCCTCGACCACGACCCTGCCGGCCACGAGGTGCAGGCCGCCCGCGAAGCGAAGCATGGCCGCGACCTCGGCCTTGCGGCACGAGGGGCGGGTGACCTCGAGGTGCGCGAGCTCCTCCTTGACGTCACCGGTCAGTGCCATCATGAGCTCCTTCCTCGGGTCCGGCGGGATCGTCGACGTCGCCGAACGTGCCGTCGAAGACGTCACGATACGCGGCGGCGAGACGCACGGGGTCGTGCACGGGCACGCCGGCCCCCACCGAGACCTGCCGCAGCAGGGCGCGGATGCCGTGCCGGCGCGCGTGCTCGGCCAGCTCGTAGCTGTCATCCTGGAGCGTGGGGTCCGCGATCAGGGCGTCGAAGCGCGTGTCACCGGCACGTTCGAGGAGCGCGTCGAGCAGGTCGCTGCTGGCCATGCCCGCGGTCTCGCTCGTGCCCGCCGAGAGGTTCATCGTGATGCAGCGGCGCGCGGGGCTCGTGCGGATCGCCTCGGCGAGCTCGGGCACCATCAGGTGCGGCAGCACCGAGGTGTACCACGAGCCGGGCCCGATGATGATCCAGTCGGCCCCCGCGAGCGCCTCGAGCACCTCGGTCGGCACGGGCGGCTCGGCCGGCAGCAGGTGCAGCTCCTCGACGCGTCCCGTCGCGACGGCCACCTCGGCCTGACCGCGCACCAGGCGGCCGACGCCGTCACCGCCGACCACGCGGGCCTCGATGTCGAGCGGCTCGAGCGCCATCGGGAGCACGCGCCCACGGGCTCCGAGCAGCTCGCCGACCTTGTCGAGCCCGGCGACCGGGTCGCCGAGGATCTGCCACAGGGTGACGATCAGGAGGTTGCCCAGCGCGTGGCCGTCGAGCTCGCCGTCGGTCCGGAAGCGGTGCTGGACGACGTCGCGCCACACGGCCCCCCAGTCGGAGTCCTCGCACAGGGCCGCGAGCGCCATCCGCAGGTCCCCGGGCGGCAGCACCGGCATCTCGGCGCGGATCCGGCCCGAGGAGCCGCCGTTGTCGGCGACGGTGACGACGGCGGTGAGCTCGTCGGCGAGATGGCGCAGCGCACGCAGGTTCGCGGCGAGGCCGTGACCGCCGCCGAGGGCGACGACCGACAGTCCTCCCTCGGCCCCGACGGCGGCGTAGGGGGACGAGGGGCGCGGCCGCGGATGGCCGATGCGCGCGGGGATCCGGGACGTCATTCGCGTCCCAGATCCCGGTGTCGCACCCGCACGGGGTGGCCGGCGCGGCGCAGCTCGTCGGCGACGCGCTCGGCGATGGCCACGCTGCGGTGCTTCCCGCCCGTGCAGCCGATCGCGAGCGTGGTGAAGTTCTTGTTCTCGTGCGTGTATCCGCGCAGCACGGGGGTGATCATCTCGATGTACTTCTCGACGAACTCCTGGGCGTTCGCGTCACCGAGCACGAACGACGCGACGGGCTCGTCGGTGCCCCGCAGCGGGCGCAGCTCGGGCACCCAGTAGGGGTTGGGGATGAAACGCACGTCCGAGACGTGGTCGGCCTCGATCGGGATGCCGTACTTGAAGCCGAACGACAGCACGTTGACGGTGAGCGCCTGCTCCTGGGAGGTCCCGAACAGCGAACGCATCTTCATCGTGAGCTGGTGGACGTTGAGCGCGGAGGTGTCGATCACGACGTCGGCGAGGCGCCGGTAGGGGGCCAGCTGCTCGCGCTCGCGGCGGATGCCCTCGAGCACCCCCTCCTCGCCCTGCAGCGGATGGGGACGCCGCACCGAGTCGAAGCGGCGCACGAGGGTCTCCTCGTCGGCGGTCAGCATGACCATCCGGGGCCGCAGCTCCGCGGCCCGCAGCCGACGGACCACGTCGTACAGCTCGGAGAACAGGGGACCGGACCGCGGATCGACGACGACGGCGAACCGCGGCGGATGGCCCTCGGTCTGCGCCTGGAGGTCGTACAGGGTGCGGATCAGCTGCGGAGCGATGTTGTAGACGACGTACCAGCCGAGATCCTCGAGCGCGTGCGCGGCGGTCTCGCGGCCGGCTCCGGCCAGGCCCGTGATGATGATGATCTCGCCGGGGCTCGTGGCCTCGGGGGCCACGGAGCCGGAGGCGGGGTCGGTGCCCATCGGGATGCTCCTTCCTGCGGACGCGGCGTCAGTCGAGGATCTCGCCGGTCGCCATGTCGACGCCCGGGTCGGGCGTATCGGATTGTAGTGCCGAGCGGATCTGCGCGGCGAGCGCGGGCCCGATGCCGGGGACCTCGACGAGCTCGTCCTCACCGGCCTCGCGGATCGCGCGGACGGTCACGAAGCGGTCGAGCAGGGCACGGCGTCGGGCGGGGCCGAGCCCGGGGACGGTGTCGAGGGCGCTCTCGTGCATCGCGCGTCCGCGCTTGGAGCGGTGGTACGTGATCGCGAAGCGATGCGCCTCGTCGCGCAGGCGCTGGACCAGGAACAGGGCCTCGCTCGTGCGGGGCAGGATCACGGGGTGCTCCTCGCCGGGCAGCCAGATCTCCTCGAGGCGCTTGGCGATGCCTGCGAGCGCGATATCGGTCACCCCCCTGTCGTCCATCGCGCGCTGGGCAGCGGCGACCTGGGGCGGGCCGCCGTCGACGAGGATGAGGGCGGGCGGATAGGCGAAGCGGCGGGCGTCCTCGTCGGTCGCCTCGGGCGGGTGCAGATGCTTGGCGAGGCGACGGGAGATGACGTCGTACATCGAGGCCGTGTCGTCACGGGCCGCCTCGCCGTGCACGGCGTAACGGCGGTACTCGCTCTTGCGCGGCAGGCCGTCCTCGAACACGACCTGCGAGCCGACGACGTTGGTGCCGTGGGAGTGGGAGATGTCGAAGCACTCGATGCGCAGGGGCGGCTCGTCGAGCTCGAGGGCCTCGCCGAGGTCCTCGAGGGCCTTCGAGCGCGCCGTGAGGTCCCCGGCGCGTCGCAGCCGGTGCAGCCGCAGGGCCTCCTGCGCGTTCGTGGTGACGGTGTCCAGCAGCTCCTTCTTCTCGCCGCGCTGGGGCACTCGGAGGTCCACGGCGCGGCCGAGCAGGGCGCGCACGTCCTCGACGTTGCTGGGCATGGTGGGCACGAGCACCTCGTGCGGGACGGCGGTCGCCCCCTCGGCGGCGTCGGCGTAGAGGGTGGTCAGGGCGCGTTCGACGAGGTCGGCGGTCGTGGACTCGTCGAGGATCTCGGCGGTCCAGCCGCGCTGGCCGCGGATCCGGCCGCCGCGCACGTGGAAGACCTGCACCGCGGCCTCGAGATCGTCCTGGGCGAGCCCGAGCAGGTCGGCATCCGTCGAGTCCGAGAGGACCACCGAGTTGCGCTCCATCACCTTGGTGAGCGCACCGAGGTCGTCGCGCAGGCGCGCGGCGGTCTCGTAGTCCATCGCGGCCGACGCCTCGTGCATCCGGCGCTCGATCTCGCGCGTGTACTTCGCCGTGTTGCCGGCCATGAAGTCGCAGAACTGCTCGGCGAGCGCGCGGTGATCCTGCTCGGAGATCTCGCCCGTGCAGGGCGCCGAGCACTTGCCGATGAAGCCGAGCAGACAGGGCCGGCCCGAGCGCTCGGCACGGCGGAAGACGCCCGCGCTGCACGTACGTACGGGGAACACGCGCAGCAGCAGGTCCACGGTCTCGCGGATCGCCCACACGTGCGTATACGGACCGAAGTAGCGGTCGCCTGCGAGCTTGGCCCGCCGGGTCACGTGGATCCGCGGGTAGCGCTCGGCCATCGTGACCGCGAGATAGGGATACGACTTGTCGTCGCGGAACTTGACGTTGAACCGCGGGTCGAACTCCTTGATCCACGTGTACTCGAGGGTGAGCGCCTCGACCTCGCTCGTCACGACCGTCCACTCGACCGAGGAGGCGGTCGTGACCATGCGACGCGTGCGCGGGTGGAGGTTCGCGACGTCCTGGAAGTAGTTGGACAGCCGTGCCCGGAGGTTCTTGGCCTTGCCCACGTAGATGACACGGGCATCCGCGTCACGGAAGCGGTACACGCCCGGCCTGGTGGGGATGGACCCCGGGGCCGGGCGATAGGTGGCGGGATCGGCCATGGCTCAGACCCCCATGCCCACGGGCGCCTTCCGGGTCGGCGTCGGCGAGGCCGCGCCCGCCAGCACGGGCGCCAGGAAGCGTCCCGTGTGCGAGGCGGGGCACGCGGCGATCTGCTCGGGCGTGCCGGTCGCGACCACCCGGCCGCCGCCGCTGCCGCCCTCGGGCCCGAGGTCGATCACGTGGTCGGCGCTCTTGATGACGTCGAGGTTGTGCTCGATGACGAGGACGGTGTTGCCCTTGTCCACGAGGTTCTGCAGCACGTCGAGCAGCTTGCGGACGTCCTCGAAGTGGAGGCCCGTGGTGGGTTCGTCGAGCACGTACACGGTGCGTCCCGCGGAGCGCTTGTGCAGCTCGGAGGCGAGTTTGACGCGCTGTGCCTCGCCGCCCGACAGGGTCGGGGCGCTCTGACCCAGACGCACGTAGCCCAGGCCCACGTCGCACAGGGTCTGGAGCTGACGGTGGATCGCGGGGACGGCCTCGAAGAACTCGACAGCCTCGTCGATCGGCATGTCGAGCACCTCGGCGACGTTCTTGCCCTTGAAGTGGACCTCGAGGGTCTCGCGGTTGTAGCGCGCGCCGTGGCACACCTCGCACTGGACGTAGACGTCCGGCAGGAAGTTCATCTCGATCTTGATGGTGCCGTCGCCCGAGCACGCCTCGCAACGTCCGCCCTTGACGTTGAAGGAGAAGCGTCCCGCCTTGTAGCCGCGCACCTTGGCCTCGGTGGTCTGGGCGAACAGGGTGCGCACGCGATCCCACACCCCCGTGTAGGTCGCGGGGTTCGAACGCGGGGTGCGGCCGATCGGCGACTGGTCGACGTGCACCACCTTGTCGAGGTGCTCGAGCCCGGTGACGCGCTTGTGGCGGCCCGGGACCACGCGCGCGCGATTGAGGTCGCGCGCGAGGACCTGGTACAGGATGTCGTTGACGAGCGTGGACTTGCCCGAGCCCGAGACGCCGGTGACCGCCGTGAAAGTGCCGAGCGGGAAGTCGACGTCCATCCCGGTGAGGTTGTTCTCGCGCGGACCGACGACCGTGAGCATGCGCTCGCGATCCAGGGGGCGGCGCACGGGCGGGACGGGGATCGACAGCTCACCCGCGAGGTAGCGCCCGGTGAGGGACCGCGGATTGGCCTTGAGGTCCTCGACGGAGCCCGAGTGGATGACCTCTCCCCCGTGCTCGCCCGCGAGGGGGCCGATGTCCACGACCCAGTCGGCGGCGTTGAGGGTGTCCTCGTCGTGCTCGACGACGATGAGCGTGTTGCCGAGATCGCGCAGGCGGGTGAGGGTGCCGATGAGGCGCTCGTTGTCGCGCTGGTGGAGGCCGATCGAGGGCTCGTCGAGCACATACAGGACACCCACCAGCCCGGAGCCGATCTGGGTGGCCAGACGGATCCGCTGGGCCTCACCGCCCGAGAGGGTGCCGGCGGCGCGGCCCAGGTTGAGGTAGTCCAGGCCCACGTCGAGCAGGAAGCCCAGGCGTGCCTGGATCTCGCGCAGCACGGAGTCGGCGATCTTCCGCTCGCGCGCGCCGAGCTCGAGGGAGCCCAGGAAGGAGGCGGCGTCGGAGATCGAGAGGTCGCACACCTCCGCGATCGAGCGCCCGCCGACGGTCACGGCGAGCACCTCGGGGCGCAGGCGCGCACCGCGGCACGCGGGGCACGGGACCTCGCGCATGAACTGCTCGTAGCGCTCCTTGGCCCAGTCGGACTCGGTGTCCTCGTGGCGGCGCGAGAGGTAGTGCAGCACGCCCTCGAAGCCCGTGGAGTAGGTGCGCTCGCGGCCGAAGCGGTTGCGGTAGCGCACGTGGACCTGATGGTCCTTGCCGTTGAGCAGCGCGTCCTTGGCGCGCGCGGGCAGGGCGCGCCACGGGGTGTCCATCGAGAACTTCAGATCCTCGGCGAGGCCCTGCATGACCTGCTGGTGGTAGTCGGCGTGGCCCATCGTCCACGGCGCGATCGCGCCCTCGGCGAGGGTGAGGTCGTCGTCGGGGACGACGAGCTCGGGGTCGACCTCGAGCCGCATGCCGATGCCGGTGCACTCGGGGCACGCGCCGTAGGGGGCGTTGAAGGAGAAGGACCGCGGCTCGATGTCGTCGAGCGCGAGCGCGTGGTCGTTGGGGCACGCCCGCTTCTCGGAGAAGCGGCGCTCACGGTCCGGGGCGTCGGCGTCACGGTCGACGAAGTCCGCGATCAGGAGCCCTTCGGCCAGACGCAGGGCGGTCTCGACCGAGTCGGTCAGCCGACGGCGCGCGTCGGGCTTGGCGGAGAGGCGGTCGATCACGACCTCGATCGTGTGCTTGACCTTCTTGTCGAGGTCGATCTGCTCGTCGAGGCGCCGTACCTGGCCGTCGACCCGGGCGCGCGCGTACCCCTGGGAGCGCAGCGAGCCGAGCAGGTCCGCGTGCTCGCCCTTGCGGCCGCGCACGACGGGCGCGAGCACCTGGAAGCGGGTGCCCTCGGGCAGGGCGAGCAGGACGTCGACGATCTGCTGGGGCGACTGGCTCGAGACCTCCTCGCCGCACACGGGGCAGTGCTGGGTGCCGGCGCGCGAGAACAGCAGGCGCAGGTAGTCGTAGACCTCGGTGATCGTGCCCACCGTGGACCGCGGGTTGCGGTTGGTGGACTTCTGGTCGATCGAGACGGCGGGCGAGAGCCCCTCGATGAAGTCGACGGACGGCTTGTCCATCTGGCCCAGGAACTGGCGCGCGTAGGCGGAGAGCGACTCGACGTAGCGCCGCTGTCCCTCGGCGAAGATCGTGTCGAACGCGAGCGACGACTTGCCCGAGCCGGACAGACCGGAGAAGACCACCAGCCGATCGCGGGGGATCTCGATGTCGACGTTCTTCAGATTGTGCTCGCGCGCACCGCGGACGACCAGGGTTTCACTCACCGCAGCATCCTACGAGCCGCCCCCGACGAACGAGAGTGACGGGAGTGGCAGTCAGCGACGGGCGAACACGTGTGCGAACTGCGACACTGGACCCATGGTCGACAACGAACCCGATCGTCCCCTCCCCGAGCCCGCCGCGCACGGATACTCCGGGGAGGTCTCCCCCGGCGGCGACAGCGACCTGCGGGTGCTGTCCACGCTCATGATCCGCAAGGCGTCCGTCGGCGAGATGGACAACAACGCCTACCTGCTGACCTGCCGGGTCTCGGGCGTCCAGCTGCTGATCGACGCGGCGGCCGACGCGCCACGGCTCATGCGCCTGGTCCGCGAGGGCTCCCCCACCTCCCGCCTGGACACGGTGGCCACGACCCACGCCCATCACGACCACATCGGCGCCCTCGCGCCCGTGGTCCGCCAGACGGGGGCGCGGACCGCCGCGGGGGCCGCCGACGCCGCCTCCATCACCGAGCAGGTCCAGGTGCCGATCGACGTCGAGCTCCACCACGGCGACGTGGTCCGGGTGGGGGTGCACGACCTCGAGGTGATCGCCCTGCGCGGGCACACGCCCGGATCGGTCGCGCTGCTCTGGCGAGGCGGGGAGGACGGGGACCACCTGTTCACGGGCGACTCGCTGTTCCCGGGAGGTGTCGGCGCGACCCACGGGGAGCGCGACCGCTTCGAGCGTCTGATCACGGACGTGACCGAGCGGATCTTCGACGCCCTGGGCGACGACACCTGGGTGTACCCCGGCCACGGCGTCGACACGACGCTCGGGGCGGAGCGCCCGCAGCTGTCCACGTGGCGGGAGCGCGGGTGGTGAGAGGGCACGCGCGTCCGCTCAGGCGGCCCCGCCCTGGACCTGGCGCAGCTCCTTCTTGAGCTCGGACACCTCGTCGCGCAGGCGCGCCGCGACCTCGAACTGGAGGTTCTCGGCGGCCGCGTGCATCTGCGCGGTCATCTCGTCGATCATCCCGGTGAGCGCGCCGACCGGATCGTCGCCGAGGTCCACGGTGCGCGAGCCGACGTTGTCGAGCACCTGCGAGCGCGCCCGGTCCCGTGCGGCCCGCTCCTTGCCGGAGCGGTAGTCGGTCGCCATGAGCGTCTCGGTGTCGATGTCCTCGCGGGCGAGCATGTCGGTGACGTCGGCGATCCGCTTGCGCAGCGGCGTCGGGTCGATGCCGTGCTCGGTGTTGTACGCGATCTGCTTCTCGCGCCGCCGGTTGGTCTCGTCGATCGCCGCACGCATCGAGTCGGTCACGGTGTCGGCGTACATGTGGACCTGGCCGGAGACGTTGCGGGCCGCGCGGCCGATGGTCTGGATGAGCGAGGTCCGCGAGCGCAGGAAGCCCTCCTTGTCGGCGTCGAGGATCGCCACGAGGGACACCTCGGGCAGGTCGAGGCCCTCGCGCAGGAGATTGATGCCGACGAGCACGTCGAACTCGCCCAGGCGCAGGGAGCGCAGCAGCTCGACACGGCGCAGGGTGTCGACGTCGGAGTGCAGGTACTGCACGCGCACCCCGTTGTCGAGCAGGTAGTCGGTGAGGTCCTCGGCCATGCGCTTGGTCAGGGTGGTCACGAGCACGCGCTCGTCGCGCTCGACCCGGGCGGCGATCTCGGCGCGCAGGTCGTCGATCTGCCCCTTGACGGGCTTGACGATCACCTCGGGGTCGACCAGGCCGGTGGGGCGGATGATCTGCTCGACCACGCCGTCGGATCGCTCGAGCTCATAGGCGGCGGGCGTCGCCGAGAGGTAGACCGTCTGCCCGACCCGCTCGGTGAACTCGGAGAACGTGAGAGGCCGGTTGTCGAGCGCCGACGGCAGACGGAAGCCGAAGTCGACGAGCGTGCGCTTGCGCGAGCGGTCCCCCTCGTACATCGCGCCGATCTGCGGGACCGTCACGTGGGACTCGTCGAGCACGAGCAGGAAATCCTCGGGGAAGTAGTCCAGGAGGGTGTTGGGAGGCGTGCCCGGACCGCGCCCGTCAAGGTGGCGCGAGTAGTTCTCGACGCCGTTGGTCGTGCCCATCTGGCGCAGCATCTCGAGGTCATGGGTGGTGCGCATGCGCAGGCGCTGAGCCTCGAGCAGCTTGTTCTGGGCCTCGAGCTCGGTCAGGCGCTCCCCCAGCTCCGTCTCGATCGAGTCGATCGCGCGGGCGAGGCGCTCGGGACCGGCCACGTAGTGCGAGGCCGGGAAGATGTGGATCTGCTGCTCGGCCCGGATCACCTCCCCGGTCACGGGGTGCAGCGTATAGAGCGCGTCGATCTCGTCACCGAAGAACTCGATGCGGATCGCGAGCTCCTCGTACATGGGGATGATCTCGACCGTGTCCCCGCGCACGCGGAAGGTACCGCGCACGAAGGAGGTGTCGTTGCGGTCGTACTGCATGTCCACGAAGCGGCGCAGGAGGTCGTCGCGGTCGACCTGGTCGCCGACCGTGAGCAGCTCCATGCGGTCGACGTACTCCTGCGGGGTGCCGAGGCCGAAGATGCAGCTGACCGAGGAGACGACGATCGTGTCGCGCCGGGTGAGCAGCGAGTTCGTCGCGCTGTGGCGCAGACGCTCGACCTCCGCGTTGATGGCCGAGTCCTTCTCGATGTAGGTGTCCGACTGCGGGACGTACGCCTCGGGCTGGTAGTAGTCGTAGTACGAGACGAAGTACTCGACCGCGTTGTGGGGCAGGAGCTCCCGGAACTCGCTCGCGAGCTGCGCGGCGAGGGTCTTGTTGTGCGCCATCACGAGGGTGGGCCGTTGCAGCTGCTCGATCAGCCACGCCGTGGTCGCGCTCTTGCCGGTGCCGGTCGCGCCGAGCAGCACGACGTCCCGCTCGCCGTCCTGGATCCGCTGGGAGAGCTCCGCGATGGCCTGGGGCTGGTCGCCCGAGGGCTGGTACTCCGAGACCACCTCGAAGGGGATCGAGGAGCGGGGGATGTCGGTGACGGGGCGCATGGTGCCGAGCCTACGTCCCACCCCCGACGAACCAGCCGCGGCTCCGCTCAGGGCGCACGCTCGGCGAGGGCGGCCGCGAGCGCGTGACGTGCCCGGCAGCGCAGCGCGTCGCGCCCGGCGTTGTTGAGGATCAGGCGGTCGCAGCGTCGGATGCGCTCGAGGTCGGTCGCCTGTGCGGCGAGCACCCCGGTCACGTACTCGACGGTGCGGTCGCGATCGCGGACCACGCGCGCGATGCGGGCGCGGCGCGGCGCGAGCACCCCGACCACGGCGTCGTAGTCGTCGTCGCGTCCCTTCTCGAGCAGCAGCGGGTTGTCGTGCACCACGATCGAGCACCCCTCCGCGCGGGCCGCGTCCTCCGCGACGACGACGGCCGCGTCGACGCGGGTCAGCACGATGGCCTCGAGGTCGGCGCGGGCCGCGGCGTCCGCGAACACGAGCGCCGCCAGGGCGCTCCGGTCGATCGTCCCGGCAGGCAGGCGGAAGCGCTCGCCGAAACGCGCGACCGCCTCCTCGACGCCGGGTCCGGGCACGTCGAGCACCGCCCGCGAATGGGCGTCGAGGTCGATCACGCGCACCCCGTCGGCCCGCCAGACGTCCGCGACCGTCGACTTGCCGGCTCCGATGCCGCCCGTCAGGCCGATCCGCATGAGCTCCACCCCGGCAGTCTAGGGAGGCGCGTCGGTCGCGTGCCGCGGCCACTAGGCTCGGGAGCCGTGACGCCCGATCAGCTGCTGGCCGACAACGACCTCCTGCGCGCCCTCGACCTGATCGGGGTCGTGGTGATGGGGATCACGGGCGGCGCGCTCGCGAGCCGGCTGCGTTTCGACGCGGTCGGCTTCGCCGTGATCGGGATCGTCTCGGGCCTGGGCGGCGGGATCCTGCGCGATCTGATCCTCGACCAGTCCGTGCCCGCCGCGTTCTCGGGCCCGTGGTACCTCGTGTGCGCCCTGAGCGGGGCGGCGTTCTCCTACGTGGTGGCGGCCGAGGGCCGCAGCCTGCGGCGGGCGATGACGGTGCTCGACGCCCTCGCCCTGGGCCTGTGGGCCGCCTCGGGGACGGCGAAGTCCCTGAACGCGGGGCTCGATGTGCTCCCGGCGGTGCTGCTCGGCGTCGTCTCCGCGGTCGGCGGCGGCGCTATCCGCGACATCATGGTCGGGCGCATCCCCGCCATCTTCGGCGGCAGCCCCCTGTACGCGACGACGGCGCTCGTCACGGCGATCGCGACCTGGGCGACCCTCGCCCTGCAGCTGCCGGCGTGGACGATCCTGGTGGCCGTCGCCCTCGGGGCGGGTCTCGCGCTCGTCTCGGCGTGGCGGCAGTGGGGTCTCCCCCGCCACCAGGAGTGGCAGGTGACGCTCTCGGCGACCCAGATGAAGGCGCTCGTGCGGCGCGTGCGTCGCAGCGAGCGGCGACGCGTCGCGACCGAGACCTCGGGGCTTCCGGTCGTCGCCGAGGACCGCGACGATCTCGCGCGGGACACCGGTGCGCTCGACGACACCGCCGACGACTGGGCGGGTGCCGACGGCTCGGGCGAGGGCCTGCTCGACCCGGGCCTGGGCACGCCGTCGCCCGAGCGGCCCGATCGCCCCTGAATCGGCTCGCGGTGACGGACCGTTCAGGCCAGCAGCGCGTCAGGGCTGCAACGTCTCAGGGCTGCAGCGCGTCGAGCGCCGTCTCGAGCGCGTCGATGTCGATCTGCCCCGGCGCGGAGGCCGCGCCGATGGTGCCGAAGGTCGCGGCGGAGCCGAAGATCGCGCCGCTCACGCGGGAGACGGCGCCGAGGGGGCCCATGCTCATGGTGATGACGGGGCCGGTCGCGTGGTGGCTGTGCACGGTCCACGTCGCGCGCAGCAGGGTCAGCACATCCGCGGGGTCGCGCGGCATGGCCGCGAGCTTGGCGATGTCCGCGCCGAGCTCCTGCATCCGCCGCAGCCGGGCCACGATCTCCTCCTCCTCGGGGGTCGCCTCGACGTCGTGGTTCGAGGCGACGACGAGGACGCCCGCGGCGTGCGCGGCGGAGACGATCGTGCGCACCGCGTGCTCGTCGCGGAAGGCCTCGACGTCGATCAGGTCGACGGCGCGGGCCGCGCAGAGAGCGGCCAGCAGATCCCGGTAGTCGTCGTCGGCGATGGCCCGGGCCCCGCCTTCGGCGGCGGTGCGCAGCGTGAGCAGGAGCGGCATGCCCAGGCCGTCAGGAGCCGCCCCGTCGAGGGCGGCTCGCACGCGCCGGGCGCCGTCGAGGACCGCGGCCCGATAGGCGTCGAGATCGGCCACGTCCCTCGCGAAGTGGTCGATGCGCCACTCGACGAGGTCGACCGGCCGGCCGACGAGCGCGGCCGCATCGTCGAGCAGCTCCTCGAGGCCTGCGGAGGTGAGGGGGACGATGATCGCGGGCCGGCCGGCGCCGATCTGGACGCCTCGCACGGTGACCGGGCGCGGGGTCATCGGGCCTCGTCGGTGATCGAGTCGTAGGCCGCGAGCAGGAGCGCGGGGTCGGGCCCCTCGAGGCGGGCGGGGCGCCCGATCGCGTCGAGCACGATGAACCGCAACATGCCGGCGCGCGTCTTCTTGTCGCGGCGCATCGCGTCCTCGAGCTTGGGCCACTGGCGATCACGATAGGTCGTGGGCAGGCCGAGCGCGGTGAGGATCCGGCGGTGCCGGTCGACGTCGGCCTCCCGCAGCTTCCCTGCCAGGTGCGACAGCTCGGCGGCGAACATCATGCCCACCGACACGGCGGCACCGTGGCGCCACTGGTAGCGCTCGTTCCGTTCGATCGCATGGCCGAGGGTGTGGCCGTAGTTGAGGAACTCGCGGCGTCCGGTGTCGGACTCGGTGAGGTCCTCGGAGACGATGTCTGCCTTGACGGCGATCGCGCGCTCGACGACCTCGCGGAACGCGTCGCTGCCCACGTCGAGGAGCGCGGTCGGGTCGGCCTCGGCGATCTCGAGGATGCGCTCGTCGGCGATGAACCCGGCCTTGACGGCCTCGGCGAGGCCCGCGGCGACGTCGTGGGCGCCGAGACCGCCGAGCACGTCGAGGTCGGCGATCACGGCGATCGGCGGATGGAACGCGCCGACGAGGTTCTTGCCCTCGGCGGTGTTGATGCCGGTCTTGCCGCCCACGGCGGCGTCGACCATCGCGGCGACCGTGGTGGGGAGCTGCAGCACGTCCACGCCGCGCAGCCAGGTGGCCGCGACGAAGCCGGCGAGATCGGTCGCGGCGCCTCCGCCGAAGCCGATCACGAGATCCTTGCGTCCGATCTCGGCCTGCCCGCAGACCTGCCACAGGAAACCTGCGACCTGCGCCGTCTTGGCCTCCTCCCCGTCGGGGATCTCGGCGAGGAAGGTCTCGCGTCCGCTCGCCGCGATCGCCTCGCGCAGCTCACCGGCGAGGTTGCGCAGCGGCCCCTGGTGGACGATCACGACCCGCCGCGCCCGCTCGGGGACGTGTGCGGGGACGGCGGCCAGGAGCCCGCGTCCGACGAGGACCGGGTAGGAGCCCGAGGGTGTGGAGACGGTGATGGTGGTCGCGGTCATGCGTCCTCCTGCAGGGGGTCGTCGAGGGCTGCGGCGATGGCGCGTGCGAGGGCGTCGGGAGTGTGTGAGGCGCCGTCGATCGTGTGCACGGCCAGCGCCCGGTAGGCAGGCATGCGCGCCGCGGTGATCGTGCGCCATCGCAGCACGGGGTCCGCCCCGGCGAGCAGGGGACGGACGGCGCCGCCGCGCAAGCGCGACGCGGCGGCCTGCTCGTCGATCTCGATCAGCACGACGTGGTGGCCCGCGAGCGCCGCGGCGCTGCGCGGCGTGAGCGGCGCGCCGCCGCCGAGCGACAGCACGCCGCCGTGACGCCCGAGCAGCCGGGCCAGGGCGTCGGCCTCCCGCTCCCGGAAGCCGCTCTCGCCGTGCGCGGCGAAGATCTCCGGGATGGGGCCGTGGCGCGCCTCGATCTCGTGGTCGAGGTCGAGGAACGGGACGTCCCACAGCCGTACGAGCGCTCGACCCACGCTCGTCTTGCCGGCGGCCATCGGCCCGATCAGGATCGCGCGCGGCCGCGTGAGCAGCTCGGACGGGTCAGGGGCGCTCACCGCGCGCTGTCGTTCCGGACTGCGTCCTGCAGCGCACCGGTCGCCTCCAGGTGACGACAGATCTCGGCGACGGAATCGCCGCCGGCCTTCTCGAGCAGGGCGTCGGCGAGCGTGAGCGCCACCACGGCCTCGGCGATCACGGCCGCGGGCGCGACGGCGCACACGTCGGAGCGCTGATGGTTGGCGGTCGCCGCCTCCCCGGTGGTCACGTCCACGGTGCGCAGCGCGCGCGGGACGGTCGAGATGGGCTTGAGGGCGCCGCGCACGCGGATCACCTGGCCGTTGGCCATGCCGCCCTCGAGGCCGCCCGCGCGATTCGAGACGCGCGTGGTGCCCCTCGCGGAGCCCGCCGCCGCGGTGGGCACGATCTCGTCATGAGCCTGCGAGCCGCGACGGGCGGCGGTCGCGAAGCCGTCGCCGATCTCGACGCCCTTCATCGCCTGGATCGACATGACGGCCTGGGCGAGCCGTCCGTCCAGGCGGCGGTCCCACTGGGTGTGCGAGCCCAGCCCCACGGGCACGCCGTAGGCGAGCACCTCGACGATGCCGCCGAGGGTGTCGCCGTCCTTCTGACACGCATCGACCTCGGCCACCATCGCCCGGGAGGTCGCGGCGTCGAAGCAGCGCAGGGGGTCCTCGTCGAGCCGGCTCGCGTCCTCAGGGGTGGGCAGGACGGCGTCCTCGGGCACTCGCACAGGGCCGACGGCGAGCGTGTGCGAGACGAGCTGGACCCCGGCAGCCTGCTCGAGCAGGGCGGCGGCGATGCAGCCGGCGACCACGCGGGCCGCGGTCTCGCGCGCGCTCGCGCGCTCGAGCACGGGCCGGGCCTCGTCCAGGCCGTACTTGAGCATGCCCGCGAGATCGGCGTGGCCGGGACGCGGGCGGGTCAGGGGGCGGTTGCGGGCGATCTCGCGCTCGTCGCCCGTGCCGGCGTCGACCAGCAGGTCCTCGCGTGCGACCGGGTCTGACGCCATCACCTTCTCCCACTGGGGCCACTCGCTGTTGCCGATCTCCACGGCGATGGGCGAGCCCATGGTCACGCCGTGGCGCACGCCGGAGACGATGCGTACGGCGTCCTGCTCGAACCGCTGACGCGCACCGCGGCCATGGCCCAGTCGCCGACGCGCGAGCACGGCGCGCAGAACGTCGGTGGTCAGCTCGATCCCGGCGGGCACGCCGTCGAGGATCGCGATCAGGGAGGGGCCGTGGGATTCCCCGGCGGTGAGCCATCGGAGCATGGTCGCGATTGTCTCACGCCGTCCAGCGGCCTCGCGGGGGCGTCCGGGCGACCGATCAGTCCTCCCCGAGCTCCTCGGCCTCGTGGGGCGTGAGCTGCTCGACGAGCTCGACGACGTCCCCGATCCCGTCGAGCACCAGGTCGGGCCGGTACGGGAAGCGCATGATCTCACCGCTCCGGGTCGAGCCGGTGAGCACGAGCATGGTGCGCATGCCCGCCTCGAGGCCCGAGCGGACGTCGGTGTCCATGCGGTCGCCGATCATCACGGTCGACTCCGAGTGCGCCTCGATGCGGTTCAGCGCCGTGCGCATCATGAGGGGGTTGGGCTTGCCCACGTAGTAGGGGTCGATCCCGGTCGCGGCCGTGATCAGCGCTGCGACCGAGCCCGTCGCGGGCAGCGGTCCCTCGGCCGAGGGACCCGTCACGTCCGGGTTGGTCGCGATGAACTTGGCGCCCTGGCCGATCAGCCGGATCGCACGGGCGATCGCCTCGAAGGAGTAGTTGCGGGTCTCCCCCAGGACCACGAACTCGACGTCCTCGTCGGACAGCACGAAGCCCGCGTCGTGCATCGCGCTCGTGAGCCCCGCCTCGCCGATCACGTAGGCGGTGCCGCCCGGGGACTGCTCGGACAGGAACTTCGCGGTGGCCAGGGCGCTCGTCCAGATCGCCTCCTCGGGGAGGGTGATGCCGGAGCGGGCGAGGCGCGCCCGCAGGTCGCGCGGGGTGAAGATCGAGTTGTTGGTGAGCACGAGGTAGCGGCGGCCGCAGCGCTCGAGGGCCGCGATGAACTCCGCGGCGCCGGGGAGCGCCGCCTGCTCGTGGACGAGCACGCCGTCCATGTCGGTGAGCCAGGTGTGGACGGGACGGTCGTCGAACGTGTCGCTCATGGTCCACAGTGTGCACCACCGCCGCGCTCGAGTCCCGTGGACGGCGACGGGGCGCCGTCCACGGAGGGACGACGCCCCGTCGGGGCAGAGCCGGATCAGGAGTTGCCGGTGAGCTTCTCGCGCAGGGCCGCGAGCGCCTCGTCGGAGGCCAGCGTGCCCTCGTCCGAGGAGGTCGACTGGTAGGAGGCCTGCGACGGGGCCGGGCTCGAGGTCGAGGTCGAGGCGCCACCGGAGGTCGCGGACTCCTCGTCGGCGCGGATGGCCTCGGCGACCTGCGCCTTGTGCTGGGTCCAGCGCTCGTACGCCTTGGCGTACTCCGCCTCCCACTGCTCGCGCTGGGTCTCGTAGCCCTCGAGCCACTCGTTGGTCTCCGGGTCGAAGCCCTCGGGGTACTTGTACTCGCCGTTCTCGTCGTACTCGGCGGCCATGCCGTACAGGGCCGGGTCGAACGTGGTGTCGTCGCCCTCGGGGTCGACGCCCTCGTTGGCCTGCTTGAGCGACAGCGAGATGCGGCGACGCTCGAGGTCGATGTCGATGACCTTGACGAAGACGTCCTGGTCGACCGTGACGACCTGCTCGGGCAGGTCGACGTGACGCTGGGCGAGCTCGGAGATGTGCACGAGGCCCTCGATGCCGTCCTCGACGCGCACGAACGCGCCGAAGGGGACGAGCTTGGTGACCTTGCCGGGCACGACCTGGCCGATCGCATGGGTCCGCGCGAACAGCTGCCACGGGTCCTCCTGCGTCGCCTTGAGCGACAGGGAGACGCGCTCGCGGTCCATGTCGACGTCGAGGACCTCGACCTTGACGGGCTGACCGACCTCGACGACCTCGCTCGGGTGGTCGATGTGCTTCCACGACAGCTCGGAGACGTGCACGAGCCCGTCCACGCCGCCGAGGTCCACGAACGCACCGAAGTTGACGATCGAGGAGACGACGCCCTCGCGGACCTGACCCTTCTGCAGGGTCTGCAGGAAGTCGGAGCGCACGGCGGACTGGGTCTGCTCGAGGTAGGCGCGGCGGGACAGGACCACGTTGTTGCGGTTCTTGTCGAGCTCGATGATCTTGGCCTCGATCTCCTGGCCCACGTAGGGCTGGAGGTCGCGGACGCGGCGCATCTCCACGAGGGAGGCCGGGAGGAAGCCGCGCAGGCCGATGTCGACGATGAGGCCGCCCTTGACGACCTCGATGACGGTGCCGGTGACGACGCTGTCGTCCTCCTTGATCTGCTCGATCGTGCCCCAGGCGCGCTCGTACTGGGCGCGCTTCTTGGACAGGATCAGACGGCCTTCCTTGTCCTCCTTCTGGAGCACGAGGGCCTCGACCTCGTCGCCGACCTCGACGATCTCACCGGGGTCCACGTCGTGCTTGATGGACAGCTCGCGGGAGGGGATGACGCCCTCGGTCTTGTAGCCGATGTCGAGGAGCACCTCGTCACGGTCCACCTTCACCACGGTGCCCTCGACGATGTCGCCATCGTTGAAGTACTTGATGGTCGAATCGATCGCGGCCATGAGGTCATCGGCATCGCCGATGTCGTTGATGGCGATCTGGGGCGTGGAAGAGTCGGTCACGCTGGTCATGTAGGTCGGAACTCCGTCGGGACAGGTATGAGTAGGAACAGTTCTTGCTGGTCATGCGGCACTCCGCAACTGCGGGAGGCTCCGGGCGCCCACGTGCTGCGAGGGGACGGCACGGAGCCGACGTCGGTCACGCGGGGCACAGATACGCACCAGCATAGCAGGCCCACCTCGCAAACGGGCTGTCATCCGGCGACCGGCGCGCGGAGGCTCAGTGCGCCGCGTCGAGCCAGGTGCGGCCCACGCCCATCCCCACCGAGAGCGGTACCGAGAGCTCGTAGGCCGAGCCCATCCCCTCGGCGACGATCGCCCGCACCGCCTCGAGCTCGCCGGGGGCGATGTCGACCACGAGCTCGTCATGGACCTGCAGCAGCACGCGCGAGACGCTGCCGGCCTCGCGCAGCGCCGCGTCCACACGCAGCATCGCGAGCTTGATGATGTCGGCGGCGCTGCCCTGGATCGGGGAGTTCAGGGCCACCCGCTCGGCGTTCTCGCGCCGCTGGCGGTTGTCGCTCGTGAGGTCGGGCAGGTAGCGGCGCCGGCCGAGGATGGTCTCGGTGTAGCCGGTCTCGCGGGCCTTCTCGACGCTCGAGCGCAGGTAGTCCCGCACCCCGCCGAAGCGCTCGAAGTAGCCGTCGCGCAGGGCCGTGGCCTCCGCCTGGGAGATCCGCAGCTGCCGGGAGAGGCCGAAGGCGGACAGCCCGTAGGCCAGGCCGTAGCTGACCGCCTTGGTCTTCGAGCGCATCGCCGGGTCGACCGCGTCGGGCTCGACGTCGAAGACGCGCGAGGCCACGAAGTTGTGGAGGTCCTCCCCCGAGCGGAACGCCTCGATCAGGCCGGCGTCCTCGGACAGATGGGCCATGATCCGCATCTCGATCTGCGAGTAGTCGGCCGTGAGCAGCGCCTCGCAACCCTCCGAGGCATGGAAGGCCGAACGGATGCGCCGCCCCTCCTCGGTGCGCGCGGGGATGTTCTGCAGGTTCGGGTTGTTCGAGGAGAGTCGGCCGGTGGCCGCGATGTTCTGGTGGAAGGTGGTGTGGATCCGTCCGGCCGGGGAGATCGAGCGGCGCAGCGTCTCGATGATCTGGCGCATCTTGGTGACGTCGCGATGGGCCAGGAGGTCGGCGAGGAAGGGGTGGCCGGTCTGGGCGAAGAGGTCCTCGAGGGCTTCGGCGTTGGTCGTGTACCCGGTCTTGGTGCGGCGCGTGCGGGGCATGCCGAGGCGTTCGAAGAGGACCTCCTGCAGCTGCTTGGGCGAGCCGAGGTTGATGCGGTCCCCGCCGATGTGGGAGAACGCGGACTCGGCCACGTCGGTCTGCTGCTGGGCGTGCTGGGCGTCGAGATCGGCCAGCACCTCGTCGTCGACCGCGATGCCGGTGCGCTCCATCCGGCCCAGGACGCCCGCGAGCGGCAGCTCGAGCTCGTCGTGGAGGGCCTCGACGCCGTGGGAGGCGAGATCGGCGCGCACGAGGGGCTCGAGGCGTCGCACGGCATCCGCGCGGCGGGCCCAGCGCTCCGCCTCGGCGCCGTCGTCGGTGCCCTCGAGATCCAGTTCCTGCTGGGCCACGGCCGACGCCGCCGCGAGATCCTCCTGCAGGTGGCGCAGGGCGAGGCCGGGCAGATCGGTGGGGCGCTGGTCGGGGCGGCACAGGAACTCGGCGATCGCGAGATCGGTGCGCCAGCCCGCGACCTCGAGGGCGCGGCCCGCCAGCATGTGCGCCGCGAGCTTGGTGTCGTAGGCGACCTTGGGGATCGTCGCGTCGGCGAGCCAGTCGGCCACGGCCCGTTCGGCCACCTCGTCGAGCCCCACCAGGTCGATGACGGCGAGGTCGCCGGCGCTCGCGAGCGCGAGCAGATCGCAGTCGCCCTCCCCCAGCTCCCACGACCCGCGCAGGTCGAGCGCGGCGCCGCCCGCGAAGGTCTCCCGCAGGAGGGACGGGACCTGCTCGGGCGCGGGACGCCGCACGTCGGCGGGGTCGGGGCCCTCGGGGCCGGGGCCCTGCTCGCCGGCGGAGGCGCCGCCGGGGGCGAGGAACACGGCGGGGATGTCGCGGCGGATGGTCGGGCCGAAGGCGAGGTCGTCGAACATGCCGTTCAGAGCGATCGTGTCGCCGCGGCCGAGCCCGTACCGGGCGAGGTCGGCGGGCAGGTCGAGGTCGCGCACGGCCTCGTTCATGCGGCGGTTGCGCTCGACGTCCTCCCGGTGGTCCCGCAGCGCCTGCCCGGCCTTGCCGGTGATCTCGTCGGCGTGCGCGAGCACGCCCTCGAGGCCGCCGAAGCGCGTGATCCACTTCGCGGCGGTCTTGGGCCCCACCCCGGGCACGCCCGGCAGGTTGTCGGCGGTCTCCCCCACGAGGGCCGCGAGATCGGGGTAGCGCTCGGGCGGGAGCTGGTACTTCTCCTCGACGGCCGCCGGAGTCATGCGCCGCAGCTCGGTGACGCCCTTGACGGGCTGGAGCAGGGTCACGGCATCGCTCACGAGCTGGATCGCGTCGCGGTCGCTCGAGACGATGAGCGCGCTCCCGCCCTCGGCCGCGGTCCGCGTCGCGAGGGTCGCGATGATGTCGTCGGCCTCGAAGTCCTCGACGGTCAGCCACGTCACGCCGAGCGCGTCGAGCACCTGCTCGATCAGCGCGATCTGCCCGACGAACTGGGCGGGCGTCTCCTCGCGACCGCCCTTGTACTGCTCGTAGATGCGGTCGCGGAAGGTGCCGCCCGCCAGGTCGAAGGCGACCGCGACGTGCGTGGGCTGCTCGGACTGGACGACGTTGATCAGCATGCGGACGAAGCCGTACACCGCGTTGGTGGCCTGCCCGCGGCCGTCGGTGAAGCTGTCCGCGGGGAGGGCGAAGAAGGCCCGGAAGGCCATCGCGTGACCGTCGATCAGGAGGAACCGGACGTCGGTGGGCTCCGCGGCCGGATCGGTGCTCGTCAGGGATGCCGGCTCGCTCACGGGGTCCTGTGCGCTCATGGCGCCAGTGTCCCACGGACCTGTGACACGCTGACCCCATGAACGCGCTCCCCCTCTCCCTCGACGAGCTGCGAGCCCTCCTGGCGGGCACGCTGTGCGAGCGCATGGGCATGGAGCTGGTCGCGCTCGGCGCGGACGGCGGCGAGATGACCATGCCCGTCGCGGGCAACACCCAGCCGGCCGGGCTGTTGCACGGCGGGGCCACGATCGCGCTCGCGGAGACGATCGCGTCCGTCGCCGCGATCGTGCTCGCCCGCGAGGTGCACGGGGAGGGCGCGCAGGCCGTCGGCACCCACGTCTCGGCCGTCCACCACCGTTCGGCGCGCACGGGCACGGTGACCGCGACCGGACGCGCGGTGCACCGCGGCCGCCGTCTGGCGACCTATCAGGTCGAGGTGGTCGACGAGGCGGGCGCGCTGCTGTCGACGGTGATGGTCTCGACCATGCTGCTGCCGCCCCGCTGACGCGTCAGCAGGCAACGTCAGGCCGCGTCAGGCGGCGTCACACGGTGACGGTCACGTCGTCGGTGCCCGCCACGGCGTTGGCCTCGTCGTAGGAGACCGCCGTGATCTCCGCGCTCGTGGGATCGCCGTCCTCCCCCAGCTCGAGCGGCCCGGAGTAGCCGACGTAGCGCACCTCGGCGCCGTCGCGCTGGAGCGTGCGCGCCTCGGCGAAGGAGCCCGCCTCCTCGCCCTCGGCGAGCAGCTCGCGGATCCCGGCGACCAGTCGGGTTCCCTCCGCGCTGCGGCCGGTCTGCGCGGCGAGGGCGAGCAGGGTGACGGCGTCGTAGGCCTGCCCCGCGAAGTCGAACGCGTCGGGGGCGAGCGACGGGTCCACCCTCAGCATGATGTTCTTCAGGGCGTCCGGGGCCGGGATCCCCGCGCGTGTGCCGGTGACCGCCTTCATGGTCTCGGGCGGCACGGCCTTCCCGGGAGCGGCGGAGCCGTAGAGGAGGGTGCGGATCGCGAGCGCACGCAGCGGGCTGCCGTCGGGTCCGGTGTTGGCGGCCACGATCGCGCCGACGAGGGCGCTCGTCTCGGCTCCCGCGTTGACGACCACGAGCGGCGCTCCGCTCGCGAGCGCGGCGTCGATCGGCTCCCCGAGGTCGGGCTGCTCGCCCGCGTGGTAGCGCTCGCCGTAGGCGCCGCCCGCCGGCTCGATCACGCGCCGCAGCTGCGCGCCCAGGCTGTGGCCCGCGGTCGTGTCGCGCGCGAGGTAGAAGACGGAGCCGACGGCGCCACCGGTCCCCGCGGACGTCGCGAAGCCGGTGGCGAGCGCGCGGTCCGAGGCGGTGAGCCGGACCAGCATGCCGCTCGTGGCAGCGTCGTCCGCGCGCAGCGACATCGAGGTCGAGGTCACCGAGACGACGGCCATCCCGGCGTCGACGAAGGCCGGCATGGCCGCCAGCAGCAGGTCGTCGTCGCAGTTCACGACGACGCCCGTCGCGCCCGCCTCGGCGAGCGCGGCGATCGCGTCCGCGAGGTCGTCGTCGGGGTCGCTGATCGTGTGTCGCTCGAGGAGCACGAGGTCCCGACCGAACACGCCGCCGGCGATGTCGACGTCCGTCGCGGCCTCGCCGACCGCGATCGCGATCTGCTTGTCGAACATCGCCTCGAGCCCGATGCTCGTGCCGATCGTGCCGAGGACGAGCGGGGAGGACGGGTCGGCGGCCGTGGAGCCCGGCGCGGTGGAGCGGACGGGTCGCGTCGTTCCGCGGGTGCACGCGGCGAGGGCGCCCGTGCCAGCGGCCGCGACGGCGGCGCACCGGATCAGCGCGCGACGGCTCAGCGGCATCGCTGCTCTCCCCTTCTCGCCGGTGCGGTCGGGGGTGCCGGCGTCAGTCCTTGCCCTGCCCGCCGAGCTGGTCGACGACGGCGTCGGCGACCTCGCGCATCGTGAGCCGGCGGTCCATCGAGGTCTTCTGGATCCAGCGGAAGGCCTCGGGCTCCGTGAGCCCCATGTTGGACTGGAGCAGCCCTTTGGCGCGGTCGACGCGCTTGCGGGTCTCGAAGCGCTCGCCGAGGTCCTGGATCTCGTGCTCGAGCTGCGCGATCTGGGCGAAACGGGACATGGCGATCTCGACGGCGGGCAGCAGGTCCGCCGGGGTGAAGGGCTTGACCACGTAGGCCATCGCGCCCGCGTCGCGGGCCCGCTCGACGAGCTCGGACTGGGAGAAGGCGGTGAGCATGACGACGGGCGCGAGGTTCTCGGCACCGATTTTCTCGGCGGCCGTGACGCCGTCGGTCTGCGGCATCTTGACGTCGAGGATGACGATGTCGGGGCGCAGTTCGCGGGTCTTCTCGATGGCGCTCGCGCCGTCGCCGACCGCGGCGAGGACCTCGAAGCCGGCCTCCGTGAGCGTCTCGACGATGTCCATCCGGATCAGGCTCTCGTCCTCTGCCACGACGGCGGTGCGACGGCGGCCCTCGGGGACGGGGACGGCGTGCTCCGCGGCGGCGGCAGGAGCGGGAGTCTCGGTGGGCTCGGGGGTGTCGGTCGGATCGGCGTTCATGGAACCTCGTGGCAACGGGCACGGCGGTCCCCGGCGGGGACACAGCGGTGCGGTGGTCGGATCTCCGTTATCCTAGTCCAGCACTCCGGTCGACGACCGGACCTGCCGGGTTGGCGGAATGGCAGACGCGGCGCACTCAAAATGCGCTGTCCTTCGTGACGTGCGGGTTCGAGTCCCGCACCCGGTACCGACGACGGCGCCGCCGGGACCCGAGGGTCCTGGCGGCGCCGTCCGCGGTCGGGGCGGGGTCAGGACTGCGCGGGCTTCGCGATCGCGTCGGCCTCGATGCGCGCGGACTCGGTGCCGTCGAGGTCGCCGATGCGGTGCACGCGCAGGGTATTGGTCGAGCCGTGCACGCCGGGGGGCGAGCCGGCCGCGATGACCACGAGGTCGCCGGGCTGGAGCCCCTTGTTCTCGCGC
>DAMDHZ010000005.1:0-14017 GCA_032101665.1 Brachybacterium sp. | reverse complement strand
TTCTCGCGCAGCAGCTCGTCGACGACGCGCACCATCTCGTCGGTGTCGCGCTGGAGCGGCACCAGGAGCGTCTCGATGCCCCACGAGAGCGAGAGCTGGTGGCGCACCAGCTCGTACGGCGTGATCGCGAGCAGGGGGATGGACGGACGCAGGCGGGACAGCCGGCGGGCGGTGTCGCCCGACTCGGTGAAGGTCACGAGGTACTGGGCCGACAGCTGGTCCCCGATCTCCCAGGCGGCGCGCGTGATGGCGCCGCCGCGGGTGTGCGGGATCGTGCCGAGGCCGGCGATGCGGTCGGCGCCGTTCTCCTCGGTGTTGGTGATGATGCGGGCCATGGTGCGCACGGCCTCGAAGGGGTACTCGCCCACGCTCGTCTCACCCGAGAGCATGACCGCGTCGGCGCCGTCGAGGATCGCGTTGGCGCAGTCAGAGGCCTCGGCGCGGGTGGGGCGCGGGCTCGTGATCATCGACTCGAGCACCTGGGTCGCGACGATGACGGGCTTGGCGTTGCGGCGCGCGAGCTCGATGGCGCGCTTCTGGACGATCGGGACCTGCTCGAGCGGAAGCTCGACGCCGAGGTCGCCGCGCGCGACCATGATGCCGTCGAAGGCGCCGACGATCTGGCGCAGCGCCCGCACGGCCTGCGGCTTCTCGATCTTGGCGATGACGGGCAGGCGCTTGCCCTCCTCCTGCATGATCCGCAGGACGTCGTCCATGTCGTGCGCGTCGCGGACGAAGGAGAGCGCGATCAGGTCGGCGCCGAGGTTGATGCCCCAGCGGAGGTCGGCGATGTCCTTCTCGCTCATGGCGGGGACGGACACGGCCACGCCGGGGAGGTTGATGCCCTTGTGGTTGGAGACGGGTCCGGGGACCTCGACGACCGTCGTGACGTCGGTGTCGGAGACCTCGGTGACGCGCACCGCGACCTTGCCGTCGTCGATCAGCAGGACGTCACCGGGGCGGCAGTCGCCGGGGAGGCCCTTGAAGGTCGTGGAGACGCGGTCCTTGGTGCCCTCGACGTCATCGGTCGTGATCACGAAGGTGTCCCCGACGGAGAGGTCGTGGGGGCCGTCGGCGAAGTTGCCGAGGCGGATCTTGGGGCCCTGGAGATCGACCAGGACGGCGACGTTCCTGCCGAGGTCATCGGCGGCCCGCCGGATGTTCGCATAGACCTTCTCGTGGTCGTCGTACGTGCCGTGGCTCAGGTTCATCCGGGCGACGTTCATGCCGGACTCGATGAGGGTACGGATCTGCTCGTACGTGTTCGTGGCGGGACCGAGTGTGCAGACGATCTTCGCTTTGCGCATGACAACCCATCTATCGGTGTTGGGGACGGCGCCAACTCTACCGCGAGCACGGGGCGCACCGGCCGTGCACAGCCGCCGTGACGCAGTCGCTCTCGCCCGATGCCTCACACGGCCAGAGCGGACATCCCCGGGACCACGGGAGCCGGCAGAGCCGTCGCTCCCATCAGGTAGTCGTCGACCGCGGCCGCGGCGGAGCGCCCCTCGGCGATCGCCCACACGATGAGGGACTGGCCGCGCGCGCAGTCGCCCGCGGTGAAGACGCCCTCGGCCCCCGTCGACCAGTCCGCGCCGTGCTCGATCGTGCCGCGGGAGGTGAAGGCGACGGAGCCCTCGGCGCCGGCCACGGCGTGCTCGGCCCCCGCGAAGCCCATCGCGATCAGCACGAGCTGGGCGGGCAGCAGCTGCTCGGTGCCGGGGGTGGGCACGCGGCGGCCGTCGACGAACGCGGTGCGGGCCACGCGGATCCCGGCCACGGCGCCGTCGGCGTCCACCTCGAAGCCCGTGGTCGAGGCGAGGTAGGAGCGGTCGCCGCCCTCCTCGTGCGAGCCCGAGATCTCGAACAGCACGGGGTGCGTGGGCCACGGATGGGACTCGTCGCGCTCGGACGGGGGCTGCACGCCGATCGCGAGCGTCGTGACCGAGCGGGCGCCCTGGCGCAGCGCGGTCCCCAGGCAGTCGGCACCCGTGTCGCCGCCGCCGATGATGATGACGTCCTTGCCGGCGGCGCTGATGGCCACGTCCTCGGGCAGGGTGTCGCCCTCGACGACACGGTTGGCCTGGGTCAGGTAGGCCATGGCGGGATGGATGCCGTGCGCCTCGCGCCCGGGGACGGGCAGGTCGCGCGGCACGGTCGCGCCCGTCGCGAGCACGACCGCGTCGAAGCGGCTCCGCAGCTCCGGCAGGCTCGGGTCGCCCTCGGCGTCGCCACCCACGGCGACGCCGGTGCGGAAACGGGTGCCCTCCGCGGCCATCTGCTCGAGGCGGCGCTCGAGATGGCGCTTCTCGAGCTTGAACTCGGGGATGCCGTAGCGCAGCAGGCCGCCGATGCGGTCGTCGCGCTCGAGCACGACCACGGTGTGCCCGGCGCGGGTCAGCTGCTGGGCGGCGGCGAGGCCCGCGGGTCCCGAGCCGACCACGGCGACGCTGCGGCCGCTCTGCCGCGCGGGGGGCTGCGGCGTCACCCAGCCCTCCTCGACGGCGCGGTCGATGATCGAGACCTCGATGTTCTTGATCGTCACGGGCGGCTGGTTGATGCCGAGCACGCAGCTCGACTCGCACGGGGCGGGGCACGCGCGGCCGGTGAACTCCGGGAAGTTGTTGGTCGCGTGGAGCCGCTCGGAGGCCTCGTGCCAGTCCTCGCGGTAGACGAGCTCGTTCCACTCGGGGATCAGGTTGCCGAGCGGGCAGCCCTGATGGCAGAACGGGATGCCGCAGTCCATGCAGCGCCCGGCCTGGCGGGAGACGACGCCGAGCCGGCCCTTCTCCCGGACCTCGTAGACCTCGCGCCAGTCCATCAGGCGCACGGGGACGGGACGGCGCGCGGGCAGCTCGCGGTCGCGCGTCGTCAGGAAGCCGCGGGGATCAGCCATGGGAGCCCTCCAGGATCGTGTTCCACACCTCGTGGGAGTCGGGGTCGATGCCGCCCTCGAGCGCGCCGTCGCGGATCTCGGTGACCCGGAGGAACTCGCGCGGGGCGATCTCGGTGAGGCGTGCGAGGAGCTCGTCCTCGTCGGCCAGCAGGGCCGCGGCCCGGTCGGAGCCGGTGCGGCGGACGTGCTCGTGCAGCGCCTCGAGGACGAAGCCGCGGTGCTCGGCGCGCACCGGGGTGATCTCGAAGGTCTCGGCGTCGGCGGGGTTCAGGCGGGTGTCGTCGAGGTCGAGCACGAACAGCGTGCCGCCGCTCATGCCCGCCCCGAGATTGCGACCGGTGGGGCCGAGCACGAGGATCGCGCCGCCCGTCATGTACTCCGCGCCGTGGTCGCCGATGCCCTCGACCACGAGGGTCGCGCCGGAGTTGCGCACGCCGAACCGCTCCCCCGCGCCGCCCGCGAGGAAGAGCTTGCCGCTCGTGGCGCCGTAGGCGCACGTGTTGCCGGCGACGGTCGCCGAGGTGAGCGAGGAGGCGGTGCCGCGGCCGTGGCCGATCGCGACGACGCCGCCGGACAGCCCCTTGGCGACGTAGTCATTGGCATCGCCCACGAGCTCGAGGGTCACGCCGCGCGGCAGGAAGGCGCCGAAGGACTGGCCGCCCACGCCCTCGAGCTCGACGCGGATCGTGTCCTCCGCGAGTCCCTCGGCACGATAGCGGCGCGTCACCTCATGGCCCAGCAGGGTGCCGACCGTGCGCTGGACGTTGCGGACGCGATCGCGGATCACGACGCTCTCGCCGCGCTCGAGGGCGGGCTCCGCGGCACGGATCCACGACTGGTCGGCGGCCTTCTCGAGCGCGTGGTCCTGGGCGCGCGCCCGCCGCGGATGGTCGCCCTCCATCACCTCGGGCTGGGCCAGGATCGGCTCGAGGTCGAGCCCCTCCTGCTTGTAGTGACGCTTGGCGTCGTCGATGTCGAGCAGATCGACGCGGCCCACGGCCTCGTCGATCGAGCGCAGCCCGAGCGCGGCCAGATGCTCACGGACCTGCTCGGCGATGTACTCGAAGAACGTGATGACGAACTCGGGGGTGCCGGTGAAGCGCTCGCGCAGCTCGGGGTTCTGGGTCGCGACGCCGACGGGACACGTGTCCAGATGGCACACGCGCATCATGATGCAGCCGGAGACCACGAGCGGCGCCGTCGCGAAGCCGAACTCCTCGGCGCCCAGCAGGGCGGCGATGACGACGTCGCGGCCCGTCTTCATCTGCCCGTCGACCTGCACCGTGATGCGGTCGCGCAGGCCGTTGAGCAGGAGGGTCTGCTGGGTCTCGGCGAGGCCCAGCTCCCAGGGGATGCCCGCGTGCTTGAGCGAGTTGAGCGGGCTCGCGCCGGTGCCGCCGTCGTGCCCGGAGATGAGCACGACGTCGGCGTGCGCCTTGGACACGCCCGTCGCGACCGTGCCGACCCCGAAGCGGGACACGAGCTTGACGTGGATCCGGGCGGCCGGATTGGCGGACTTCGCGTCGTGGATGAGCTGGGCGAGGTCCTCGATCGAGTAGATGTCGTGGTGGGGCGGCGGGGAGATGAGCCCGATGCCGGGCGTCGAGTGCCGGGTGCGGGCGATCCACGGGTACACCTTCTGCGGCGGCAGCTGACCGCCCTCACCCGGCTTGGCCCCCTGGGCGATCTTGATCTGGATGTCGCGCGCGAAGGCCAGGTACTCGGCGGTCACGCCGAAGCGGCCCGACGCGATCTGCTTGATGGCGCTGTTGCGCTCGGCGTCGTGCAGGCGGTCCGGCTCCTCGCCGCCCTCGCCCGAGTTCGACATCCCGCCCAGACGGTTCATCGCGATCGCGAGGGTCTCGTGCGCCTCCCGCGAGATCGAGCCGTAGCTCATCGCGCCCGTCATGAAGCGCCGCACGATCGTCGAGACGGGCTCGACCTCCGCGAGCGGCACGGGCTCGAGCACGCCCGTGCGCAGGCGCATGAGGCCGCGCAGGGTCGACAGCCGGCGCGACTGGTCGTCGACCATCTCGGTGTACCGCCGGAATTCCTCGTACTGGCGGGTGCGGGTCGAGTGCTGGAGGCGGAAGACGGTCTCGGGGTTGAACAGGTGGGGCTCGCCCTCGCGGCGCCATTGGTACTCGCCGCCCACGGCGAGCCGCCGATGGGCGTTCGGAGAGCCCTGGGGCGGGTAGGCGTCGGCGTGGCGGGCGGCGACCTCGTCGGCGATCACGTCGAGGCCGATGCCGCCGAGCTGGCTCGTCGTGCCCGGGAAGAAGTCCTCGATCACGTCGTGGGCCAGGCCGACCGCCTCGAACAGCTGGGCGCCGCGGTAGGACGAGACCGTGGACACGCCCATCTTGGACATGATCTTCAGGACGCCCTTGCCGAGTCCCACCAGGAGGTTGCGGACGGCCTGGGCGGCGTCGACGTCGCCCACCACGCCGCGCTCGACGAGGTCCTCGGCGGTCTCCATCGCGAGGTAGGGATTGACGGCGCTCGCCCCGAAGCCGATCAGGAGGGCCACGTGGTGGACCTCGCGCACGTCTCCCGCCTCGACGAGCAGCGCGGCGCGAGTGCGGCGCCCGGTGCGGATCAGGTGGTGCTGGACCGCGCTCGTGAGCAGGAGCGAGGGGATCGGCGCGAGCACGGGGTTGGAATCGCGGTCGGACAGCACGATGAAGGTCGCGCCGTCGTCGATCGCCGCGACCGCCTCGGCGCAGATCTCGTCGAGCCGGGCCCGCAGTCCGGCCGCGCCCTCGGCCACGGGGTACAGGCCGCGCACGCGCACCGTCCGGAAGTCCGCGGTGCGCGGGTCGGCCTCGACATTGACGATCGTGGACAACTCGTCGTTGTCGATCACCGGGAACGGGATGCGCAGCTGCCGCGCGTGCTCGGGCGTCGCGTCCAGGAGATTGCGCGCCTGCCCGATGGACAGCGACAGGCTCGTGACCATCGCCTCGCGGATCGAGTCGAGCGGCGGGTTGGTGACCTGCGCGAACATCTGCGTGAAGTAGTCGAACAGGAGTCGCGGGCGATCCGAGAGGACGGCCACGGGCGTGTCGGTGCCCATCGCGCCGATCGGCTCGGCCCCCTTGGCGGCGAGCGGTCCGATGAGGATGCGCAGCTCCTCCTCGGTGTAGCCGAAGGTCTGCTGGCGGCGCACCACGGAGGCGCGCGAGTGGGTGATGTGCTCACGCTCCGGGAGCGTCCCGAGGTCGACGGCCTGCTCCGCGATCCACTTCCCGTAGGGGTGCTCGGCCACGAGCTCGGCCTTGATCTCCGCGTCCTCGACGAGGCGTCCGTTCGCGGTGTCCACGCAGAAGATCTCGCCCGGTGCGACGCGGCCCTTGCGGGTCACGTGCGCGGGGTCGATCGGCAGCACCCCGGACTCCGAGCCGAGCACCACGAGACCGTCGTCGGCGACCCAGTAGCGCAAGGGGCGCAGTCCGTTGCGGTCGAGCGTGGCGCCCACCAGGGACCCGTCGGAGAAGACGAGGGCGGCCGGGCCGTCCCACGGCTCCTGGAGCATCGCGTGGTACTCGTAGAACGCGCGCAGCGCGGGGTCCATCGCCGGGTCGTTCTCCCAGGGCTCGGGGACCATCATCATGATCGCGTGCGGGAGCGAACGGCCCGACAGGTGCAGCAGCTCGAGCACCTCGTCGAAGCATGCGGAGTCGGACGCCCCGGGCGTGTTGACGGGCAGCAGACGGCCCAGGTCGTCCCCGAAGGCGTCGGTCGCCAGGCGCGCCTCGGCCGCTCGCATCCGGTTGACGTTGCCGATCACGGTGTTGATCTCGCCGTTGTGGGCGAGGGCGCGGAAGGGGTGCGCGAGCGGCCACGCGGGGAAGGTGTTGGTCGAGAAGCGCGAGTGCACGATGCCCAGGCGGGTCTCGAACCTCTCGTCGTGCAGATCGGGGAAGAACGTCGCGAGCTGACTCGGGGTGAGCATGCCCTTGTAGACCATGGTGCGGGTCGACAGGGACGGGAAGTAGGCGCCCGTCTCGTGCTCGGCGCGGCGTCGCACCGCGAACGCGGCGCGCTCGAGAGCGAGGCCCGTGCGCTCCGTCGCGGCGTCGGTCAGGAAGAGGTGGGCGAAGTGCGGCTGGGTCGCGCGTGCCGAGGGGCCCACGAGTCCGTCGACGACGGGCACGTCACGCCAGCCGAGCGTGCGCAGCCCCTCCTCCGACGCGATGCGCTCGATGACCGAGACGGTCGCGGCACGCTCGGCGGCGTCGCGCGGCAGGAACGCCATCCCGGCCGCGTACGCGCCCGGACCCGGGAGCGAGCGGGGGGCGACCGCGCGCAGGAAGCGGTCGGGCAGCTGGGTGAGGATCCCGGCGCCGTCGCCCGTGTTCTGCTCGGCGCCCACGGCGCCGCGGTGGTCGAGGTTCTCGAGCGCGAGCAGGGCCTGCTCGACGATGTCGTGCCCGGCGTGACCGCGCATCGTGGCGACCATGGCCACGCCGCACGCGTCCTTCTCGAGCTCGGGACGGTACAGGCCCTGAGCCTCGGGGAGCGCGCTGAAGCGGGAGGACAGCGGGAGCATGGGGCACCCTTCCGTTCGCCGGGACGATGATCCGGGCGCACGCCGATGCCTCCGGGCATCGACGCATCACGGGAGCGGTGCGGGGGCGTGCGCACCGAGATGATTCTATGTCCCGGGTCCGAACGCCGAGAGTGAGGCATCCACTTAGTGAGACGAGGGAATGTCCTCATGCTGAGACATCGTCGCGGGCCGCTCCCAGCCGCCGTCGGCGCGCACCGCCTCGCCACCACGCGTCAGGCGCCGACGGCTGAGCACGAGCTGCATGACGAGGGCGAGCAGGAGGATCACGATCGACACCCAGACGTTGACGCGGAGCCCGAGCACGATCTCGGCGGCGTCGGTGCGCATGAGCTCGATCCAGACCCGGCCGGCCGTGTAGATCGCGACATAGGACCAGAACACCCGGCCGCCGCCGAGGCGGGCGCGACGCTCGAGCACGAGCAGCACGGCACAGCCGGCGAGGTTCCACAGCGCCTCGTACAGGAAGGTGGGGTGGTACGTGCCCGGGATGCAGCCGCCGATCAGGTCGCCGTCGGTCACGCACGTGATCGACAGCCCCCACGGCAGGTCCGTAGGACCGCCGTACAGCTCCTGGTTGAACCAGTTGCCCAGGCGGCCGATGGCCTGGGCCACCATCAGGGTGGGCGCGATGGTGTCGGCGAGCACGGCGAAGGAGACCCGCTTGCGGCGAGCCATGACGTAGGCGCCGAGCGCGCCGCCGGCCACGGCGCCCCAGATCCCCAGCCCGCCGTTCCAGATGTAGAGCGCCGCGACCGGGTTCCCGCCCGGACCGAAGTAGGCGTCCGGGGAGGAGACGACGTGGTAGAGACGGGCGCCCACGATGCCGCACACGATCGCCACGAAGCCGATGTCGAACAGGTCGTCACCGTCACCGCCGCGGGCGACCCAGCGGCGGGTCGACCACCCCAGGGCCACGCCGATGCCGACCAGGATGCAGATCGCGTAGAGGTGGATCGTGATCGGGCCGATGTCGAACGACGAGACCGGCGGGCTCGGGATGTCGGCGAGGATCACGCCGCGCTCCCCCGTCCGCGCTCGACCCCGTCGCGCAGGTCCCGGGCGACGGCCGTGAGCGCGCGGCGTGCCGTCGCGGGGCCGCCGGCCTCGGCGAGGGCGCGCACGAAGGCCGAGCCGACGATGACACCGTCGGCGTACGCGGCGACCTGCGCGGCCTGCTCGCCGTCGGAGACGCCGAGGCCGACGCACACGTTCTGCGCGCCCGCGGCACGGGTGCGCTCGACGAGGCCCTCGGCGGCGTCGCTCACCGCGGTGCGGGTGCCGGTGACGCCCATCGTCGAGGCTGCGTAGACGAAGCCCCGCGAGCTCGCGGCGACGTAGGCGAGGCGGTCGCGCGGAGAGCTCGGGGCGACCAGGAACACCCGGTCGACGGCATGGTCCTCGGAGGCGGCGATCCACTCCCCCGCCTCGTCGGGGATCAGGTCCGGGGTGATGAGGCCGGCGCCTCCGGCCGCCGCGAGGTCTCGCGCGAACGCGTCGGGGCCGTAGGCGAGGATCGGGTTGTAGTAGGACATGACGAGGATCGCGGCCCCACGGCCCGAGAGCCGCTCGACGGCCGCGATGACGTCGCGGTTGCGCACGCCGCCCGCGAGCGCCGCGGTCGCGGCCTGCTGGATCACGGGTCCGTCCATGACCGGGTCGGAGTACGGCAGCCCCAGCTCGATCATGTCGACGCCCGCGTCGATCAGGGCGCGGGCCGCGTCGATCGAGGCGCTCAGGTCGGGGAAACCGACGGGCAGGTAGCCCATCAGGGCGGCGCGGCCCTCGGCGCGTGTGCGCGTCAGGACGTCACCGGCGCGGAGGCGGTCGCTCATGCCTGGGACTCCTTGCTCTGATCGGATCCGGCGGTCGCGTCGGGCAGCGTGGTGCGGGCGAGGTCGCGCAGCGCCGTCAGGTCCGCGCGGCCGTGGCGGGGCAGACCGTCGGTGCCGGTGCCCTCGGCGTTCTCGGGGGCGCTCGCGTCCGAGCGTTCGTCGGCAGGGTCCCCGTCGAGCAGCCCGAACCACTCCGAGGCGGTGTGGACGTCCTTGTCGCCGCGGCCCGAGAGGCTCACCACGACCAGACCGTCCTCGCCGAGCTCGCGGCCCAGCTCGAGAGCACCCGCGAGCGCGTGGGAGGACTCGATCGCGGGCATGATGCCCTCGGTCATCGAGAGCAGCGCGAAGGCGTCCATCGCGTCGGCATCGGAGATCCCGCGGTACTCGGCGCGGCCGATGCTCGCGAGCCACGAGTGCTCGGGCCCCACTCCGGGGTAGTCGAGACCGGCCGAGATCGAGTGCGACTCGACCGTCTGCCCGTCCTCGTCCTGCAGGAGGTAGCTGCGGGCACCGTGGAGCACGCCGGGGCGGCCGCGCGAGATGGTGGCGGCGTGGAAGGCGGTGTCGACGCCGTCGCCCGCGGCCTCACAGCCGACCAGGCGCACCTCGGGGTCGTCGAGGAAGGCGTGGAACATGCCGATCGCGTTGGAGCCGCCGCCCACGCACGCGACGACCGCGTCGGGCAGGCGTCCGGCCTGCGCGACGGTCTGCTCACGGGCCTCCTCGCCGATCACCTTCTGGAAGTCGCGCACCAGGGTGGGGAACGGGTGCGGGCCGGCCGCGGTGCCGAAGACGTAGTTGGAGGTCTCGACGTTGGTGACCCAGTCGCGGAACGCCTCGTTGATCGCGTCCTTGAGGGTTCGTGAGCCGTGGGTGACAGGCACCACCTCGGCCCCCAGCAGGCGCATCCGGGCGACGTTGAGGGCCTGGCGGCGGGTGTCCTCGGCGCCCATGTAGATCGTGCAGTCGAGACCGAACAGGGCGGCCGCGGTCGCGGTCGCGACACCGTGCTGGCCGGCGCCGGTCTCGGCGATCACGCGCTTCTTGCCCATGCGGACCGTCAGCAGCGCCTGGCCCAGCACGTTGTTGATCTTGTGGCTGCCGGTGTGGTTGAGGTCCTCGCGCTTGAGCAGGATGCGGGCTCCGCCCGCCAGGCGCGAGAAGCGGGGCGCCTCGCTCAGCAGGGAGGGGCGCCCCGAGTACTCGCGCGCCAGGCGGTCCAGCTCCTCGGTGAAGGCGGGGTCCACGAGCGCCTTCTCATAGACCTCGGTGACCTCCTCGAGGGCGGGGACGAGGGCCTCGGGCAGGAAGCGGCCGCCGAAGTCGCCGAAGTAGGGACCGGCGGCCTCCCGCAGGTGGGTGGGGATCTGGCTGCTCACCGGGGGTCTCCGTTCGTGGGGGTCTCGCGCCCGCGGCGGGCGACGGCGCGGAAGGCGGCGACGGCCTCGGCGGGGTCGTGGCCCGTCACGAGGGCCTCGCCGACCAGGACCGCGTCGGCGCCCGCGGCGGCGTAGGTGCGCACGTCGTCGACCGTGGCGACCGCGGACTCGGCGATCGCGACGCGGTCGGCGGGGATGCGCGCAAGCAGGCGCGCCGCGCGGTGCAGGTCGACGTCGAGGGTGCGCAGGTCGCGCGCGTTGACACCGATGAGCGGGGCGGGCAGGGCGAGCGCGCGGTCGACCTCCTCGGGCGTGTGGGTCTCGACGAGGGCCTGCATGCCGAGGGCGACCACGAGGTCGTGCAGGGTCGCGAGGCGCTCGTCGTCGAGGGCGGCGACGATCAGCAGCACCAGGTCGGCGCCGTGGGCGCGCGCCTCGAGCACCTGGTACTCCTCGACGATGAAGTCCTTGCGCAGCACCGGCACGTCGACGCGGGCGCGCACGGCGTCGAGGTCGGCGAGGCTGCCGGAGAAGCGGCGCTGCTCGGTCAGGACGCTGATCGCGCTCGCGCCCGAGGCCGCATAGGTGCCCGCGAGGGCCGCGGGGTCCGGGATGCCGGAGAGATGCCCCTTGGAGGGGCTCGACCGCTTGACCTCGGCGATGAGTCCGAGGGTCGTGCCATCGCCGACGAGGGCGGTGCGCGCGTCGAGAGCGGGGGGCGCGGCGGCGGCGAGGCGGGCGATGGCCGCGTCGTCGACGCGGGCGCGGCGGGGGGCGAGGTCCTCGCGGACCCCGGTGATGATGTCGTCGAGCACGGTACCCGGTGCGGTCACGGGATGCTTCCTTCCGGTCGGGCCGTGGCGCCGGTCAGGCGCCGATGAGCGAGGTGGGCGCGAGGACGGCGACGGCGGGGAGGTTCCTCGCGACGGTGAAGAGGACGAGCCCGACCACCGAGGCCACGACGAGCGCGCGGCGCCCGCGGGTCCAGGGCGGGGGCGGCGGGGGCGGCTCGCCGCGCCATCGCCGTCGCAGCCAGCGCCACCACGCAACGACGACGGCGGGGACGAGCACGACCACGGCTGCGTTGTTGTGCAGGGCGAGCGGGAGATCCCCGGCCAGCAGCGCGTGGACGGCGCGGGTCATGCCGCAGCCCGGGCAGTAGCCGCCCGTCAGGGCGTGCCACAGGCACAGCGGGACGTCCTGTCGATAGGGGTCGAACAGGAGCTGGGAGACGACGGCGCCGACGATCGCACCGCCGCCGACGAGGAGGGGCGGGGCGATGCGCCGGGCGCGCGCCGGAGGGGACTCCTCCCCTGCCTGCACGCGCAGCGCCGCGGAGGTCACTGCTCCGCGGCCTCCGTGCGACGCGCCTTCTGGCCCAGTCCCATCGCACGCAGGACGGCGCTCAGGATCACGGTCAGGACCATCACGACGATGCCGACGATCAGGAGGGGAAGGATCGAGAACGTGAAGCCGATGGTCGCCACGATCGCTCCGGCGACGACGCCGGCCATCATCACCCAGGCGGCAGGCGTCTTGCCGTGGTTGAGCGGCGAGGCGGGCGGGACGGCGTAGGTCTTGGACATCGACTTCTCTCCACGTGGGCAGGGCGTTTCGCTCGTCATTGTGCCACGTCCCCGTCACCGTCCCGGGCGGTGCTCAGGGACGGTGCGTGGGGTCCTCACCACGGGTGAGGGCGTCCCACGCCTTCGCGGGGTCGGCTCGCGGGTCGATCCCGGTGTCCTCGGCGACGGCGGCCGCGTCGGGCGTCGCGCCGGCACGGTCGAAGCGGGCCGTGCGGGTCCAGGCCCGTCCGGCGACGAGGACCACGACGCCCAGCACGACGAGCACGACCGCGGGGGCGAGCGCGACGAGGGGCCAGGGGGTCAGGGTGACGGTCTCGCCGCTCCCGGACACCCCGGTCGCCTCGGCGATCGCCGAGGTCGCGTGGGCGGCGGGGTCCAGGAGGACGCGGGTCGCGCCGATGCCCGCGCCGATCCCGGCCAGAGCGAGCAGGGGGCCGGTGACCAGGCGCACGTGGCGCGAGGAGATCGCGGTGACGAGCGACCCGGCGATCGCGACCACGGCGAGGGCGACCACGGCGGGGGCGGCGTCGCCGCCCGTCACGTCGACCTCGCTCGCGCCGCCCGCGAGGTCGGGCACGCTCGCGTGCAGCCAGGCGGCGCGGGAGACGAGGAACAGGGCCCCCGAGACCACGATGCCCGCGAGCACGGCGAGGCGACGGCTCACGGGGTCGGGCCCTCGCCGGTCACGGCGGGCAGCTCGCCGCCGTCGAAGCACGTCGTGGTGCCGCGGTGGCACGCGGCGCCCACCTGGTGGACGCGCACGAGCAGGGCGTCGCCGTCGCAGTCGAGGCTCACGCCGCGCACGTACTGGACGTGGCCGCTCGTGTCCCCCTTGCGCCAGTACTCCTGGCGCGAGCGGGACCAGAAGGTCACGCGGCCGCTCGTGAGGGTGCGTCGGAGCGCCTCGTCGTCCATCCAGCCGAGCATGAGCACCTGCTCGCTCGTCTCGTCCTGGATGATCGCCGCGACGAGCCCCTGGGCGTCGTGCGTGAGGCGTTCGGCGATCTCGGCGGGGAGCCCGGCCGCGGTCACAGGGCCCTCGTCAGCTCGTCGGTGCGGTCGGTGCGCTCCCAGGTGAACTCGGGGAGCTCGCGGCCGAAGTGCCCGTGCACGGCGGTGCGCGCGTAGATGGGGCGCAGCAGGTCCAGCTGGTCGATGATCGCGGCGGGGCGCAGGTCGAAGACCGTGCGGATGGCCTCGGCGAGCTGGTGGTCGGGCCGAGCACCGGTGCCGAAGGTCTCGACGTACAGACCCACCGGCTCGGCGCGGCCGATCGCGTAGGCGACCTGCACCTCGCAGCGTTCGGCGAGACCGGCCGCGACGACGTTCTTGGCGACCCAGCGCATCGCATATGCACCCGATCGGTCGACCTTCGAGGGGTCCTTGCCGCTGAAGGCGCCGCCACCGTGGCGGGCCATGCCGCCGTAGGTGTCGACGATGATCTTGCGCCCGGTGAGGCCCGCGTCGCCCTTGGGACCGCCGATCACGAAGCGGCCCGTCGGGTTCACGTGGACGGTCACGTCGGAGACGTCGAGGCCGATGCGACCGAGGTCCTCGAGCACGGGGGCGATGACGACCTGCTCGACGCCCGGTGTGAGCTGGGCCGCGATGTCGACGTCCTCGGCGTGCTGGCTCGAGACCACGATGGTGTCGACGCTGCGGGCCACCCCGTCGTCGTCGTAGCCGATCGTCACCTGGGTCTTGCCGTCGGGGCGCAGATAGGGCAGCACGCCGTCGCGGCGAGCGCG
>DAMDHZ010000004.1:40671-65128 GCA_032101665.1 Brachybacterium sp. | reverse complement strand
GATCCGCGCCGTGCTCGACGAGCGCCTCGCCCAGATCCCGTACGAGGACGAGGACGTGCTGGCCATCCCCGCCTTCCGTCGGGCCGCGGAGAACGGCTACGCCGCCCACCACGCGGGCATGCTGCCCATGCTCAAGTCGGTCGTCGAGGAGCTGTTCGCGGCCGGGCTCGTCAAGGCGGTGTTCGCGACCGAGACCCTCGCCCTGGGGATCAATATGCCCGCGCGGTCCGTCGTGCTCGAGAAGCTGTCGAAGTTCAACGGCGTCGAGCACGCCGACCTCACACCGGGGGAGTACACGCAGCTCACGGGGCGCGCCGGGCGCCGCGGCATCGACGTCGAGGGCCACGCCATCGTGGTCGCGGGCGCCGGCTTCGACGCTGACGCGGTCGCGTCGCTCGCCTCGCGCCGGACCTACCCGCTGCGCTCGGCGTTCCGGCCCACGTACAACATGGCGGTCAACCTCCTGGACCGCTACGACACGCGCACCGCGCGCGAGAGCCTCGAGATGTCCTTCGCGCAGTTCCAGGCCGATCGCGCCGTGGTCGGGCTCGCCCGCCGCACGCGGGAGCTCGACGACACCATCGAGGCCTACGCCGGTGCCCTGCACTGCGACCGCGGCGACATCCACGAGTACGCCGAGATCCAGGGCACGATCACCGAGCGCGAGCGGACGCTCGCCCGCGAGCGCGCCGCCGGTGATCGGGAGCGGAGCCGCTCGGCCCTGCGCTCCCTGCGGCGCGGCGAGGTCGTCGCCCTCCCCGGAGGGAGACGCCAGGGCTTCGCCGTCGTGGTCTCGGTGGACCGCGACACCCTGAGCGGGCCCGAGGTGCTCGTGCTGACCACCGACGGCCGCCTGCGCATGCTCCGCCCCGCCGACATGCCCAGCCCGCCCGCCGTGATCGACACCCTGCGCATCCCCGCACCCGACCGGCTGCGCAAGCCGAAGATCCGCAAGGACACGGCGGCCGCTCTGCGTGAGCGCCTCGCCGGACGGCACGACGATCCCCGCGAGACCGTGCGCCGGACCGGCCGCGCCCCGTCGACGGCTGCCCGCGACGAGGAGCTGCGCGCGCTGCGCGACCGCCTGCGCGAGCACCCGTGCCACGACTGCCCGGATCTCGACGCCCATCTGCGCTGGATCTCGCGCATCCGCTCCGTCGAGAAGGACCGCGCCTCCGTCATCCGGCGGATCGAGGGGCGCACCTCGAGCCTCGCGCGCCAGTTCGACCACGTGTGCGCCCTCCTGGTCGAGCTCGGCTACCTCGCGGGCGACGGCGCAGATCTCCGCCCCACCGAGAGCGGTCGGCGGCTGCGTCGCCTGTTCTCGGAGCGCGACCTGCTCGTGGCCCAGTGCCTCGAGGCGGGTGCGTGGTCCGCGCTCGATGCGCCCGCTCTCGCGGCGATGGTCTCGACCGTCTGCTACGAGGCGCGACGGGACGGCGTCGACGGCGCCGAGCTCCCCGCCGACCCCGCGTTCGTCCGCGCGCTCGAGCAGACCCAGCGCCTGGGCGAACAGCTCGCCGCCGTGGAGCGCCGCCACGGCCTCGACGCCACGGCCGCTCCCGACGCGGGCATCGCCGCGATCATGCACCGCTGGGCCCTCGGCGAGCACTATGCGGCCGCCGTCGGCACCACCGGCCTACCCGCCGGCGACTTCGTCCGCCAGTGCCGACAGGTCATCGACCTGCTCGACCAGCTCGTCCCTCTTCCCGCCGTCGGGCCCGTCGCCCGCACCGCCATCGACCGCGTCCGCCGCGGCTTCGTCTCCCAGGAGATCGACCTGTGACCACTCAGCTGTACACCGGCATCACCCTCTACTCGGCCCAGGACCCCGAGGCCACCGCCTTCCTCATCGACGGTGGCACGATCGCCTGGATCGGCCCCGAGGACTCGGCCCTGACGCTGTTCGGCGACGCCGAGCGCCACTCCTGGGAGATGTCGCTCGTGACGCCGTCGTTCGTCGACGTGCTGCCGACGGCCGACGGCTCCGCACCCGAGGAGGGCTGGCTCGCCGAGGCGTACATGCGCGGCGTGACGGCCGCCGTGCCGGGAGGAGCCGGGATGCGCGACGGGGTGCTCGCGGTCGCTCCCGCCGCCACGCCCGGCACCCCCTATCTCGGCCTCCTCTCCGACGGCACGCCCCTGGCCTTCGGCTCGGGCGGCCCTGAGCACGCGGAGCCGTGGTCCTGGGTGCGGGCGGCCGCGCACGAGGGGCCCGAGGACCAGCGCATCAGCGATCGTGCCGCGTTCCTCGCGGCCACCCGCGGCGGGCGGCGCCTCGCGGGTGTCCCGCATCCCGGCTCCCTCGTGCCGGGCGCCCCGGCGACCTTCGTCGTGTGGGAGCCGTGGGACCTGACCGTGCGCGGCCAGGACGAGCGCATCCAGACCTGGTCGACCGACCCGCGCTCGCGGACGCCCATGCTCCCGGACCTGAGCGAGGGGGCGCCGCGCGCCCTGCGCACCCTGGTCGACGGCGAGATCGTGTTCGACCGCGCCCCGGAGGTCCCGTGACGCCGACCGCGCACCGGCGCCGTCGGCGCGACCGCGTCGAGGCCGCGGACGTGCAGGCGGCCGGCGGCTCGCGAGGGGCGCGCGGGACGATCCGGCCCACGCCCTGGCCCGTCGCGCTCGTGCTCGCGATCGTGGGAGGGCTCGCCGCCTGGCTCGCGTTCCCGCCGTACGACCTCTGGTTCCTGCTGCCGATCGCCCTCGCCGCGCTGAACGCCGCGATCCTGGTGCGTCACGCGCTGCTCGCCGGTCTGCTGGGGCTCGTCTGGGGCTTCGCCTTCTTCCTGCCGCTCAGCCAGTGGGCCAACATCTACGCGGGTCTCGCGCCGTGGGCGGCCCTGGCCGTCGTCGAGGGCCTCTTCTTCGCGCTCTATGCCCTGCTCGCGCGTGCGGTCCTGGTGCGGCGCGGCGTGGGGCTCTCGGGCTCGCTCGTCGTCGCGTGCCTGTGGGCGGGCGTCGAGGCGCTACGTTCCCATGTGCCGTGGGGCGGCCTGCCCTGGGGGGCCTCCGCCTTCGCGCTCCAGCACTCGCCGCTGCTGAACCTCGGCCCCTGGATCGGCACCGCGGGGCTCGCGGCGGTGGTCGCGCTCGTGGCCCAGCTGCTCGTGGCCGGGACCCTGTCCCTGCTCGGGCGTCGCAGCGGCCGTCGCGCGCCGCGCGGGCTCTGGCCGATCGGCATCGCGGTGCTCGCCGTGCTCGCGTGCCTCGTGGTGCCGCTGCCGCACAACCCCCGTGTCGAGGGCGAGGACACGATGCGGATCGCCGGGATCCAGGGCAACACCCCGCGGATCGCGGCCCAGGACCTCACGATGCCCGACGAGATCTTCCCCCACTCCCTCGAGCTGACCTCGCAGGCCGCGGCGGACGCGCGCGCCGACTCCGAGCCCCTCGACCTCGTGGTCTGGCCGGAGGGCTCGGCGGGCTGGGACCTCGAGCACGATCCGGCGGCCGCGGCCGCCGTGACCTCCGCAGCCGCCGACGTCGGGGTCCCCCTCCTCGTCGGCACCCAGACCCCGGGCCCCGACGACACGCGCTACAACATGTCGCTGCTGTGGACCGACGAGGGCACGGCCGCCCAGAGCTACGCCAAGCGCCATCCGGTGCCGTTCGGCGAGTACATCCCTGCTCGCGACCTCATCCGCCACCTGAGCGACAAGGTGGACCTGGTCCCGCGGGACATGCTGCCGGGCGACCGGGTGGGCGTCATGGACGTCGACGGGCGTCAGGTCGGCGTGCTCATCTGCTTCGAGATCGCCTACGAGAACCTCGTCCAGGACACGGTGGACGCGGGCGCCGACGTGATCGTCGTGCAGACCAACACGGCCCTGTTCGGCGACTCCGACGAAGCCGCCCAGCAGCTTGCCGAGGCCCGCGTCTTCGCGGTCGTGAGCGGCCGCAGCGTGGTCCAGGTCGCCACGGTGGGGGAGTCGGCCATCATCACCCCCGACGGCCGCGACCTCGCCCGCACCGGGCACTGGGAGTCCGGCACCGTGACCGCAGAGGTCCCGCTCCACACCGGCATCACCCCGGCCATGGCCGCCGGGCCGTGGATCGCTATCGCCCTCGGCGCGCTCGGCGCGGCCGGCCTCCTGCTGTCCCTTCCCCGTCGCGCGCGCGTGTTCGCCGCGCGACCCGTCCCGACCCGGAGGACCCGATGACCGACGCCCCCCGCATCCTGGTCGTGATCCCGACCTACGACGAGCGCGACGCCCTGCCGGGGACGCTCGCCCGATTGCGCGCCGCCGTGCCGCATGCCGACGTGCTCGTGGCCGACGACGCCTCGCCCGACGGCACCGGGCGCTGGGCCGACGAGCGCGCCGCCGAGGACCAGGCCGTGCACGTGCTCCACCGCCGCGGCAAGGAGGGCCTCGGCCCCGCCTATCTCGCCGGATTCCGCTGGGGACTCGAGCACGGCTACGAGGTGCTCGTGGAGATGGACGCCGACGCCTCCCATCGTCCCGAGCAGCTGCCCGCCCTGCTCGAGGCGGTCGCCGCGGGCGCCGACCTCGCGATCGGCTCCCGCTGGGTCCGCGGCGGGCGGGTCCACCGCTGGCCGCTCCGACGCCTGCTGCTGTCGCGCGGTGCGAACGTGTACACGCGCCTGGCCATGGGGCTGCCCGTCCACGACGCGACCGCGGGCTTCCGCGCCTTCCGCGCCGATCTCCTGGGAACTCTCGTCGAGGAGGACGTGGCGAGCCATGGCTATTGCTTCCAGGTCGACATGACCCGGCGCAGCGTGGCCCACGGCGCTCGCATCGTCGAGGTCCCGATCGATTTCGACGAGCGCGTCGAGGGCGTCTCGAAGATGAGCTCGTCGATCGTCGCCGAGGCGCTCGTCAAGGTGACCGCGTGGGGTCTCGAGCACCGCACCCAGCGCCTTCTCGGACGCCTGGGCTACCGTGGAGCAGACATCGCAGGTGAGAAGGAGCCATGAGCAGGAGCCATGACGACACGCGCGAGGCACGCGGCGCGACCGTGGTGCCGCTCGGCATCATCCTGCTCGGCGTCGTCGAGCTCGTGGGCCTCGCCCTCCTGGGCCACTACACCTCGCTGTGGTGGGTCCTCGGCGTCGTCCTCGTGGGCTGGGTCGTGGGCCTCGCCCTGCTCGTCGCCGCGGGACAGCAGTCCTTCGTCCGGCTCCGCTCGCTGATCCGGGCGGTCCGCGGCCGCGGTGACGTCAAGGACCACATGAGCCGGCCCGCGTTCACCCTGCTCGCGGCGCTGTGCTTCTTCTTCCCGGGTCTGCTGACCGATCTGGTCGGACTGGTCCTGCTCGTCACGCCCGTGCAGAAGCGGGTCGCGCGCACGGTCGGGCTGACTGCGCCCCCCGGGGCACGACGGGTCCTGTACCACAGCTCCCGCGGCGGCGTGATCGACGGCGAGATCGTGGTCGAGGCCGAACGGACCGATCGGGACCGTCCGGGATCCTCCCCGGACGAGCCACCCGTCATCACGCAGGACTGAACGCCCCGGCTCGAGCCCGTCGAGCACGCGACGACGCCCGGCCCCTCCGAGAGGGACCGGGCGTCGTGACACCCCGGCGGGGCCGGGGAGGCGTCAGAGAGTGCGGCTGGAGTGCAGGCGCCCCGCACGCAGCAGCTCGAGGCGTTGATCGAGGAGAACCTGCAGGTCGTCCTCGCTACGACGCTCGAGCAGCATGTCCCAGTGGGTGCGCTGGGGCTTGCCGGGCTTCTCCTCGGGCTTCTCGTGGTCCCGCAGCACCGCGGTCGCACCGCAGCGGCACTCCCAGGTGGCGGGGACGTCGGCCTCGACGGAGAACGGCAGCACGATCGTGTGGTTGTTGGGGCAGTCGTAGACCGCCTCCTGACGCGGGGCGGCGAGGACTCCCTCGTCGGTCTCCATGCTGAGCGATCCGAGGCGCGTGCCTCGCAGGCTGCGACTGTTCATGCGGCGATCGGCCTTCCTGACGATGTCGGTGATGGTCCGGTGCGTGCAACGCCGCGGCAGGGCGGATTGTTCCCCGTGGCCGGTGCGGATGGGCCTCAGCGGCCGAGCAGGCGCGCGAGGAGATCGGACCGGTTCGTCACGATACCATCCACCCCCAGCTCCAGCAGCTCGCCCATGGCCCGCTCGTCGTCGATCGTCCACACATGCACCTCACAGCCGGCGCGGTGCGCGAGGGCGATCGAGCGTGGGCTCACGATCGGGTACCCGCGATGTCGCCGCGGCACCTGGAGCGCGCCGTACGGGCGCAGGAGCGCGGAGACCGGGCGCTGGGGCGCGCCCGTGGCGAGCAGCCCGAGGAACGTCACGATCGTGCGGGCGGAGGGGCTGCGCATCGGGGTGATGCCGGTCAGTCGGCGCACCGCCCGCACCGCGGCGGCAGCCGTCCGACCGTCGAAGCTCGTGACGCACACCCGGTCCGCGCTACCGGTGCGGGCGACCGCCTCCGCGGCGGGTCCGACGGCCGCAGGAGTCTTGACGTCGATGTTGACGGGCACGTCGAAGCCCCCGAGCACGTCCTCGAGCCGGCAGAGGGGCTCGAGCCCGGCCACCCGGATCCGGACCGCCTCGGCGGCGCGGAGGTCGCTCACGCGGCGGACGTCACCGGTCAGGCGGCGCAGATCGGGGTCGTGGACGGCGAGTGCGACGGCGTCGGCGGTCGCGTGGGTGTCGGTCTCGAGCATGTCGGCACCCGCATCGAGCGCCGCGCCGAAGGCGCGCATCGTGTTCTCGGCGCCGTCGAGCGCAAGTCCCCGGTGGGCGATGACCCTCGGGCGGGGGCCGGGCAGGAAGCGGCCCGGGCGGTCAGCGGGTGCGGTCGTCGAGGAGGGCATCCTCGTCCTCCTCGTCCTGGGAGCGTCGGCGCGGCGCCGTGCGCACCGCGGTGGGAACGGGGCGTGAGGTGCGCGGGGGCCCGGCGACGCGGGACGAGGCGCCGGCTCCTGTCGGCCACCCGTCCTCGCGCTCGGCGGCCTCGGCGTCGTCCTCACGAGCGTCGAGCACGGCCCGGCGGGCACGGACCACGAGCGCGACCGGGAAGAACAGGGCGAACAGCCACCACTGGACAGCGTAGGACAGGTGCGGGCCGAGCGACGTGTCCGGCTTCTCGGGATGTGTCGGGACCGGCACGGAGGGGTCCTCGCTCACGAGTTCGCCGTACGCGCCCGTGTAGAGCCCCGTGAGGCCGGGGATCTGCGCCGCGGCCGCCTCGGGGGAGACCGACTGGATCTGTCCGGTGGGGTTCGAGCGGTCGGCGAGCACAGGCTCGGCCGGCCGCAGCCGCACCACGATCCGCTCGCTGCCCGAGGGCGCGGGCGGGGGGTCGAGCGGGAGGCTCTGCGTCTCCTGGGTCTGCACCCAGCCGCGGACGACGAGCAGGGTTCCCTCGTCGGTGCGGAAGGGCACGAGCTGGAAGAATCCGGTCTGCCCGTGGTAGGGGCGGTTGCGGACGTACAGTACGCATGCCGGATCGGTGCAGTACTCGCCCGTGAGCTCGGCGGTGCGCCACTGCTCGTCGGCCGGGAGCGCGGAGGAGGGGGAGGCGAGCAGCTGATCCAGCGGCGCGGGCTCGGCGTCGTAGTTCGCGGCGATCAGGTCGGCGCGCGCGGACTTCGTCTCGTAGCGGCCGAACTGCCACAGGCCCAGCAGCAGGCACGCGATGACGGCGACGACGACGCCGAGCCCGGCCAGCAGCCACTGCCGGTCCAGCAGGACCCGCCACGGTGCACGGCTCGCGCTCATCGTCCGTCCTCGTCGGGAGGTCCCGGATGCTCGTCGTCCACGCCGTCCGTCCTACCATCCCCGTCATCGCCCGGCTCGTCCAGGAAGTGCACGGTGCCGTCCTCGTCGACGACGATCGCGCGACCGGGCCGGTGGGCGTCGTCGTCGGTGCCGTCGGTCAGCAGACGGTCGGGAGAGGCGGGCGGCACGGCCTCCTCGGTGCTCGTGGCGATCGTGGCGTCATTGGCCATGAGCACCGCGATGTAGGGCAGCGCGACGGCTCCGACCAGGGCGACCATCTTCCACCAGCCCGGCAGGAACGGGATGGACAGGAAGCACGCCATGCGGATGGACATCTGGATGGTGTAGACCCGCCGCCGGTGCGCCACGTCCTCGCTACGGGCGAAGGGGACGGGGTCCGAGGAGGGCCGCGGGGGACCGGCGGAGCCGGGACCGAGCTCGTGCATCACGCGGGGGCTGCCGACGGGAGCGCGCCCTCCGCGGTGGGGCCGAGCGGGCCGGAGACGGACGAGGCGGGCGCGAGCGACTGCGCGGGAAGGTCCTCGTGGGCCAGGTGCACGAGCCGCACGAACACCAGGGCGGTGGCCACGGCCAGCAGCAGCCCGAGTACCGTCGCCGTGATCGTCACGACCAGGCGCAGACGCGGCCTCGGCGGGCGGTCCGCGGCCGGCGGAAAGCCGTAGCCCTCGTCCTCGAGCCGGTTGTCCGACCACATGCCGGGGTTCACGACCGTGACGGGGTACTGCTCGGCCCGCGGACGGACGCGGGCGCCGCTCGCGGGGATGTCCTCGGACTCCGCGAGCGGCGCCGCGTCGGCCGCGGCCTCGTCGGCCCACAGACGCCAACCCGCCGGAACCGCTCCCCAGGAGCGGTCCGGCATCCACCCCGCAGGCGGGGCCCACCCGTCACGGGGAGGCTCCGGCCAGTGGGGAGGGGGGTTGAACGTCTTGGTCACGCGGGGACGTCCCAGGTGGCGGGGTCTCCGCTGTACGGGGCGTACTGGAACTTCAGGCCGGCGTTGCGCTGGATGTCGTAGATGACGCGGATCGAGTACTCCTGGCCCGCGGAGATCGAGTCGGGAGCATCGAAGTCGAGCCCGGCGTCCTTGAGGGAGAACGATGCGGTGGCCGGATCGATCGATCCGCCGTAGGGCGTGACCACGGTGAACTGGAACGGGTTGAGGTCGATCGTGCCCTCGTCCGCGCGCGCCCAGATCGTCGCGACCAGGTACTGGCCGTTCTGCGGGGCGTCGATCGGGCCGTACTCGCCTTCGAGGTCGTCGGCGGCCTGCCACTGCAGGGACACCTTCATCGACCCCTTGCCGTCGTCCGAGGTGATCGCGACCTCAGGGGCGGCCGCGTCGACGGTCGGCAGCACGGAGGGGGTCACGACGGCGTCGGCCGAGTCCGTGGTGGCGTCGTCGGAAGCGGTCTCGGTGGCGGTCTCCGTCGGCGTGTCGCTCGTCGGTGCCTCCGTCGCGGTCGTCGCGGTGGTGGGGCTCGGGTCGTCGCCGCCGCTGTTGAGCGCGTGGATCGCGAGGAAGCCGATCAGGCCGATGATGAGGGCGAGCACGAGCAGGATGATGCAGCCGAGCCACCAGAACCGGGCCAGGAAGCTCTTGCCCGGCTTCTCGGGGCCGCCGGGGCCGCTCGGGGAGCCCTGCCACTGCGGAGCGGAGCCGGAGGCCGACGCGTTCATGCCCGGGCCGGCCGGGTAGCCGGGGGAGGGCGGGCCGTAGCCGCCAGGCTCGGGGGAGGACTGGCCGGAGGGCGCGCCCTGACCGTAGGCGGGAGCCGGGGACGGCTGACCGTATCCGGCCGCGGGGGACGATGCCTGCTCGTAGGCGGGCGCAGGCGCCGGAGACCCGTAGGCCGGGGCGGGAGAGCCATGGGCCGAGACCGACGAGCCGGAGGCGCCCGTGCCGGGGGACGGATCGGTCGCCGCGGACTGCCGCGTCGCGTCGGGGTCGAAGGCCGCAGCATTCGCGGGCTGCTCGGTGGCGGGAGCGGCCGGCTCGCCGTCGAGATCGGCAGGCGATTCCTGCGGGGCGAGCGGCTCGCCGGAGCCGCTGTCGGCGCCCGGCTGCTCGGAGCAGGAGGCTTCCTGGGAGGCTGCCGCGGGGGCGTCGGTCTCGGGGACCCAGAAGTCCCAGCCGTCGGGGGCCGGGCCCCAGGACGGATCCGGCTGCCAGCCGGGTGGGGGCGTCCAGCCGGGCTCGTTGACGGGCCAGTTGGGGGGCGGGTTGAAGCGGTAGGCCATGGTGTTCGATCTTCCCTGGTGTCGTGTCGATCTTCGTTCCGACCCGTGCTCGGGCACTGCACCCGTGGTCGTGAGCCGTCGGCGGCCCGACCGGCGCACCGCGACGGACGGGCGCCTGGGCGGCGAAGAGTGTCCCGGCCCGTATCGTAGAACACACCGTCCGCGCGCGATCGGCCGATTCCACGGCGAGCACGCGCCCCGACCCGCACACACCGCAAGGAGCAACCGCATGAACGTCCCCTCCTCCGAGCCCCGCAGCGTGCTCATCACCGGCGGCAACCGCGGCATCGGCCGCGCCATCGCCGAGGAGTTCATCGCTCGCGGCGACAGGGTCGCCGTCACCAGCCGCTCCGGCTCGGGTGGGCCCGAGGGCGCTCTCACGGTCGCCGCCGACATCACGGACCCCGCCTCGCTCGATGCGGCGTTCGCCGAGGTCGAGAAGGAGCACGGGCCCGTCGAGGTGCTCGTGGCCAACGCGGGGGTCACCGACGACCAGCTTCTGCTGCGGATGAGCGACGAGTCGTTCGAGACCGTCGTGGACACCAACCTCACCGGCTCCTTCCGCACCATCCGGCGCGCCATCAAGGGGATGATGCGCAAGAAGAAGGGTCGCATCGTGCTGATCAGCTCCGTGGTCGGGCTGTACGGCTCACCGGGACAGGTCAACTACGCCGCCTCGAAGGCGGGCCTCCTCGGCATCGCCCGCTCGGTCACGCGCGAGCTCGGCAGCCGTGGGATCACGGCCAACATCGTCGCTCCCGGCTACATCGACACGGACATGACGGCGGCGCTTGCCGAGGATCTGCAGAAGCAGTACCTCAGCGCGATCCCCGCGGGCCGCTTCGCGGATCCGTCGGAGGTGGCGCGTGTCGTGGCGTTCCTCGCGAGCGACGACGCGGCGTACATCTCGGGGGCCGTGATCCCCGTCGACGGCGGCCTGGGCATGGGACACTGAGGTCATGACTTCATCCGACCCCGACAGTCGCATCCTGCTCCTCATGCGTCACGGCAAGGCCGAGAGCGCGGGCGAGCAGGACGTCGACAGGGATCTGACAGAACGTGGTCACCAGCAGGCACGACTCATCGGCGACTACCTCGAGTCCCAGGGGGTGCGCCCGTCCCGCGTGCTCGCCTCCACGGCGGCTCGCACGCGGGAGACCTGGGAGAGCGTCGCGGCCGCGATGCCGGGCTTCGACGGCGAGGTGACGTTCGCCGAGGAGCTCTACCACGGCGGCCCGCCCGAGGTGGTCGAGCTGCTGCGCGGTGTCGACGACGCCGACCGGGTGGTGATGGTCGTCGGCCACGAGCCGACGATGTCGGTGCTCGGCCATCTGCTCGCCGACGGTGACTCGGACCCGGGTGCCGCCGCCCAGGCGCGCATCGGCCTGCCCACGGGCTCGATGTGCGTGCTGTCCGGGCCGCTCGACTCGTGGAGCACGCTGGGCGAGGACGCCCTCGCGCTGCTGACCGTCGTCCGCGGCTGAGAGCGGCCTGCGCCGCTCAGGCGGCGGCCGCGCGCTCCATCCAGGGCCAGGCGTCCAGCAGGCTCGGTCCCTCGAGCTGCACGTCGGCCACCGCTCGCAGGGCCGGTTTGGCCCTGAACGCTATCCCCGTCCCGGCGAGCGTGAGCAGGTCGATGTCGTTGGCGCCGTCCCCGAGCGCGACGGTGCGCTCGAGGGGGACGTCGTAGCGCTCGGCGAGTTCCCGCAGCGTGCGGGCCTTGGCCGCGCGGTCCACGATCGGTCCGGCGACGCGGCCCGTGAGCACTCCGTCGCGCACCTCGAAGCGGTTGGCGAGCACGTGATGGACCCCGATCTCGGCGGCGAGCGGGTCGATGAGCTCGTGGAAGCCGCCCGAGACGAGCGCCGTCACCCAGCCGGCGGCACGGGCCCGCGCGAACAGGTCGAGCGCACCCGGCGTGGGGACGAGCACGTCCCGGACCGCGGCCAGGACGTCCTCGGGCAGTCCGGCGAGGGTCGCGACCCGCTCGCGGAGCGAGGCCGCGAAGTCGAGCTCTCCGCGCATGGCGCGCTCCGTGACCTCCTCGACCCGTTCGCGGGTGCCCGCGTGCTCCGCGACGAGCTCGATCACCTCCTGGGTCAGGAAGGTCGAGTCGACGTCGGAGACGAGGACCCCGGCGGGGCGGCGATCGGCCGCGCTCACGCGGGGTCGATGACGGTGCCCTTGCCCACCACCGTGATGCCGGACTCGGTGACCGTGAAGCCCCGGGCGCGGTCCTGCTCGGCGTCCAGGCCGATCTGGATGCGCGGGGGGACCACGACGCCCTTGTCGATGATGGCCCGGTGGACCTGGCAGTGGCGTCCGACCTCGACGCCGTCCATCAGGACGGAGTCGGACACCGATGCCCACGAGTGCAGGTTCACGCCCGGCGACAGCACCGAGTTGGACACCTGCGCCCCCGAGACCACGACGCCCGGCGAGACGATCGAGTCGACGGCCGTGCCGACGCGCCCCGGCCCCGCGTGCACGAACTTGGCCGGCGGCACGTTGCGCGTGCCCGCGAACACCGGCCACTGGTCGTTGTAGAGGTTGAAGACGGGGTGGATCGAGATGAGGTCCAGGTGCGCGTCGTAGAACGAGTCGAGGGTGCCGACATCCCGCCAGTAGTCCCGGTCGCGGTCGGTCGAGCCCGGCACGTCGTTGCGGATGAAGTCGTACACGCCCGCGCTGCCCTGACCAACGAAGTAGGGGACGATGTCGCCGCCCATGTCATGGGCGGAGTCGGGGTCGTCGGCGTCCGTGGTGACGGCCTCGACGAGGGCGTCGGCCGTGAAGATGTAGTTGCCCATCGAGGCGAGGATCTGGTCGGGCGCGTCCGGCAGCCCGGGCGTGTCGGTCGGCTTCTCGACGAACGCCTTGATGCGGGTGGGGTCCTCGGGGGTGGTCTCGATGACGCCGAACTGGTCGGACTGGTCGATCGGCTGACGGATCGCGGCGACGGTGCACGCGTTCCCCGAGGCGATGTGGTCGTCGAGCATCTGGGAGAAGTCCATGCGGTAGACGTGATCGGCACCGACCACGACGACGTAGTCGGGCTTCTCCTCCTCGATCAGGTTGAGCGACTGGTAGATCGCGTCGGCGCTCCCGAGATACCAGTGCTTGCCCATGCGCTGCTGGGCCGGCACGGGCGCGACGTAGTTGCCGAGCAGCGAGCTCATGCGCCACGTCTGGGCGATGTGCTTGTCCAGCGAATGGGACTTGTACTGCGTGAGGACGACGATGCGGAGATATCCCGAGTTCACGATGTTCGACAGCGCGAAGTCGATGAGACGGTAGATGCCGCCGAACGGGACCGCGGGCTTCGCGCGATCGAGCGTGAGCGGCATCAGCCGCTTTCCTTCACCGCCGGCGAGGACGATGGCGAGAACCTTCTTGGTGGGCATACCCAGGAGGATAATGGTTTCGTAAGCCAGATCACACCACCGTCCACTCCCGCGGACGGAACCCGACCGGAAGGACCCCCATGCGCGTCGACCTGCTCACCAAGGAGTACCCGCCCGCGGTCTATGGAGGGGCCGGCGTCCATGTCGCCGAGCTGACCCGCGTGCTGCGCGAGCACATCGAGGTGCAGGTGCGCTGCTTCGGCGACGCACGCGAGGAGGCCGACGTCACCGCCTACGCGACCCCGGCAGAGCTCGGCGAGGCCAACGCCGCGCTGCAGACCCTGGGCATCGACCTCGAGATCGCCGCGGACTGCGGGGGAGCGGACCTCCTCCACTCCCACACCTGGTACGCGAACTTCGCGGGGCACACGGCCTCCCTCCTGCACGACATCCCGCACGTGCTGTCGGCGCACTCGCTCGAGCCGCTGCGGCCGTGGAAGGCCGAGCAGCTCGGCGGCGGCTACCGCCTCAGCTCCTTCGCCGAGAAGACGGCGTACGAGGGATCCGCCGGGATCATCGCCGTGTCCGCCGGCATGCGCGACGACATCCTGCGTGCCTACCCCGGCGTGGACCCGGCGAAGGTCCACGTGGTCCACAACGGCATCGACGTGAGCGCATGGCAGCCCAACCAGGCGACCGACACGCTCGAGCGCTTCGGCATCGATCCGGACGCTCCGACGATCGTCTTCGTCGGCCGTATCACCCGGCAGAAGGGCCTGCCGTACTTCCTGCGTGCCGTGCGCCGCCTGCCCGAGGGCGTCCAGGTGGTGCTGTGCGCGGGAGCCCCCGACACGCCCGAGATCGCGGCTGAGGTCGACGGTCTCGTCGCCGAGCTGCAGCAGACGCGCGAGGGCGTGCACCTGATCTCCGAGATGCTCCCGCGCGATCAGCTCACCCAGGTCCTCACGCACGCGACCACCTTCGTGTGCCCGAGCGTCTATGAGCCCCTGGGCATCGTGAACCTCGAGGCGATGGCGTGCGGGATCCCCGTCGTCGCGTCCGCGACGGGTGGCATCCCCGAGGTCGTGGTCGACGGCGAGACCGGCTACCTCGTCCGCTTCGACCAGCTGACGGACGGCACCGGCACGCCTACGGACCCGGAGCGCTTCATCGCGGACATGGCCGACGCGCTGACCCGCATGGTCTCCGATCGCGAACGCGCCGCCGAGATGGGGCGCGCCTCGCGGGAGCGCGCCGCGGAGCACTTCTCGTGGGAGTCGATCGCCGAGCGCACCCTCGAGGTCTACGCGACCGTGATCCGCCAGTGGGAGCAGCGCGAGGGCGCCTGAGCTCTCGGGACCCGACGATCGGTCAGATCGCGCTCGCGGCCTCGGCGACCTCGACCACGGCCTCGCGCGCGGCGTCGTGCAGCTCCCGCAGCAGGGCGATCCGGGCCGTCTCCTCCTGGAGCCCGACGGCACCCGACTGCCGCCCCGCGAGGGGGCCGGTGAGCGCGCCGAGCTCGGCGCGTGTGAGCAGCAGGGTGCGGGAGGCCAGGCGCAGCAGGTGCGCCTGGCCGTGCTCGAGGTGCGTCGGCGCGGTGGTGACCGTCCAGTCGTCGGGCAGGTAGGCCGCCGCGATCGGCTCGTCGGGCACGAGGTCGAGGTGGACGGTCGAGTCCGCGGCACGGCGCAGCGCCGCGAGGAACGCGGGCCGGGCGCCCGCGGCCCCGCCGGCCGCAGGCACGCCCCGGTGCGGTGCCTCGAACTCGGTCCAGCGCACGACGATGCCCTCGGCGCCGGGGGAGCCGATGACCTCCGTGACGGGCACGAGGGTGTGCTCGGAGAAGCCGGCAGCGGTCACGACGAGCGCCTGGCCGGCCTCGATGGCTGCGGTGTTCGCGGTGGGCGGCCCCACGAGCCCGGCGATCCGGCCCGGTGCGGGCAGCACGGGACGCAGGGACGCGATCGGCAGGGAGCGGACGCGCGTCATCCAGTCGAACAGGTCCACCCCCAGCTGCTCGACGTGGCGGTGACCGAGACCGCGGGCGCGGTCCCGGGCGTCGTCGGGTGCCGTGTCGCCGCGCGCATACGCGGCGCTCCACAGGGCCAGCGCGACCGTGCGCGGCAGCGGCAGCAGGTCGCGGGCGGGGCCGGCCGTCACGACGCGTCCACCGCCTCGTCCGCGGTCCCGGCCTCCGATGCGGCCGACACCGTCGAGAACCGGGTGGTGCGGGCGTCGACGTCGACGGCGTCGAGCCGCACGCGCACGAGGGCGCCCACCTCGCCGGCGACCTCGGCGCGCCGCGAGACGGGCGGTTCCTCGAACTGCACCAGCGACGTGGCGGGGCGGTCCCCGGACGCCTCGCGCGTCTCGAGCACCGTGCCCGTGAGCTCGCGGCCCACGAGGGGCGCCAGGGCGAGCACCTCGACGAGGTCGAGGGCCTGACGCTCGAGCGGGCCCGCGCGGCCGGCCGTCTCCTTCATGGTGTCGGGGATCAGAGGGAGGGCCGCGCGCAGGGCGGGCGGGAGCGCGCTGCCGGACAGCAGATGGTGACAGGTGAGCAGCACGAAGCGGTCGACGAGGCGCCGCAGGGGTGCGGTCGTGTGCGCGTAGGGGGCGCCGATCGCGGCCTGGGCGCGATCGGCGCCGTCGGCCGGCAGCTGAGCGGGAGCGGTGAAGGCCAGATAGCCGGCCCCGCGGAAGAGCTCGGCGGCCTGGTTGAGCAGGGCCAGGTGGCGGGGCACCGAGGGGTCGAGGGTGCGCAGGAAGGCGCCGTAGGGCACGTCGTCGCCCCACGGCTGGCCGAGGGCGCGGGCGGCGCTGCGCAGTCGGCGCACCGAGGCCTCGTCGGCGGGCGGCATGGTGCGCAGGACGCCGGCGCCGCCGTCGAGCATCACCTGCGCCGCCGCCATGCCCGTCATGAGGGACAGCTGGGCGTTGGCGTCCTCGATCGGCAGGGGAGCACGCCACCGCAGGCGGATCGCGTCACCGTCGGCGATCACCTCCTGCTCGGGCAGGTTCAGGCTCGCGCCGTCCCGCTCGGCCTCGAGGGCGCGACGCCGGTCGCCGATCTCGGCCAGCAGCGTCATCATCGGGTGGGCGCGTCCGGCGTCGAGGTCGTCCTGGACCGCGTCGTAGGCGAGCTTGGCGCGCGAGCGCACGACGGCGCGTTCGAGCGCGGTGGAGGTGACGGCCCCGCGCGCATCGAGCGTGAAGCGCCACACGAAGGCGGGGGCGTCCTGGTCGGGCAGGAGCGAGGCCGCGCCCTCCGAGAGCGACTCGGGGTGCAGGGAGATGCGGCGGTCGGGGAGATAGACCGTCTGTCCGCGGCGCCGGGCCTCGCCGTCGATCGGTCCGTCGAGGGCGACGAAGACCGGCACGTCCGCGATCGCGTACAGCACCGTGTAGCCGTCGCCGCTGCGCTCGAGATGCATCGCCTGGTCGAGGTCGGTCGAGGAGGCGGGATCGAGCGTCACGAACTCGACGTCGGTGCGGTCGACGCGCTCGACCTCGTCCTCGCGCCAGGAGGCGGCGGCGCGGTCGGCGGCCTCGAGCACCTCCGGGTCGAAGGTCACGGGCACGTCCGCACGCTCGACGAGGGCGTCGAGATGCCCCCGCAAGAGGTCCAGCGACACGCCGCCGTCGACCGGGTGCAGGGACACGGGAGGCAGGGGCATGGATTCCTCCGGGGGCGGACGGTGACGGACGGGGCCAGTGTAGGAGCCGGGCCCGACAGTCGCGGCGGTGATGTGGTGGCGGCGCGGAACAGCCCGGTGGGCGATAGGGTCGGGACCATGCCCGACGCAGCCGCCCTTCATGATGTCGTCGTCCGCCGCAGCGGGCGCAACCTGCTGGACCACGTGGACTTCTCCGTCGCGGAGGGGGATCGGTGGGTGGTCCTCGGTCCCAACGGTGCCGGGAAGTCCACGATGCTGCGGCTGCTGGCCGCACGGCTGCACCCCACCTCGGGCACCGTCGACATCCTCGGCGAGCGGCTCGGCCGCACCGACATCTTCGAGCTGCGGCCCCTGATCGGCCTCGCCAGCCAGGAGCTCGCCGACTCGATCCCGGCCGAGGAGACCGCGCTGGACGTCGTGGTCACGGCAGGGTACGGCGTGACGGGACGCTGGCGTGAGCACTACGACGAGCTGGACCTCGACCGCGCGCGCACGCTGCTCGCGGCCTTCGGTGTCGAGACGCTCGCCGACCGCATGTTCGGCACCCTGTCGACGGGGGAGCGCAAGCGCGTGCTCTCGGCGCGCGCCCTCATGACCGACCCCGAGCTGCTGCTCCTGGACGAGCCCGCCTCCGGGCTCGACCTGGGCGGTCGCGAGGAGCTCGTGCGCTCCCTGTCACAGCTCGCGAAGGATCCCGCGACGCCCGTGACCGTGCTGGTCACCCACCACGTCGAGGAGATCCCGCCGGGCTACACGCACGCCCTGCTGCTGCGCGGCGGCACGGTTGTCGCGGCGGGCCCGATCGATCAGACCCTCACGTCCCGCAACCTCACGCGCACCTTCGGGCTGCCGCTCGTGGTCGAACAGCGCGGGGAGCGCTTCACCGCGCGCGCCGTCTCCCTGGCCTGAGCGAGCCCTCCGCGTGATCGAGCGCATCACGTCCGTCACCGATCCGCGGCTGGACGACTACCTCCGCATGACCGACGTGCGCCTGCGCTCGGTCCTGGAACCCGAGCGCGGCCTGTTCATGGCCGAGAGCTACAACGTCATCGAGCGGGCCGTCGAGGCGGGCTGCGTGCCGCGGTCCTTCCTCATGTCCGACAAGTGGCTCGAGAAGTTCGCGCCGCTCTTCGAGCGCTTCGAGGCGGTGCCCGTGTTCGTGGGAACCGAGGAGCTGCTCGAGGAGCTCACCGGCTTCCACCTGCACCGCGGGGCGCTCGCGGCGATGCAGCGCCCGGTCCTTCCGTCCGTCGCCGAGGTGCTCGCGGGCGCGCAGGCGCCGCGTGCGGAGGGCTCCTCGGGGCGGGCGCGCGTCGCTGTGCTGGAGAACTTGGTCGATCATACGAACGTGGGCGCCGCGTTCCGCAGCGCCGCGGCGCTCGGGGTGGACGCGGTGCTCGTGACGCCGCGCTGCGCCGACCCGCTGTACCGCCGCGCGATCCGGGTGTCGATGGGCACCGTGTTCCAGGTGCCGTGGACCCGCATCGAGACCTGGCCCGCGGGCATCGACCAGCTCCAGGACGCGGGCTTCGTGGTGGCGGGTATGACGCTCGGGGAGGGAGCGGTCACCCTGGACGAGCTGGTCGCCGAGGACCATGAGAAGCTCGCGCTCGTGTTCGGCACCGAGGGGCATGGCATGACCCCGGGCGCCGATCGCCGGCTCGACCGGCGCGTGACCATCCCGATGATGCACGGCGTGGACTCGCTCAACGTCGCGGCGAGCTCGGCGGTGGCGTTCTACGCGACGCGGTGAGGGCCGAACGGGCTTCGAGGCCTCGGGCTTGATCGCAAGATAGTTAGTCACTAACATCGCGGACATGGGGCGATGGGACCGTACGCATGAGGCGCTGAGGCGGGCAGCTCTCGAGATGTTCGCTGAACACGGGTACGAGGCGACGACGACAGCTCAGGTGGCGGGGCGTGCGGGCGTCAGCGAGATGACGTTGTTTCGGCATTTCCCGACGAAGGAGGCGCTGCTGCTGGCCGATCCGTTCGATCCCCTCATGGCGGAGGCGGTGCGAGGTCGCCCGGAGCACGAGCCCGCGATGCGATCGCTGGGGGAGGGGATCCGGCAAACGTGGGGGAGCGTGGACGCCGAGAGCGTGCAGGAGATGCGTGGCCTCTTGCGGATCGTGGCTCAGACGCCGGACTTACGCGGAGCCGTCGAGCGCAACAGCAGCGACACCGTCGCGGCGCTGACGGGCGCGTTGGTCGAGCGTGGCGTGCAGGAGGCGCAGGCCCGCGTCGCCGTGACCGCAGTGATCGCCGGGCTGAGCACGGCTCTGCTGGATTGGGCGCAGTCGGAAGGGACTCCGCTGGATGGCGCCCTCAGCACGGCTCTCGATGTGCTGGTGGGGGAGTGACGTGCTCGCCTTCGAGAACGTCAGCCGCCTGTTCCGCGGCGGCGCGGGCGTGGTTGACGCGACGTTCACCATCGAACCGGGCGAGATCGTCGCCCTGGTCGGGCTGAACGGTGCAGGCAAGACGACCCTGATGCGACTCGCGCTCGGAATGCTCCGCCCGTGGGCCGGGACGGTGCGCGTACTCGGGAACACGCTCGAGGACATGCCCGCTGCCGCCTGGGCGCATATGGGTGCATTGACCGAGGTGCCGCTGGCCTACCCCGAGTTGACCGTCAGGAAGAATCTGCATCTCGCCGCGCTCCTGCACGGGGCCGGCCCGGCCCGCGTGCGGAACGCTCTCGAGACATGGCAGCTTGCCCCGGTGGCCGAGCGTCGGTTCCGTCGCCTCTCGTTGGGGAACCGGCAACGTGTCGGCCTCGCGGCAGCGATGCAGCACGATCCGGCGGTGATTGTGCTGGACGAGCCCAGCAACGCGCTCGATCCTGCCTCGGTGATCCTGCTCCGTGAAGAACTGACCCGGCGCGCACGGGAGGGGGCGTCGATCCTGGTCAGCAGCCACCACCTCGATGAGGTGGCGCGGACCGCGGATCGTGTGCTGCTGATGAACGCGGGCCGATTGATCGGCTCTCTCGACACGACCGGGCACGACCTCGAACGAGTCTTCTTCGAGCGGATCCGCCAGGACGACGAACAGCGCGGAGCAGTCGAGGCATCCCGATGATCTCTGCGGTCCGTGTCGAGGTGCTGAAGCTCACGCGTTCTCTGGTCGGGACGGTCGCCACCCTGGCCGTCGTCCTCGGCGAGCTCGCTCTGCTGGGCGGCGTCACAGCGGGCGTGGCCGGAGGAAACCCTGAACTGATCTCGAAGGCCGGGCCTGCGAGCGTCTTGAACTGGGATGGCCTGGTGGCCGGAGCCGCTCAGATCACCGCAGTCGCCAGCGTCCTCGGTTTCGGGATCGTGCTCGCCTGGATGTTCGGCCGCGAGTTCACCGAGGGGACCATCGTGGGCCTGTTCGCACTGCCGGTCAGCCGCGCCCGTATCGCGGCCGCCAAGCTCGCCGTGTACGCCCTCTGGGTCGTCATGGTCAGTCTTGCGCTCACAGCTGGTGTCCTGGTCCTCGGCCTCGCGCTCGCCTATGGCCCTCCGGGCAGCAAGTCCTGGGCCGCGCTCGGACGGCTGTTCGTCCTGGCGCTGCTCTCCGCGGGCATCGCGGTGCCGATCGCCTGGGTCGCAACGCTCACCCGCTCCGTGCTCGCAGCGGTCGGATGCACGATCGCGCTCATCATCGCCGCTGAGATCGGTGCCGTCGCCGGGGCCGGAGGTTGGATGCCGTTGGCGGCCCCCGCACTCTGGGCGCTCTCCAGCGGCACAGCCGTCACGAACGCTCAACTGGTTCTCACGCTCGCCGTTCCCCTCGTCTTCGTCCTCCTCTCCTGCATGGCATGGTCGCGCCTCCAGCTCGACCGGTGAGCCGGATGCTCGGCCTGAGTGTGGTGCTGGGCTTGGCGCGCCAGAACACGACATCACCGGTGATCCGGTGTCCTGTGGTCGATACCGTCGTCACTCACTTGGATCTGGACGGACGATGGCGTGCCCTCGACCCGGCGCCGCGCGTCGGCACCATCGCCTACGAGAGCCACACCGTGGTCGTCGAACGGGATCGGCTGGGGGAGCTGATCGCCGCCGGGCCACGTGAGCTCCTGCGACGGCTCGAGCTCTTCGCCGACGTCGCCGGCGTCCCCCCGGGCCTCGCGGCAGGGCTCTGTCAGGCCCGGGCCGTCACCTCCGCCGTGCACGAGGCGATCGAGGGCAACGCTGCGCTCGCCTCCCAGCTGGTCTGGATGGCCGAGTCGCTGACGCGGTAGAGGGCTTTCGCTCGGATATGCGCCGGCCTCAGATCAGCTCCATCACCGGCCCCTCGTGCACGGTCCGGTAGATCGTGTTGCGGATCGCGTTGGCATGCTCCGAGGTGAGCGTGTGGTCGATCGGTCGCAGAACGATCCGCAGCAGGAGATTCACCTGGCCGTTCTGCGTTCCGAGCCGAGAGCGCGCAGCCTCGGGGAGATCCTCGTGCGCGGTGCGGCTGAGAGCCGTGACCGATTCGATGACGTCGGCATCATCTCCCAGGGCGATGCGGATACGGTCGCCGAGCGTCTCCTCGTCTTCGTCCTCGGCCAGCACCACGGAGATGTCGCGCCGGGACGCCGGCAGAGGGGAGACGTGCTGCCAGGGCTCCAGGGTGAGCATCTGCGAGGCGATGCGCGGGTCCTCCGCGCGGAGGTAGCGGATGTCGGGGAGGCCCTTGCGCAGCATCAGGGCGCGCTCGAGTCCCATGCCGAGTGCGAGCCCGGACCACTGCGCCGGATCGAGGCCCGACCCCCGCAGCACCTCGGGATGAATGCGCCCGCACTCCGCGAGTTCGAGCCATTCGCCGTTGTGGAGCACGTCGATCTGTCGTCCACCGAGGGTGTAGGGGTGCGTGACCTCGGTGACGGTCCACTCCGCGCCGGGAAGCACCGCCTCGACGAGGCGGCCGATCATCGTGAGCATGTCGCTGTCGTCGGTGCGGGGGGTGCTGCGGATGCGCCAGAGATCGACCTGGTGGGGCTCGCCCACGTGGCTGCGATCGACCGCGTCGCGCCGGTACACGAGACCGGGTGCCACGATCAGCTCATCGACTCCGGCCTGTCCTGCATAGTCTTCGAGGGCGGTGGGGAGCTCAGCACTGGTGTGGCTGCGCAGCATCACCGTGGGACTGATGTATCGGGTGTACCGGCGGGCTCGAGTGACGTCGCCGGAGTCGTAGCCGAGGCGGTCGTAGTTCTCCCGCACTGGCACGATCGGGGAGGACCGTACGGAGCGGACGGTGCTGCCCCACTCGGACAGCAGCGCGGTCACGACCGACGCGAGAAGCACCTGGATGGCATGGCCGCCCTGAGCGGGGTCGGTGAGGTCGCGCATGCTCAGCGCGCGGCACAGCTGGTCAGAAGTCAGATAGTCGGCATTCGACATGAGAGGGTCTCCGAAACGATGGCGAGCGGGCGAAGGATGAATGCTTCCCCCGGCCGTGCCTGCGGAGACCCGATGCGCTATCGGCGCGCGTCGTCGACCCCGCGGCCATGTCCCGGCCGGGGGTCCCGAAATCGCTGCTGCCTCAGCACGGCATCAGAGTACATGGGCGGCCGCACCGTCGTCGGCGGGGAGGGGGAGGTTGCCTCGGACGGACGCATCGAGCGTCTCGACGAGGGCAGGGGCCATCGCGGGATGGGCCATCACGAGCAAGGTCAGATCGTCGGCCGCGAACCATCGCAGCTCGTCGTGCTCGTCCGGAGCCGCGTTGACCGGCTCACCCGACCACGCGGTGACCAGGAACGTGGTCATCCTGATACCCGGATCCGGGCACGGCATCGCGAGAGGCGTGAGCGCCCGGACGCGGATGCCGAGCTCTTCGGCGCACTCACGGATGAGGGCGTCCCGCGCCGCCTCTCCGGGCTCGACATGGCCTCCGATGAGGTCCCAGCAGTCCGGATACCAGCGACAGCGGGGGTGACGGTGACCGAGCAGCACCCGACCTTCGCGCACGATCACCCCGACGGCGATGTCCTCGACAGCGCGGCCGATGTCGTCCTGCTCCAGTTCCATCCGGGCACCCTACAGGCGACATCGAGCGCGGCGGCCGGTCGAGCATCATGCTGCGTATGCTCGCTCCGTCCTCGTCTGTCACACCCTTGTCCCACACTGTCGCACTGGTGTTCGAGAGTGTGACCTGCACGGCTTGACGATTCCTCCCAGTTCCGGCGTACTGTTCGAACACGCGTTCGAACATGTGGGCGGCCGGGAGGCCGTCGCCAGCGGTCGGGACGGAGGTGGATCCATGAGCGTCGTGCAGGCGCCGACGGGCGAGAGGGATGAGCGTCTGGCGCGGGCTCGCGCGGCTCTCGGCGCGGCCGAGCGCAGCGCCGCCCGATGGGGCGGCCGGATCGATCGCACCGCCCTGCGCGCCAGTCCGGGACGGAGCGGTCCGATGGGCCTCGTGTCCCCTCCCGTCACGTCGGCACCGGTGACCCCTGATCCCGACTCCCGGGCCATCGCGCCCACTGCGCCTGCCGCTCTCGCCGAGCCGGCCCTCGCCCCCGACGACGCCCACACGCGCCTGCCCGTCCCCGACGCCCTGGCACCGCTCATTCCCTACGGCTCCCTGCGCGCCGGCAGCTCGCTCGCGGTGACCGGGACGGCGAGCACTTCGCTGCTGCTGGCCCTCGCGGCCGCGGCGACAGGGGAGGACGCCTGGTGCGCGATCGCGGGGCTGCCCGACCTCGGGCTGCGGGCCGCGCTCGACGCCGGACTCGACCCAGGGCGCCTCGCGATCATGCCCGAGGTCGCCGAGCAGACCGCATCCGTGCTCTCCGCCCTCGTCGACGGCGTCGGAGTCGTGGTCCTGGGGCCCCACCTCCCGCTCACCCCCGCCCTGTGGCGCGCGCTGACCGGTCGTGCCCGCACCCGGGACACCCTCGTGCTCGCCGCCCGTCCGCCGGGCCGCGCCGACGTGCAGCTCGAGGCGATCGCCCTCGGCTGGGACGGCCTCGGAGCGGGCTCGGGCCGCCTGCGCCGCCGACGTCTCCTGGTGGCCTCCGCCGGTCGCGGCATCGCCGGCGACCGCGAGACGACGGTCCTCCTGCCGGAGGTGCGCGGCATGATCGCGGCGCTTCCCGCGGTCAGCCGGCAGCCGGCAGCGACGACGGCCGACGCGCCCGCGACTTCCGCTGCCCTGCATGCGGTGAGGAGGGCCGGCTGATGTCCCTGTCCGGCCTCCTCCCTCAGCAGGCGCCGCCGGCCGAGGGCGCCTCCACGCGGACCGCTGCCGTGATCGTGCCGGACTGGCCGCTCGTGGCCGCTCGCGACCGCCACGAACGCGCTCGCGAGGAGGCCGGACGGGCGTCGACCGCCACTGCCGACCCGGTGTCTGCGCCGCCCTCGGGGCCGCTGATCCTGCTGGACCGTCATCGCGTGGTGCACGCCGACCCGGAGACCCGGGAGCGCGGCGTCGCGATCGGCATGCGGCGCCGTGCCGCGCAGGCCGCCTGCCCGGAGGCGACGG